>NZ_JBWKKJ010000005.1:0-311195 GCF_056431605.1 Streptomyces sp. NPDC045846 | reverse complement strand
TTTCTTCCCTTCTTCCCCCGCGGTTCCCCCCCCCCCCCCTCCCCCCTCTCCCCCCCCCCCCCCCCCCTTTTTCCCCCCCCCCCCCCCCCAGGGCGTGTCTACGGAGCGGTGCCGGTCAGTCCTTGAAGACGTCCTTCACCTTCTCCTTCGCTTCGCGGGCATCGCCCTTGGCCTGCTCGGCGCGGCCTTCGGCCTCCAGGCGCTCGTTGCCGACCGCGCTGCCCGCCTTCTCCTTGACCTTGCCCTTGGCCTGCTCGACCTTGGACTGCGTCTTCTCGTCGCCTGCCATTGCGCTCAACTCCTCTTGCACCACGATTAGCCGTATTGCACTCAAGGAATCGCATGTCCCGCATCCGCCGCCGCAAACAGGCGAGATCGCATCACCTTGAAGAACCCGGCCCTCTTGTCGACAACACCACCCGGCAAACCCGCTTCACCAGCGGAAAGGGAAAGACGAATGCCCGGTTGAGAATCTCCTAAACAGTCGCGTTACAACGGTGTAAGCCTGCTTCGGCGGGGCATCCGCTTGCTCGGAGGTTGATAACTATGGTTCCCCTGCTTCTCGTTCTGCTGCTGGCCCTGATCCTCTTCGGCGCGGGTTTCGCACTCAAGGCGCTGTGGTGGATCGCCGTCATCGTGCTCATCGCCTGGCTGATCGGGTTCGTCGCCCGACCCAAGGGCGGAAGTGCACGCTGGTACCGCTGGTAGAAGCCAGGCACACGTAATCACCATGGTGGGGGCTCCCCGTCCTGCTGGGACGGGGAGCCCCCACTCCGATGTCCAAGCCAGTTCGGGGAACTTCACGCGCGTGTGGGTCCTGCACCGGATTCCGGGTACCAGCACCCAATGGCCGCGGCGTCGGCCTCCGTATATCGGAACCACGCCTCCAGGAAGCCGTCGCCGCGGTCCCGCAACGCGCGGTTCCTGCACCAGGAGTAAGACACAGTCGTCGGCGTCGCCAAATGCGTCCCCTGATTCAAGGCCCCTTCTCCCGCCCCTGCTCCCGCAGTTCGCGAAGTCGGGTCAGGATACGTCCGGCGTATCGCTTGCGGGGAGGACCGGGAAGATCTGATCGAGGCCGACGGTCCGGAGCACGGAGAGGGTGCGTGCGGGGACGTTGGCGAGGGCGAACCCGGCGCGAGCGGACGTTGCGTGGTTGTGTGCGGCGATCATCGCGGTAATGCCGCTCGAATCGCAGAATTGCAGGCCGCTCAGGTCCAGGACGAGTCGTTGGCCGGGCTGGAGGGCGAGGGCCGGAAGGTGCTCGCGCAGAGTGTGTGCGGTGGCGTAGTCGAGGTCCCCGTCGATCTGGAGCACAGGGCCGGTGGTGGTGCTGTGGAGGGTAATAACCAGCGGGTTCATTCTGCTGTTTTCGTCTGTGAGTTGGGCTACTGGCGGGGGGCGGCCGGGATACCGAGGGCCAGCAAGGCGGTGTCGTCGTCGAGGCCGTCACCGAAGTCGTCCAGGAGGCCGGTCAGGGCCTGGACCACGGCATGGGGTGACTGGCCGGCAAGCTCGGTGGCGAAGGCACGCAGCGCCTGGTCGCCGTAGAGGGCAGTCCTGTTCTCACCGGTACGAGCCTCGGTGAGACCGTCGGTGTAGAGCAGGAGTGTGTCGCCCTGCTCCAGGGTGGTGGCGGCGGTGGCGAAGTGGGCGGAGGGAAGGATGCCGACGAGGAGGCCGCCCGGGGTGGGCAGGAAGTCCGCGGTGCCGTCGGCGCGCAGAACGAGAGCGGGGGGATGTCCGCCCGAGGCCAGGCTCACCGAAGTGTCGCCGGTCGTGGGATCCGGCTCCAGAACGCCGAAGATGGCGGTGCAATAGCGCGGGTCACCCCCGTTGTACCGCTCGTGCAACACCGTGTTCAGGGTGGTCAGGACGGAGACCGGGTCGGGATCGTGCAGGGCCGCCGCGCGCAGGGTGTAGCGGGTCAGCGACGTGACGGCGGCGGCTTGGGGGCCCTTGCCGCACACGTCCCCGAGAAAGAAACCGTAGCGCTTGCCGTCGATGGGGAAGACGTCGTAGAAGTCGCCGCCGAGCCGGTCCGGCGAGGCGGTGTGGTAGTAGACCGCCGCCTCCATGCCGGGGATCGACGGCAGGACGTCGGGGAGCAGTGACTTCTGCAGTACGGCGAGCGCGTCCTGCAGCCGGGCGCGGTCCGCTTCCGCCTGTCGCCGTGCTTCCTCGGCGGCCTGTCGGCCGCGCAGGAGTTCTTCCTCGTAGGCACGCCGGTCGCGCGCGTCGAAGAGGGTGGTGCGGATCAGCAGCGCCTCACCGCTGTCGCCCCGCTTGACCACGGAGGAGACCAGCACCGGTACGCGTGTGCCGTCGGCTCGCTTGATCTCCAGAGCTATGCCGCTTATCTCGCCGCGCATCTGTAGCAGGGGGGCGAAGTGCGTCTCGTGATACAGCTTGCCGCCCACCGTCAACAGGTCCGTGAACCGCATCCGGCCCACCACTGCCTCGCGCTCCATGCCCAGCCAGCTCAGCAGGGTGCTGTTGATCTTCGCGATGGTGCCGTCCATCAAGGTGGACAGGTAGCCGCAGGGCGCCTGGTCGTACAGTTCCTCGGCACTGTCCTCCAGCAGGGCCGCGAACGCCGCGTTCGGCGTCGGTGCGTTGCCGCTGTCCTGCGGGTCGGGCGGATCCGGTTGCTCGCCTGTGCGGCACGTCACGCCAGAGTCCGCAAGAACGAGGTGATGGCATCGTTGGTGGCGCCCGGGGCGGACAGGTGGGGGCAGTGGCCGGTCGCGTCGAGAGTCACCAGCTCCGAGCCCTCGATCGCCTGGTGGACGTACGCACCGACCTCGCGCGGAGCGATGGCGTCCTGGGTGCACTCCAGCACCAGCGTCGGCACGCGCACGCCCTTCAGGTCGTCGCGCGAATCGGACAGGAACGTGGTGCGGGCGAAGACACGCGCCATGTCCGGATCGGTCGCGCAGAAGCTGTTCGTCAGCTCTTCTCCCAGCTCCGGCCGTTCCGCGTTCCCCATGATTACCGGTGCCATCGCTGCGGACCACCCCAGATAGTTCGACTCCAACGACGCGAGGAGTTCCTCGATGTCATCGGGGCTAAACCCACCCCGGTACCCCTCGTCGTCGATGTAGCGCGGGGAGGGAGCGACCATCACGAGCGCGCCGATGCGGTGCGGAGCCAGGTCCGCGGCGAGCACGCCGATCATCGCGCTCACGGAGTGCCCCACAAAGACCGCCTCACGCAGGTCGAGGGCTTCACATATCTCCACCACGTCGCGGGCGTAGCCGTCCAAGGTGGCGTAGCGGTCCTCGGAGAACGCGGACAACTCCGACCGTCCTGACCCCACGTAGTCGAACAGTACGATCCGGTAGTCCCGGGCCAGGGCAGGCACGGTGAGCCGCCACATGTTCTGGTCGCACCCGAACCCGTGCGCCAGCACCACCGTGCGCCCGCTCGGGTTGCCGGTGACCGTGACGTTGTTCCTGCGACGGATATCCATCCCTCCACACTCTCAGACCCGCACCACCTCTCCGTACCACCCCGCCAGCAGGCCGGACCCCGTCAAGGGTTGTCGTCCGAGCTGTTGACGCCTCCCTACCCCTGCTCCCACTCGGCGCGGGTGAGTTCGTACTCGACTTCACCGTGCTCCGAGCCCTCGATCGCCTCCGGCCAGTCCCCCGTGAAGTGCCGGACGAAGGACAGTCCGGACTTCTCCATGACGCGGCGGGAACGGCTGTTGACGGCCATCGTGTTCGCCGTGACCCTCTCGACCCCCAGCTCCGTGAACCCCTTGTGGATCAGCGCCTTGGATCCTTCCGTGGCGTAACCGTGCCCCCACGCCGCCTGGTTCAGGCGGTAGCCGAGTTCGACCACTGCGGGGCTGTGCTCGTCCACCGGCCGGAATTCGAACCAACCCAGCCAGGTGCGAGTGGTCCTTTCTTCCACGGCCCAGTAGCCACGGGTTCCCCAGCACGGGTAATCGTGCAGGAGACGCGGCAGGACTCGCGTCTCGATCGCCTCACGGCTGGTGGGGCGCCCCCCGTTGATGAAGCGCATGACCTCGGGAGCGTTGTCCAGGGCGAGCAGGTGGTCGGTGTCGGTCGTCGCGAACGCGCGCAGGACGAGCCGGTCGGTCTCCAGGAAGTTGGACATGCCGCGATCCTCACCACCGCCGACCGCCCCTGCCACAGGTTTTCCGGCGGTCGGCGGTGGTGTAGTACATGCCGCGCGGTCTGCGGATCGCTCGGTGAGCCCTGGGAAATGGTGCGGGAATCGCTACGGGAACAGCACCGAGACGTCGATCCACAGGAGGATCGCGAGCACGGCACCGACGCCGAGCGCCGCACACCCAGGCACCAGCACGGGTGCCAGGTCGTCCCGGCCTCCGATCGTGGCCGTGCGGGCCGGGTCTGCCGGATCGTAGTGGACCGTGGCCCGGTATCCGACGTGGGTGTACGAGGCCACGGCGTCCTCGGTGTAGGTGATGCGACGGCCGTCGCGGGTCACGAAGGCGAAGATGTGAAAGCGGTGGCCATCCATGTCAGTGGAGTTCGAGGCGACGTCCCGGACCTCGACGCACTCGGCCACCGCGGCCTCACCGTGCAAAACGACCCGGCGCATCATCAGCAGCCGCCGTACGAGATGGGCGAGCAGCAAAGCCAGTCCGATGGTCGGCAGCACCAACAGCGCCCCGATGGTCAGGATCTCCGTCATGCCGTCCGCCCCTTGTTGTTCTGAGTCCTGGTGGGCGTAGGCCCATGACCTGGGAATTCCCTCACGTTAACGCGCCTGCCGCACTACCCGGCAGCAGGGTCCCAGGACCGGGACGGGGCACAGACGGTCCCCCTCACAGAGAGCGCGGGGCAGCCCGGTGAACGGCCTCCCCCGGGCGGTGAGGGGGCTCGCTTTTGAGGAGAGATCCTCACTCAGCGGGTGATCTGGCGTCACACACCGGTGGCGCCGTCGATGCGTTCCCGGAGGAGATCCGCGTGGCCGTTGTGGCGGGCGTACTCCTCGATCATGTGGACGTAGATCCAGCGAAGGCTGACGTCCTGCCCCATGAAGCGACCCGTGTCGGTCAGGGCAGTGTTGGCACAGTGTTCGCGGGCGCGGGCGATCTCGCCCCGCCAGGTGGAGAGGGCGTCGCGCAGGGTGGCGCCCTCGGCCAGTTCGAAGCCGCCGTCGGGAGCGGCCGGGTCTGCCTGCGGATCGTGGATGGGCGGGACTCGCTCTCCGGCCAGCACTCGGCGGAACCAGTTCCGCTCGACTTCCGCCATGTGCTGGACTAGCCCGGTCAGAGTGAAGCCGGACGGTGGCACGCTCGCAACAGCGGCCTGCTCATCGTCGAGGCCCTCGCACTTCATGGCGAGGGTGGTGCGATGAAAGTCGAGCCAGGCTTCGAGCGTGGTGCGCTCGTCCCCGTTCAGGGGCGGCATAGGACGTTCGAGGGTACTCATCGGTCGATTATGGCCAGGGGCCGATGTCGTCGACAGGCAGGAGTCCGGCTCAGGGCGAACGTTGCCTGGTACAGCGTCAGTTCGGCCAACCCATCCGGGCGCGGGCAGCGCCTCGGCCGGTTGCTGGAAGGATGCCGAGTCTGCCGCCAACCGGGGCCATCACGATGCGCCGCCTCGGGCCGGTCGGTGCGAACCGTTTCCTGAAGATCGCGGCAACCGCTTGCGGATCATGCCGGTTCAGTCCCTCCGCATTCCGCGCGCCGAGGCGTCCGCCTGCTCTGCGGGATTCGATAATGCCGATATGAATGCCGGTCACAGGTGGTCCGGCAGCGTGAAAGCGGTGGCTTTGGCCGGTGTCGGAGTTTGCTTGCTCGGATTGGCGCCTTTGGGAGGTGGGGACAGCGATGCTCTGAGGATGACGGTCTCGACGAATAGTGTTCCGTCCACCGGTCCCGAAGTCAGGGCGGGCCAAGAACTGGTGCGCATCTATCGGCTGCGTAATTTCGCTGAATACGCGTTGCGCAACGTGCGTGTGCTCGACGGGCAGGCGGTGGAGGGCGTCGCGCGGTGCCCTCGGGCGTCCTTGGCGCCGCTGGGGACGATGGTGTGCCGGGCGTCCGTACGAGCCGTGCCGGGACGGCACGTCGGTCGGGCCACCGCCTCGGGCGTCCCGGCATGGGAGGAGTACGGGCCCTCCCGTGTCTCCGCCGTGGCGGGGTACGACGCCCACGCCTCGGTGTTGTCCCTCCGCCGGACCGCGTCGCAGAAACGTCTCTCCTATTTTCTTGAATACGCAGGACCGGCACCCCTGGAGCATCTGGAGTTTTCGGATCCCCTCCTGAATGCCGCGTCTTTGCAGTGCGCTTCGGGAATGGGCCTGCCGCGCAGTTTGCCGACCAGAGCGCGGCTGGAGTGCTGGGCGCCTGCGCCGGGGCAGCCCGGTCGGCACGAGTCGGTGGCCCGGGTGTCGGGAGTGACCGCAGACCGGGCGGTCGCCCCGGCCGGAACCCTGCTGCCGCCCTTGGCTCTCGCCGCGCAGGCGGCCGCGGAATACAGCGTGCCGCTCCCGCCGCCGGCAGTCGTTCCGCCGCCGCCTGCCCCGCCGCTCCCGCCCGCCCGCTCACCGGGCCGGTCCGGCAGCGGAAGACGGCGTCCGGCCCTCGGCGCGCCCGGTAGCGATACGCAGGCCCGGCGCCCCGCGCAGGCCCCCGGGCTCGCGTCGACCGGGGCGCCGCCCGCGCCCCCGGCGCCCCTCCCGGCAGCCGGTGGACAGCCTGCGCCCCCGGCACCTCCCCCGGCGGCCGGTGGACAGCCTGCGCCCCCGGCCGCGGCACAGCCCCCCTTCCCACCAGGCCCGGTGCCTGTGCCGCCGGGGGACCTGTTCCTCGCCGCCCCGGCCGGCAATGTGCCGGGCAATGCCGTGGCCCCGGTGCCGACGGCGGCGCCGTTGCCCCAGGGCACAGCAGCGGCCGCTCGCACGCCTGCCGGTCGGGCCGGTGAGCTGGCGGAGGGGATGGACTGGGCATTCTTCACGTTGCTGATCGTGCTCTTCCCCGCCCTTCTGGTGGCCGTCACCTCCGCATCACGCACATCGAAAACCGGAAGAGGGGACTGACATGTTCGGCGTGGGAATTGTGTGCGCATGCGTGGGTGCGGCGGCCGCATGGGGACTTACCTGGGCGCTTTCGCGCAGCGAGGCATCGAAGAAGGCGCACCTGGAGGCTCCGGCTCTGGCATTCGTCGGGAGCGCGACATTGGCCCTGTTCGTCTTGACGGCGGCTTTCCTGGTGGCCAGTTCCTGGCAGCAGCGCAATGCCGCAAGCGATCACACCTATCAGGAGGCACGGGGCCTGGAGTCCGCCTATGTCGCCGCCGGTGCACTGCCCACGGCCCAGGGGCAGCCGACGCGTCGCCAACTCAGGGCCTACGTAACGGAAGTGAACGGACCGGAGTGGGACCTGATGCGACACCAGGAGATGAGTACCCGGGCCTCAGGCATGCTCGACCGGGCGAGGCTGACGGCGTCACACGCGCAGGGAACCAGCGACCCGCAGAAAGCCGCGCAGGACACGCTCGCGACGGCTCTGGACACGGTGTCCACGGCACGCAATCAGCGCTCCAGCGACATGCGGTGGACGGTTCCGGACCCGATCTTCTACGCCCTGATCGCCACAGCCCTGCTGGTCGTCCTGTTCCCCGCCCTGGTCGGCATCAACGCCGGCCCGCGGCACATGCTGGTGATGATCATGCTGGGGACCGTCCTGGGGTTCGGCGTGTATCTCGTATCGAGCCTGCAGCACTCCTTCAACCCGCCCCTCGGAATCGAACCGGACGCCTACCGGCAGACCTTGGCCCGCTTCGACCAACTCGACGCTTCTCCGTAGCGCCCTTCACGCGGGAACTGGATCGGCCCGCCCCGTGACGCGGCCCGGCGAGCACTTGAGTGGGCCCAGGGCGTGACCGGATGGGCTGTTTGGGCTAAAGACAGGGGTGCACGTGAGCGGGAAGCCCGGACTGTGATGTGCGGCACTGCATGGTGTGGCTATGCACTCGTCTCGACCGCGCGGGATGCCCTCCCGCCCCAACTCCCTGTCCCGGCGCGGCTTTACCGCTACCACCGTGGCGACGGCGACCGCTCTTGCCACCACTGGAGCCGCACCCAACGCCGCCTCGGCTTCCGCGACCGTGGAAGCCCTCCGCCTCCCCCCAACGGAGGCCTCGTTGTCCCAGCGCTGCCTGGAGATCGCGCGGGCGCTGCTGCTGCGCGGGAGCGACGGGCAGGATCTGGTGCCCTCCTACCGGCAGGTGCTGGTGGGCAGCGGTCTTCCCCGTTCCGCCGCACGGCCCAAGAACGTACTGGTGGTGGGGGCCGGCCCGGCCGGCCTGGTGACCGCGATGCTGCTGCGGCGCGCGGGGCATACCGTCACGCTCCTTGAGGCCAACGGGAACCGTGCGGGCGGACGGATCAAGACGTTCCGGACCGGGGGTCATGAGCGTGCGGAGCAGCCGTTCACCGACCCGCGCCAGTACGCCGAGGCCGGAGCCATGCGCATTCCGCAGAGCCATCCCCTGGTCATGGCGCTTCTCGACCATCTGGGAGTGGCGCGGCAGAAGTTCCGCCTGGTCGACGAGCACCCGGACGGAACTCCCGCGCAGCAGACCTGGATCCACGTCAACGGTCTGCGGGTCCGCCGGGCCGACTACGCGCGCGACCCACAGCGGGTGAATCGTTCCTTCGGCGTTCCCCGCGCGCTGTGGAACACCCCTTCCAGCAAGATCCTCAGCGATGCACTGGCCCCGGTCCGGGACGAGTTCAGCACGCTGGGCCCCGACGGGCGCCGCGTGGACAAGCCGGTCGACGAAATGATCGCCGGGTGGGCGCGGGTCATCGAGCGCTTCGGCGACTGGTCCATGCGCCGGTTCCTGAGCGAGTTCGCCAAGCTGGACGAGGGAACCATCGACCTGGTCGGCTGTCTGGAAGACATCACTTCCCGCCTGCCGCTCTCCTTCCTGCACAGCTTCCTCGACGCCGCCCTGATCAGTCCCCAGACCACCTTCTGGGAACTGCGCGGTGGCACCGCCGCCCTGCCCGACGCCCTGTTGCGGCAGGTCGAACCGTGTGTCCGCTTCGACCGCCGGGTCACCCGCATCGAGTACTGGCACCCCGACCGCCCCCACACCGACACCCCGCACGTGAGCGCCGCCGGACCTCACGTGTGGGTCGACACGGTGTCCGAGGGGCGCGACGGAGCGCCGGTGCGGGAGCAGTTCACCGCGGACCTCGCCGTCATCACCGTCCCGTTCTCGGGACTGCGGCACATCCAGGCCGCCCCCCTCATGTCGTACGGGAAGCGCAGAGCCATCACCGAACTGCACTACGACAGCGCCACCAAGGTCGTCCTCGAATTCAGCCGCCGCTGGTGGGAGTTCAGCGAGGACGACTGGAAAGGTGAACTCGCCGCCATCGCCCCCCGCCTCTACGACTCCTACCGCACCGGCCGGGCGCCCGACGACGGCAGCCTGCTCGGCCGGCACGACTCCGTCACCGGCGAACGCCTCTCCGACAACCAGCGTGCCTACTACGCCGCTTACCGCTCGGTCTCCCGCGACCAGCCCGGACCAGTGGGCAGCCTGGGCGGAGGCTCGGTCAGCGACAACCCCAACCGGTTCACTTTCAACCCCTCCCACCCCGTGCCCGGCAGCCGGGGCGGCGTCGTCCTCGCCTCGTACACCTGGGCCGACGACGCCATGCGCTGGGACGCCTTCGACGACGAAGCCCGCTACCCCCACGCCCTGGCCGGACTCCAGGAGATCTACGGCCAGCGCATCGAGGTCTTCTACACCGGAGCCGGACGCACCCAGAGCTGGGCACGCGACCCCTACGCCTACGGCGAGGCATCCGTACTCCTGCCCGGTCAGCACACCGAGCTCTTCCACGACATCGCCACCCCCGAGGGCCCCCTTCACTTCGCCGGCGACCACACCTCCCTCAAACCAGCCTGGATCGAAGGCGCCCTCGAATCGGCCGTGCGCGCCGCACTCGAAATCCACCACACCCCCTGAACCGGCGTGCCCGCTGGGCCGGACGCATCCAGCCGAGCACCGCCGCAGCCACCGACCGTCAACGCGCAGCGGCTCGCTCACCGCGCGGGCCGTTCCCGTCCGACGGGCGACTGAGGTCGCCTGCCCGGTTGAACGCAGGGGTTGATTCACCACTGAACGCAGGGGTTGATTCACGACGCCGGGGTACGTGTTCGGGATCCTGTGTGTGAATCCTGTGTCGGGTTGTGCGGAGTTCCCGCTTCGGGGTATGCGCGCCTGATGAACCAGCACCGTCAAGGAAACGTCCAGGACCCGGCCACCAAACCAGCCGATTCCGCCGCGGCCGCCGACTTGTTGCGTGATCAGCTGGCCGAGGCGATCGCCTCCATCCGCTCACGTGGCGCGATGCTCCAGGGGCGCAAGCCCGATTCTCCCGACGAGAGCCCGTCGACCACACCGGCTCAGACGCCTCCCGGCTGAGCTCCCCGTTCCGGACCCGTGGCAGCCGAAGAGCACGGCGGAAAGTGAGTAGCCCCGCCGACCCGTGTCCGCTCAGGCCACGCCGACCCCGCCCGGGCGGGCGCGCGAGGTGGAGCGGTCGCCGGTAGGGCCGCCGTTGAGCCTGCGGCGGAGCAGCAGGAGAGCTTCGACGTCGGCCCCCCTCTCGGTCAGCTGATGGAGAAGAGGGGGAATGCCGAGGTCGACCGTCCCTGGGCCAGGCATCGGGAAGCGTCCCCGAGGCGCGAACAGCGTGGGCAGCATCCCGGTTCACCGCGACGCGGGGAACGCGGTCTCACGCCCCCTCGCCCGCCTGCCGCGCGCGAAACGCCGCCGCCTTGACCCGGTTCTGGCAGGCAGTCGAGCAGAACTGGCGACCCGCGTTGCGGGACACGTCCACATAGACCCGGTCGCAGCGCGCGGCCGCGCAGACTCCGAGGCGGCCGGCGTAGTCGCCGCCGAGAGCCATGGCGAGGCCGGTGGCACAGCCCGCGCTCCAACCGATCGCATAGGAGTCGTCGGCGCCATGGAAGTGAACCTGCCACGGCTCTCCAGGAACCCGGTCCAGCTGGGGGCGGGCGCCGGTCTCGCGCAGCAGCGTATTGAGGACGGGAGCCGCGTCGTCGAGGCGGTCGTCGGCGACGGCCTCGAACACCGTACGCAGCGCACGGGCAGTGTCGGCCAACCGGTTGGCGTCGTCGAGGTTCAGGTCTGCCCCCGCGGAGAGTGCGGCGCGCACCGCTCCGACCTGTTCGGCGCCTGCGGGGGCGAGGTAGCGACGTCCGCGCGCCTGACCATCGGTCAGTGCGTTGACGAGCGCCACCGAGGCGTCGAGCAGGGTACGCATGTGACTGTCGAACAGCACTTGACCAGTTACCTTCCGCCTGCCTACGGTGTCCGTCACTGACAATAGACCAATAACCAGTGACGGGAGGCGCTGTGCTGCGCCCCGAACCGCTGCCCCGCACCGTCCGTCTGCTCCTGCTCGCCCGAACCGTCAACCGGCTCGGAGCCTTCTCGCTGCCGTTTCTCACCGCGTTGATATGCGCCGACCACGGCGCCAGCCTGACCACCGCCGGGCTGGTCAGCGCCACCTTCGGGCTCGCGACCATCCCCTCGCGACTGGTCGGCGGACGACTGGCCGACAAGATCGGTCGGCGCACGACCATCGTGCTCGGCCTCTGCGGATGCGCGGTGGCCCAACTGGCCATCGCGGCCTCGGCGTCGCTCACCTGGGCGGTCGCCAGCGCGATCCTTCTGGGGCTGGCCTTCGAGCTCTACGAGCCGCCGAGCCAGGCGATCATCGGCGAGTCCGTTCCGGAACCGCAACGGGTGCGCGCGTTCAGCCTGTTCAGCGCCGCGCTGGCGGTGGGCGGCATGGGCGCCGGACTGCTGGCCGCCCTTGTCGGCCGCTGGGATCTGCGCTGGCTCTTCGTCATCGACGCCGCGACCTGCCTGGCCTGCGCGTCGCTCATCCGGCTCGCCCTCCCCCACGACCGCCCGGCACCACCCGGAGCAGACCAGGGGGACATCACCGTGCGGCCGCTGAGGGACCGCGTCCTGCTGGGCGTTCTCGCCACCGGAACCGCCTACGCGTTGATTCATCAGCAGACCGTGATGACCCTGCCCCTCGCGCTCGCACGGCAGGGCTTGCCCGCCGCCGACGCCGGACTGTTGTTCACCGCCGCAGCGGCGACCACCGTGCTCGCCCAACCACTCATCCAGCTGCCCTGGGTGTCCAGACTCAGGACGCCCCTCGCCCTCTTCCTCGCCCATCTCCTCCTGGCGGCGGGGCTGACCGGTTACGCCCTGGCCCGCACGCTGCCGACGCTGCTCGCCGCGGCGGTCGTCTGGAGCCTCGGCGACCTGCTGGTCATGGGCCGCGTCTACGCACTCGTCACCGACCTCGCCCCGCCCGGCGGAAGCGGCCGCTACCTGGCCGTGTTCGGCACCAGCTGGGGCGTCGCCGCAACGCTGGCCCCCGTCCTCGGCACCCAGTTGCTCGCTCGCGCGGGAACCACCACCTCGTGGTGCACGATGGCCGTACTCTGCGTGCTGCTCGCCGCGCTGCACCTCCGCGTGACGCCGCGACCCCCCGGCCTCCTCCGTGCCGCGGAGGCGGTTCGCCCTCAGGTTCCGGGCACCGCGCAGTGATCTTGAGCCCGGCGGCAGCTCCAGTGGGCCGCACGCCGTGGCAGGCGGACGCGCCATACGCACGCCCCCCGCAGCGCCCCCCTGAAGTTGGGTCGCCCCACCTCGCCCGTCCGCCTCCGAACCGGAGCGACTTGAGTGGGTAGAAGGCGAGGCAAACAACATGATGTTCAAACGTCTGATGTTTGTGTAGCCTTGCTGCCATGACACGCATCAACGCACCGCGGCGCACGGCCAGCCTGTCCGCTCAGCTCGTGGACAGCCTCCGCTCGCACATCGAGGCGGGGGGCTGGCCTGTCGGGACACGGATCCCGTCGGAGCAGGCCCTCATCGAGGAACTCGGCGTAGGGCGCAGCACGCTGCGCGAGGCGATCGGCGCGCTGGTGCACCTGGGGCTGCTGGAACCCCGGGCCGGGGACGGCACCTATGTCCGCTCCGCCAGTGAGCTTCAGTCGGTCATGGTGCGGCGGGCGAGTTCCACCCAGCGGGACAAGGTGCTGGAACTGCGTACCGTGCTGGAGGAGTACGCCTCGGGAGCCGCGGCCCTGCGCCGCGACGAGAGTCAGCTGCAGCAGATGCGGGAGCTGCTTGCCGACGCCGACGCGGCCAGCGCCGGCGAGGACCCGGCAGCGGCCACGAACGTCGACGCACTCTTCCACCGGGCTGTGGTCCGGGCGAGCGGGAACGACCTCCTGATGGAGGTGTACGACCATCTCGGTACGGCACTCGCCTCGTCCTTGGGGGGCCTGTCCTGGGATGCCGCCCACGCCGAGGAGCATGCCCGGCTGCACCGGCGGCTTGTCGACGCGATCGAGGCCCGGGACGCGGGCGGCGCCCGTGCCGCGGCCGCGGAGATCGTCCAGCTCACCCGCGACCACGAGACCACCGCACCACGAGCGGTGGACGGCAAGTGAGTGCGCAGCCAGACGCGTTACCCCTTCAGCGATCCAGCTCCCTGACGCCGGTCGCCGCCGCCACCCGGCCCGCCGTGCCGGTCGGGCTCATCATCGCGATCTGCCTCGTATCGGCGAACCCGCGGACCACCCTCAGGGGTGTCGGCGCCCTGCTGCCGGAGATCAAGCACGGCAGCGGCGTGACAGCGAGCGGGGGCGGGCTGCTGAGTACCCTCCCGCTGCCGACGTCCGCCGCGACACCGCCCTGGGTCGCCCGCGCCTCCCACCGAGGGGGCAGTGCTCGCCCGCGGGTGGTGGCGCTCGGTGTGCCGGTCTTCGGAACGGTGGTCCGCGCCCCTCCCTCCGTGACCTTCCTGTTCGCCGGGACGGTGGTCCTTCCCGCGGACATCGCCTTCGGCAATGCGCTGCTCCCGCGCTGATCGTACGGAGCGTGCCCGCACCCTGTACCCAGAGCATCAGCGCTCTCTTTATGACCGTCATGGGCCTCATGGCCGCGGTCTCCTCGGGAATCTCTGCCCCTCCGCCCGTGCCGGGTGCCCGGCACACCGCGCCGGCCTGGGGCGTCCCCATCACCATCGCGGCGCTCCTCGCCTGGCTGCCCCGGATGCGCGGTGCCGAGCCAGTGGCGTGCACACTGCCAGGCTCGGCAGCGGCACATGCCTCGTCCTCGCACTGACCCTTCAGGCCAGCGCGCAGGCAGCTCCGGCGAACCCCCCGCGCCGGCGGCCATGGCGCAGTCCGTGGGCTGCCTCGTCACGTCGGCCCGCCTCCACCTCGGCATCCTGCACGACACCACATACAGCTGGACCCTGCCGCTCACCGTCCTGTCCTCCCTCGGCGTCGCCACGGCGGCCGCCGGACACGGAGCGGGACAGGGCCGCCGCACCCGCCGGCCGTCCCCCTGACCGGACCGCCCCCCGCGACACACCACACCCCTGACCAGATTTCCGCGGCCACAAAGGAGATTGCTCGTGTCACCCTCCCACTCCCCCTCCGACGAGTTCGACGCATCCGCCGATCGACGCAGCGCCCACCTGTGCGCGACCGACCTACAGTTCCGCGACACCGCGCCCCTGGACACCGTCACGGAAGCCATCCGCCGTCCCGGACTCCCCCTGGCTGCCCTGGTGGCCGCCGTGATGGAGGGGTACGCGGACCGCCCCGCCCTGGGCGAGCGCGCCACCGAGCTGGTCACCGACCCGAAGACGGGCCGCACCACGCTGGGGCGCCTCCAGCGGTTCACCACACTCAGCTACCGCGAGCTCTGGGAACAGGTCGGCGCGGTGGCCGCCGAATGGCGGCATCACCCCGAACACGCAGTGAATCCAGGGGACTTCGTCGCCCTTCTCGGTCCGACCGGCGTCCAGCACACCGTGGCGAATCTGGCCTGCGTCCGCTCCGGGGTGGTGTCCGTTCCCCTGCCGGTCGGCGCCTCGGCGGACCACTTGGTCCCCATGGTGGAGCAGACGGAACCCCGCCTGCTCGTCGTGGACATCGAGCACCTGGAGCTCGCGCTGGAGATCACGGCCCGCACCCCCTCGCTGGGCAGGGTCGTCGTCATCGGCCACCATCCCGGCGTCACCGCCCACCAGGAGCAATGGGAGTCCGCGCGCGGTCGGCTCGCGGCGCAGGGCCACGGCGCGACCCTGGACACGCTCGTGTCGGTCATCGACCGGGGAAGGACCCTGCCGTCGCTCCCCCGGGTTCCTGAGGGGGCTGCGGCCGACACGCTCAGCGCTCTGATCTACACCTCCGGCAGTACCGGCGTCCCCAAGGGCGCCATGTACACCGAGCGACACGTCAGGCAGTTCTGGGTCGACTTCGTCCCAGGTCAGACGGCTCGGCCTGCCATCGTGCTGAACTACCTGCCTTTGAGTCACATGATGGGAAGGGGCGTCCTGTTCGGCACGCTCGCCAAGGGGGGCCTCGCCTGTTTCGCGGCGTCCAGCGACCTGTCAACACTCTTCGAGGACCTCTCCCTGGTCCGTCCCACCGAGTTCGTCATGGTGCCCCGCATCGCCGACATGCTCCTGCGGCACTACCGGGACGAGTGGTCCCGCCGGTGTGAGGCGGGCGGCGCTGGGGCAGGGCCGGAGGAGCGGGTGAAGCAGGAGCTGCGGGAGAAGGTCATGGGCGGCCGCCTCTTGTGGGCCGTCAGCGCCTCGGCGCCCCTGAGCGAGGACATGAGGGCGTTCGTTGAAGACTGCCTCCACATCAGGTTGTGCGACGGCTACGGGTCGACGGAAGCCGGGATCGTCCTCCTCGACGGCCGGGTGCTGTGCCCACCGGTGACCGACTACCAACTGGCCGATGTTCCCGAGCTGGGATACTTCGCCACGGACTCGCCCCACCCCAGGGGCGAACTGCTGGTCAGGTCCGACCGGCTCGTGCCCGGCTACTTCCGGCGCCCCGATGCCACCGCCGAGGTCTTCGACGAGGACGGCTTCTACCGCACGGGCGACATCATGGCTCGCGTCGGCCCCGACGAGCTGAGGTATGTGGACCGCCGCTCCAACGTCCTCAAGCTGTCCCAGGGCGAATTCGTGGCGGTCTCCCGCCTGGAGGCGCTCTTCACCGGGAGCCCGGCCGTCCGTCAGATCTTCCTGTACGGCAACAGCGCCCGTGCCCACCTGCTCGCGGTCGTCGTACCGACGACGGATGCCCTTGTCCGCGCCGGCGCGGACACCCGGCGTCTCCGGCAGCTCCTGCGAGAATCCCTGCGTGGCATCGCCACCGAGGCGGGGCTCAACTCCTGGGAGATTCCGCGGGACTTCCTCGTCGAGCGCGAGCCGTTCAGTCAGGACAACGGGTTGCTCTCCGCAGTACGCAAGCCGCTGCGCCCGGCCCTGACCAAGCGATACGGACAGCGGCTCGAAGCGCTGTACGCCGAGTTGGCCGACCGTGAGGTCCGCGAGCTGCGGGCCCTGCGCCAAGTCGGCACCGAACAGCCGGTCCTGCAGAGCGTCCTTCGGTCCGTGCGGGCCCTTCTCGGCCAGGAGGACGATGATGTCCAGCCGGGGACACGCTTCACCGAACTCGGTGGTGACAGCCTCACGGCGCTGTCGTTCGCCCAGACGCTCAAGGAGATCTTCCACGTCGACGTACCGGTCGACGTGGTCATCAACCCGGTCAACACGCTGCGGCAGGTGGCCGATCACATCGAGCGGGCGCTCGCATCGGAACAGCGCCGCCCGACCGCCGACAGCGTCCACGGCCCAGACGCGAGGCGCCTCCACGCGGCCGATCTGCAACTGGACACGTTCCTCGACCCGGCGACCATCGCGCAGACCGCGAGGCCGACCGGTCCGCTGCCCGCAGCCCAGACCGTCCTGCTGACCGGCGCCAACGGCTACCTGGGCCGGTTCCTGTGCCTTGAGTGGCTGGAGCGTCTGGCGGAGCGCGGCGGCACACTGGTGTGCATAGTGCGCGGCTCCTCCGCCGAGACCGCCCGGGCACGGCTCGACGCGGCCTTCGACAGCGGCGACCCCGAACTCGTCGAGCGCTACCGCAAGTCCGCCGCCCGGCATCTCCACGTGATCGCCGGCGACATCGGGGAACCGAACCTCGGGCTCGACCAGGAGACCTGGCGGACCTTGGCCGACACCGTGGACCTGATCGTCCACCCGGCGGCGCTGGTCAATCACGTCCTGCCCTACGACCAGCTGTTCGGCCCCAACGTCGTGGGAACGGCGGAACTGATCAGGCTCGCGATCACCTCCCGCGTCAAGCAGTTCACCTACCTCTCCACGATCGCCGTCGCCTTCGGCCACGAGGCTGCGGGCGATGAGTCGGCGGACATCCGCACCGCATGCTCGACGCGCGACCTCGATGGGAGTTACGCCGACGGTTACGCTGCCAGCAAATGGGCCGGTGAGGTGCTGCTGCGCGCCGCACACGAAACGTTCGGTCATCCGGTCGCCGTCTTCCGCTCGAACCTGATCCTCGCGCATCCCCGTTATCGCGGCCAGCTCAACGTGTCGGACGTCTTCACGCGCCTGCTGCTGAGTCTGCTGGCAACAGGCATCGCGCCTGGCAGTTTCTACACGGGGGCCGCAGGCGGCGGCCACTACGATGCGCTGCCGGTGGACTTCACCGCGCGGGTCATCACCGCGCTGGGGGACGACGCACGCGAGGGCTACCGGACCTACAACGTGGTCAACCCGCACGACGACGGCATCTCGCTCGACACATTCGTCGACTGGTTGTCCGCAACTGGCCATCCACTGACGCGAGTTCAGGACTACGCCGAGTGGCTGGAACGCTTCGAGACCGCCCTGCGGGGCCTGCCCGACCGCCAGAAGCGGCACTCGCTGCTCCCCCTGCTGCACGCCTTCGTCCGCCCGGAACAGCCGCTTCCCGGATCCGCCCTGCCGGCGGACCGCTTCCGCGAGGCGGTCCGGGCCGCAGCCCTCGACGGGCATCATGACATCCCTCATCTGACACCGGAGCTGATCACGAAGTACGTGGCCGACCTCCGGGCCCAGCGCCTGGCATGAGGTCGCCAACAGGAGCGCCACCGAATCCGTGCGAGGCGCTCGTTGTCGAAGGCGTCGGCGACCGTCCCCGCGAAGAAACCGTCTCTCGCGGGGCGGCACCCGCCTCTAGGGTGGCTCCATGACGTCGATCAAGAAGTTCCAGGTCACCTTCGACTGCGCGGAGCCCGAGCGCCTCGCTCGTTTCTGGTGCGAGGTGTTGGGGTACGTCGTGCCGCCGCCACCGAAGGGGTTTGCCACATGGGACGACTTCAAGGCCTCGCAGTCACCTGAGGAGCGGGATGCGTGGTTCGCCTGCGTGGATCCCTCAGGTGTCGGTCCGCGGCTGTACTTCCAGCGCGTACCGGAAGGGAAGGCCGCCAAGAATCGCGTGCATCTCGATGTGCGGGTCGGTACCGGACTGGTGGGTGAGGAGCGCCTCGCCGCGCTCGAGGCCGAGTGCGCACGGCTGATCCCCCTGGGCGCGGTCCACGTACAGACCCTGTATGACGGCACCGATTCGTGCATCCCGATGCTGGACATCGAGGGCAACGAGTTCTGTGTCGACTGAGCGGCACGGCAGGTGATTCGTTGACCGGGGTTATCGGCTCGGGAGTGAGCGTGGGAGCCCGAACCAGGGCAGCATGTCGTTCTCGAACCGGGTCATGGCGCTGATGCGGTCGCCGGCAAGTGTGAGCACGTACAGGCCGGTCCCGTGGCTGATGCCGTCGCGGGCCCGCAGATACGCTCCGAACGCCGGCTGACCGTTGGCTCGCGTCGGGACCAGGTCGAACCTCCGGTCCGCGCGGAAGATGGCGGCACAGAAGCGGGCCACGAGGTCCTTGCCCTCGTACTCGAAGGGCACGGGCGGCATCGAGACGAAGGCGTCGTCGGTCAGCAGATCCACCAGGGCGTCGAGATCGGCGGACTCCCACGCACGGACGAACTGCGCCACGATCGCGTTCTCGGAGGCCGAGCCGGCGGCGGGCGGTTGGCCGTCCGCGGCGTTCGGCCCGCGGCGTCGCAGGGCGGCGCGGGCTCGTTTGAGGGCGCTGTTGACCGAGTCGACGGTCGAGTCGAGCATGGTGGCCACCTCGCGGGCGTGGAATCCGAGGACGTCACGCAGGACGAGAACGGCGAGTTGGCGGGGCGGCAGCGCCTGCAAACCGGTGACGAACGCGAGGGAGACCGACTCGGTCTGCTCATAGCGGGCTTCCGGCCCGAGCGGGGCCTCGCTCACGGCGTCGAGCAGGCAGTCGGGGTACGGCTGTAGCCAGACGACCTCGCCGAGCCGGGTCGGCTCGGGCGGCTCGACATGGGGCACGTTCCACTCCTTGGCCCGGCGTCGGCTCGCCGAACGCCGCGCGTTGAGGCACCGGTTGGTGGCGATCCGGTACAACCAGGTGCGCAGCGAGGCACGTTGCTCGAATCCCTCGATGCCCTGCCAGGCGGCCAGCAGCGTGTCCTGAAGGGCATCCTCGGCGTCCTGCAACGATCCGAGCATCCGGTAGCAGTGCACCCGCAACTCCGCGCGGTGCGGCTGGACCAGTGCGCGGAACGCGTCACCGTCACCGGCCCGGGCCTGCGACATCAGGTCGCCGCTCGCCATCCTCGTCCACCTCTCCCCCGCCCCACGGCACTCCCTCGCATAGGGACACCGGCCGACCGCCGAACTGGGCGGCCGCCGTGCGCCCAGTTCCGCCGATGCCGCGGTGTCTGCATCCGTGGCAGCCAGACCATCCGAACACAGGGAGCACCGAAATGGGACCAATCGTCGTCTTCGAGAACGTTTCGCTCGACGGAGTCCTTCAGGACCCGACCGGCGAGGAGGGCTTCAGCCGCCATGACTGGCGGGCCGGGCTCGCTCCGGCCGACCGCGAAGCCTGGGACAAGCTCATCCTGGACGATGCGCTGCGCGCGCAGGCCCTGCTGCTGGGACGACGCAGCTACGAGTTCTTCGCCGCGCGCTATCCCTCCCGCACGGGCCGACTCGCGGACAGGATGAACGGCCTGCCCAAATACGTGGTCTCCAGCACGCTCGCGGATCCCCGCTGGAAGAACTCGACGGTCCTCGGTGGCGACATCGTCGAGGAGGCGGCGCGTCTGAAGCACACGGTCAACGGCGAGATCCGTGTCTACGCCAGCTCCCGGCTCGTGCACACGCTGATCGAGCACGACCTCGTCGACGAGCTGCGGCTCGCCGTCTTTCCGCTCCTCATGGGCGCGGGCAACCGCCTCTTCGACCCGACCGGCACCCCCAAACCCCTGCGTCTCGCCGGCAACCGCACCGTGGGTGACAGCCTTGCCCACCTCACCTACCAGTGGTGACCGGGGGTGTCCTGCCCCAGGCCCCGACGGATCGAGATCTCCACGGGTGAGTACGCGCCGTCGGCCCGTTCCAGTTCGTACGGCGCGGCGGGCATCAACGGCGGCTGGGCCATGAAGCGCGGCCGCACGCCGTGGTGCGGTTGCGCCGCGTGCACCAGGAACGGATGACACAGGAAGACGTCCCCCGGGGAGCCGGTGGCGAGGGCGAGGGGGCGGCGGTCGGACGCCGCCACCAGGTCGGGCGCGAGAGCCAGCCCACTCGCCCCGTCCTCCCCGTACTTCTCCAGCACCTTCGGCACATCGAGGTGGGAGCCGACCCGGATCCGGGTCGGGGCGTCCTCCTCACCGATCTCGCTGAACAGGAACAGCATGAGCAGTGCGCGGTCCCGGGACCGCAGATTGGTGAAGTACCAGCTCTCGCCCTCCGGCAGGTAGCTGCCCTCGATGTGCCAGCCCGCGTCGTTCGGCTCCTCCTCGTGCGGGAAGCGCAGGGGGAACGAGCCCAGCGAATAGCGGGGCTCCCAGCGTCCCGGGCCGACGAGCAGGTCGTACGCGCGGTGCAGAGACGGGGAGTTGGGCGCGGCGGCGAACGGGCCCTGGGCCATGCCCGCCACCCAGTGCACGGGCTGCGTCCATGTCGCGGGATCGTCCGGGTCGCAGCCGGTCTCACGCCACAACAGCCGCGCGCAGTCCGCGGCCACGCGCGGGGCGACGGCGCCCTCCAGCTTCACGAAGCCGTCGCGGAGGAATCGGGATACCAAAGTCGTGTCATCCATGCCCTCATCGTGCGGCGCCACCGGCTTTGAGCACCCGACATTTTCCGCACCGCCTCTGTCGGGTGTGCACCGAGCCCCGTCATCGGGTGACCTGTGAAGCGCGTCCGAGGGAGGCTGGTGAGTCCGGGCCGGGCTGCCCGGGGGCTCGGGCGCACTGCGCCAGGATGCCGCTCAAGTGCGACGGCTCAGTTCTCCAGTTGGGCGAGGGCCAGTGCGTGCGCGTGGTCCAGGGACTCGGCAGCGGCGCAGGGGACGTCCGGCTGCACACCGGTGCCCTCCCAGTTCGTGCCGGAGACGGGGTTGATGGCGCGGCCCACGGGGATGGTGGCCTCCAGGTGGGGGTGCACGGTCCAGCCCTGGCACGGGTGCGCACCGCCGCGGGTGCGCTCACCCACGACCGTGGCGCGGCCGAGCTGTTGGAGGTCGTACGCCAGCTCCTCGGCGGCCGAGAAGGTGGTGTCGCTGGACAGGACGTACAACGGCTTGCTGCCGCCGAAGCGCGCGCCGGGAACGTGCGGCAGGCTCCAGGACTGCTCGCTGCGCTCGCCCTCGCGCCAGTACATGCTGTTGAGGTGGGTGCGCTCATCCAGGAGGTAGCTACAGACGAACGCGACCGTGTCCGGGTCGCCGCCCCG
Source organism: Streptomyces sp. NPDC045846 (assembly GCF_056431605.1). Classification (NCBI taxonomy): domain Bacteria; kingdom Bacillati; phylum Actinomycetota; class Actinomycetes; order Kitasatosporales; family Streptomycetaceae; genus Streptomyces; species Streptomyces sp. NPDC045846. The sequence continues at coordinate 289,450 of NZ_JBWKKJ010000005.1, read as the reverse complement.
GTTGGAGCGAAGGTCCACGATCAGCGCCCGGGCGCGAGAGGCCAGGGTGAGCGCCGCGGTCAGTGGTTCGGCGGCCCACTCCAGCGGAAAGAGCATCGGCGCCAACTCCACTACGGCGACCCCTCCTTCGAGCAACTGCACCCGCGGCACACCGCCGAGCGAAGCATCGAATTCCCGCCGCATCGAGTCCAGAGTGGCCGCCCCCTTCTTCGAGGACACCCGGTCGGCGTGGTGCTTCAGCCGCAGATGCCGGTCGCCGTTGACGGACTGCAGGTCCGCGGTGACCAGTCGGGCGAGTTCCTCGGCGCCGTCGACGTCATAGGCGCCCTCGGCGAGGCGCCCCTTCAGCAGGCCGGCGAGCTGCTCGGCCGTCTCGGGGAACACGTAGCGCTCGGCCAGCAGCCGGACCGTCTCGTCGATGACCGAGGCAGGCCGAAGTTTCGTCAGAGTCGTCATGGCAGGAAGTAGAGCACCGCCCTTGCCAAAGCGTCAAAGACTTTAGACACTTTCACCATGCGAGATCAGCCTTCCTTCCCGCCGCCTCCTGAGGACGTCCTGGAGATCGGCGCACCTCAACAATTCGCGGCGCTCGCCCACCCGTTGCGTCAGCGGCTGCTCTTCGCCCTGGGCCAGCGGCCGGCCACCATCAGCCGGCTCGCGGCTCAACTCGACGCGAAGAAGGGCAACGTGGCCCACCACGTCAAAGTGCTCCGCGAAGCCGGGCTGGTCCACGTCGCCGAGACCCGCCAGGTCCGTGGAGGCACCGAGCAGTACTACCAGCGCACGGCTCGCCAGATGGTCGTCGCCGAATCCCAGGCGGCAGGCACCGCCGCGATGCTCGCCGCGGTCGCCCAGGAGCTCGACCGCTCACCCACCGAACCCGAACTGACCCTGCGCCACCTGCGTCTCAGCCCGGCGAAGGCGCGAGCACTCGGCGAGACCCTCACCAAGCTGGTCGACGAGGCCGAGGAAGAAACGGAGGACCAGCCCGTACACGGCGTACTCGTAACGCTGTACCAGCAGGCTCTGCCGACCGATGCCGCGGGTTCCGCCTAACGAGACGCCCAGTGGGCACACCAGCCGCAGGGAGCCGCCGGGGTCGGTCGGCCTGGCAGCGATTCCTATGGAGTGGCCCGTGCTCTGTGGATCTGCAACCATCTGCGGATGCTCACCCTCGCCGATGGACTCGGCCACCTTTCCTATCTCGTCACCGGCGACGGTCCGCCCGTCGTGCTCGTGCACGCAGGCATCGCCGACCACCGCATGTGGGACGCGATCGGGCCCGACCTGGCAGCACGGCACACCGTCATCCGCTACGACCTGCGCGGTTTCGGTGCATCGGCGCCGCCGACCGGCCCGTTCAGCGAGACCGACGACCTGCGCCGCCTACTGGACCACCTCGGCCACACACAGGTCAGGCTCGTCGGCGCCTCCTGGGGTGGTCGCGTGGCCCTGGACTTCGCCCTCGCCCACCCGGACCGGGTGCATTCCCTGGCACTGTTCGCTCCGCCATGGCGCGGATACGACTGGTCTGCGGAGATGGTCGCGTACGACGAGGCGGAAACGGCGGCCCTGGCCTCGGGCGACCTGGACGCCGCCGTCTCGATCAACCTGGACATGTGGCTGCGCGGGCCCGCGCGAAGCTGGGAGGACGTCGCCGACGGACTGGCCGACCGACTCCGCGGCCCCCTACGGACATCCCTGGTGAACCAAGACATCGTGGCGGAACACTCCCAGGGCGCCGCGGCCGGTGACCTCGCCACCCTCTCCGTCCCCACGCTGGTCGGCATCGGCAGGCTCGACGTCACCGACTTCCAGGACATCGGGCGGCGCTACGCCTCCGAGATTCCCGGCGCCACCCTCGTCGAGTTCCCCACCGCCGCCCACCTCATAGCCCTGGACGCGCCCGCCGAACTCGGCGCCGTTCTGGGCCCGTTCCTCACCCGTTAGATCCAGGCCAGGGCGGCGGTTCACCAAGGGGTTCCGCCGCCGCGGTCTCGGCCGACGTCCGAACTGCCGCAGCGGCGCCTCGCCCCGAACCACTTGAACTTCCCGGCAGCGAGGGAAGGGCGGTCTCCCTTTCACGCACGACTTGTGCTGGACTGTTGCGACACGATCCGTACACGGCGATGAGGTGAAGGCGATGCCTCTTGAAGGCGAGTACGAGCCGAGCCCGGCGCGGTGGGTGCGCGAACAGGTCGAGTTGTACGAGAGATCGGGCGGCACCGAGGGCACGACGCTCTGGGACACGGGCCTGCCGGTCGTCATCGTCACGATGCGCGGCGCGAAGAGCGGCCGGATCCGCAAGATTCCGCTGATGCGCGTGGAGCACGAGGGCCGGTACGCGGCCGTCGCCTCGAAGGGCGGCTTCCCGCGCCACCCGGTCTGGTACTTCAACCTCAAGGCCGATCCGCACGTGGATCTCCAAGATGGCCCCCAAGTACAGGGCATGACGGCCCGTGAGGTCGTCGGCGACGAGAAGGCCCAGTGGTGGCAGCGCGCCGTCGCCGCGTATCCACCGTACGCCGAGTACCAGGCGAAGACCTCCCGCGCGATCCCCGTCTTCGTACTCGAACCCGAGCACCTGGCCCAGTCGGCGAAGGCCCCCATGCCGACGAGTTGAGCCTCGGGTCCCTCGCCCGGCCCGGCGGGACCCGTTGTGCGCTGCCGGTCCGATGCCTTCGCCCGGCCGATATCGCGGTGTCCTAGAGTCGCCGCATGCGACGACGGACAGGGTTGACGATCGCCGGTGCCGCAATCTTGGCCTGGGGCGAGTGGTTGAACTGGCGTTGGTCCCGGGCCCTGACGGGTGACGGCGGGGGCAGGTCCGAGGCCGTGGTGGTGCTGGGCTATCGCAACCCGCAGGCCACGGCGAACTTCATCAGCCGCTGGAGGGTCCGTGCGGGCATGCGCTCCATCGACGCGGCCCGTGCGCACGATACGCGCGTGATCTTCAGTGGCGGTGCTCCCACCGGTGGCGTCGCTGAGGCCCGGCTGATGGCCGACTACGCACCCTCGGTGCTCGCGTTCGACGGCGCCGTGCTACTCGAGGACAAGAGCACGACGACATGGGAGAACGTCACGAACGTGATCCCTCTGCTCGAAGACGTGGACCGCATCAAGATCGTCTCCCAGCCCGCTCACGCTCTCAAGGCTCGCGCCTACTTGCGACGACAGCGTCCGGATCTCGCCAAGAGGCTCGTGCCCGCAGACGACTACCGCCCCGGCGAGTGGCTGATCGTCAAGCCGCTGCTGGCCGCATACGGGCTTTGGACGCTTCGCGGTCTCAGCACCGACGAACGGAAGGTCGCGCCGTGGGCGGCGCTGTCGCAAGGCGGTTGAGGGCAAGCGAGGGAGCCTGCGTCAAAAGCCCTTCAGAACCCGGTCGAGTGCCTCACGGCCCAGCGGTCCCCAGTTCGGCTTGCCGCCGGGGAGACCGCGGTCTCCGGCCTGCCCCATGCACATCAGGAAGAGGCACTTCAGCGCGGCCAGGCCGCGGGCACGCCGGATCGCCGCCTCGTCCGCATGCGCGTACCTGTCGAAGAACCGTGCGGCCATGCCCGCGGGCAGCAGCAGCCATGCGGCGGCGAGGTCCCACGCCGGATCACCCGCGAACAGGGCGCCGAAGTCGACGATGCCCGAGAGCGTTCCGTCCGAGACGACGACGTTCGCGGGATGGAGGTCGCCGTGCACCCACACCGGCGGGCCCTCCCACTCGGGGGCCGCGGCAGCGTCGTCCCAGACGGCCCGGGTGTCGGCCGCGAAGTCGGCGGCGGCGAAGGCCTGGAAGAAGTTCTCGAAGCCTTCGGCGCAGTCCTTCGGATGAGCGCCGAAGTCCACGCCGAGCGGTGCCTCCGCAGGCGCCTCCACATGGAGTGCCCGCAGGAAGTCCGCCAGCGTGTCGGCCGCGTGGGTGCCGCGGGTGATCGAGCCGTGGTCCAGCGGTTCGCCGGGGACCCACGTCATCACGGTCCAGTGCTTGGGGAAACGGAGGGACGGTTCGCCGCACCGCACCGGGGTCGGCACGGGGAGCGGCAGGCGCGGAGCGAGCACGGGCAGCCAGCGCCGCTCCTTGAGCTGGAGCTCCGCGGTGGGATCCATGCGCTGCATGCGCACGGCCAACTCGTCCCCGAGACGCCACATCTGGTTGCCCCAGCCGCCCGCCACCTCGCGGATGGTCAGCCCCGCAAGATCTGGATGTTGCTCCCGCAAGAGGTCGCGAACCAGGTCGGCGGTGATCTCGGTGTCGGTCATGCCGAGCCACAGTACCGAGGCGGCGCGCGTGGGGGCCATCCGTAACGGCTTCGACATCGCCGGTCCGGCCTTCGAGGCATGCGGAGCAGAGGCTGAGGAACGGGCCTGCCCCGAGATGCGCAGCAGCCCTGGCCCTCTACGGGGCCTGAGCCTTCCGGACCGGTCTCATTGAGCGCGTCCGCCCGGCCCCTCCGATCAACTGACTGCACCTGTCGGTCACTTGTGGTGACAGCACTGGTCGCTTCTCCTCCCTGAGCTACCGGCGGTTGAGGTTGTCCATGATCAGTCCGGGGGGGGGTGAACTCGAACCGGTCGTGGCCGGAAGCCGGAGGTCAGTTCAGCCGCGTAGCGTCGGCTCTGCGGAACATGCCGACGGGCAGTGCGGTGAACCGGCCGATCAACTCCTCACGGTCAAGAACCCATTTCTGGTCGGGACTTGTGCGGCGTTGCTGCAATGGAGCGTGCCGCCGACCACGTGGAAAGCGTCGTCCTCCCTGAGTGCGGTCGCTACTCCGCCGAGGAAGCCCCAGAGGCGATGCCGTCAGCGCTGACCGCCTTCCTGGCGCCGTACCGGGACAGCCCGACCGCCTGAGAACTCGCCTGTGCAGGCAGATCGATGCCCATAAACCGTCGTGCGGGCGACCGCCCTCATATCGGCCGTCAACGAGCAACTGCCGCCGACATGGTGCTTCAGCTGTCTCGGCCCTGCCACGTGGTGACACAGGCCTCGTTCCCCTCCGGGTCGGCAAGCACCCAGAAGGCGGGGGCACGGCTCGCGGACACGAGTCGGCCCCCGGCCGCCAGCGCGGCGTCGACCCGCCGGGGTGCCTCGTCATGCGGAACGCTGATGTCGAGGTGGATGCGATTGCGCTGCGGACGCGCGCGGTCCATCTGCTGGAACCAGACAGCCGGGCCCTGCCAGAGCGGGTCGACGAGCGGATCCTCCGGTCCCGCGGCGCCGGCCTCATCGGCATAGCCCAGCACCGCTTTCCAGAACGGTCGAACCGCGGCGATGTTCAGGGCATCGACGGCGATCTCCACCACCTGGACGGACCGTGGCGCCGCCGTTCCGAGTCCGGGCTCCGGCACAAGCCCGGACCTCTCAACGGCGGCAGAGATCTGGCGGGCGAGTTCGATGTCCCGCGCGGTGACCGCCGCGTGGTCCGACGACTGCACCGTGAGGACGGCCCGATCAGGGCGGACATCGACGCGGAGATGGCGATCGGCATCGTCACCACACGCCGTGACAGCGTCCACTGCCACGCTGATCGCTTGTGCCAACGTCCCGACCGCGACCGACGTGTGCAAGGCGCCCAGCAAGTAGCGCCATCCGTGATCCTGGATCGCATCCGACGCTTCCTGACGACTCACTGTCTGCTCCATGACGGCATCCTCGCAGCCCACCGTCCGGCCCCGCCTCCCGTCACTTCCGCCACACGCCCCCAGAACACCTCGTGCATCATCGAGAGCGGGCCCCATACGCGAAACTCCTGGCAAACCAGGGCGATCTCGATCGCTTCCCGGTCTGCCAGGAGTTTGGGCGTCACTGCCCTGGACTGCCGTTGGACGAGGGGGCTACCCAGGGCAGGAGGAGGCTACGGCTCACCCCACCTGGGTCCAGTCACCGATGATCTCGTCGCCGAGGTTGCACCAGGCGACGCTCTCCGCGCTCGCCCAGACCCAGGGGCCGTAGTGCACGTACTGGTAGCCGCCCAGGGTCTCACACGTGATCACTTCACGGTATCGGCCCGAGTCGCACCAGGTTTTGTTCCCGTGGTGGCCCGCGCTGCCGAACACCCGCTGGCCCCAACACGACCGCAGCGCGGAATCGCTGGACGCGGGAGCGGCCGTCGGTGACGATCCGCTGTCCGCCACGGCGCTCGGGGTGATGGACAGCGCTCCTCCCAAGACGAGCGCCGTAGTGGCAACGGTCCTTGCGATACGACCTTTGATCATGCGAATCCTCCAGTTGTTGACGAGATGTGTGGCCGCGTCGACCACGTAACTGGCTCGCGGCGCTTCAACCGGCCCTCCCCCGCGGCCGATTGACAGCACGCCCCCTGATCGGCGGGGTGCGTACGATGCTGCCGTCTCACTCCTGCCGCCGACAGGACGTCCGGCGGACGTTCAGCGGACGTTCTCCCGGGTAGGCCACAGTCCCCGCGGAGAACTGACGCCGTGTGGCCCAGGGCCCCGCGCGCAGGGCCCGCCGGGCGAGGAGGAGGACATGCCGGAACGGTTCGACACCGTGCTCCGCACCTACAGGCGGCGGGCCGGACTGACCCAGGAGGAGCTCGCGGAGCGGGCGGGGTTGTCGGCCCGGACGATCCGCGCGCTGGAGCGCGGGCAAGGACGGGTGCCTCGCATGGCCTCGGTGCGGGAGGTCGCCAGGGCACTCGGGCTGGGGCCGGACGATCAGCGGCGCCTGCTCTCCATGGCCGCGGCGGAGGAGCCGGAGGCGGCGGAGCCCCGCCCACCGGGGCGCAGGCGGTATCTGCCGTACGACATACCGGACTTCACCGGACGCGCCGCCGAGCTGGACCGCCTCGCGGAGCTGGTCGGCATCGACGGTGCGAGCGCGGTGGTGGTCTCGGCGATCGACGGCATGGCGGGCGTCGGCAAGACCACGCTGGCGGTGCACGCCGCCCATCTGATGGCCGGAAGGTTCCCGGACGGCCAGTTCTACTGCGACCTCCACGGCTTCACCCCGGGGCACACCCCGATGGACCCGGCGTCGGCATTGGAGGCTCTGCTGCGCATGGCCGGTGTCGACGGCGCGCGCGTCCCGCACACCCTTCAGGAACGGTCTGCTCTGTGGCGGACCACGCTGTCGGGCTGGCGGGCGCTGGTGGTGCTGGACAACGCCGCGGACGCGGAGCAGGTACGACCCTTGCTGCCCGGCTCCGCCTCGTGCGCGGTACTGGTGACCTCGCGACGCAGGCTCCTGTCCTTGGAGGGCGCCGTGCCGCTCTCGCTCGATGTGCTGCCCGAGGCGGAGGCGTGCGCGCTGGTGGCCCTGATCGCGGGACACCGCCGGTTCGCCGATTCACCCGGGGCGGTCGCCGAGATCGCCGAGCTCTGCGGCTACCTGCCGCTGGCCATCCGGATGGCCGCGGCCAGGCTCGCCCACCGGCCCGCGTGGCGGGCGGAAGACCTCGTCGCCGAGCTGCGCGCGGGTTCCCGCGCATCCGGCCGCAGCGGCGACGAGCAGGCGGTCAGCGCGGCCTTCGCCCTCTCCTACGCGCGTCTCGACCCGGGCCATCAGCGGCTGTTCCGGCTGCTCGGTCTGCATCCCGGTGCCGATCTCGACGCGTACGCGGCCGCCGCCCTGGCGGGCACGGACGTGGCCACGGCACGGCGACGGCTGGAGGACCTCGTCGACGTACACCTGCTGGAGCAGTACGAACCCCACCGCTATCAACTGCACGACCTGCTCCGTCGGCACACGCAGGAGGTCCTGCACGAGATCGAGCCGCCTGAGCAGCGGGAAGAGGCGGAGCTGCGGCTGCTCGACCACTACCTGCACACGGCGTTGCGGGCCCGCCCCCTGGTGGCACCGGGACAGCGGCTGCTCGCGTTCGAGGTCGCCCGGCCGCCCGCCGACACCCCGGACGTGAGCGACCGGGCCGCCGCCTTGGCCTGGTACGAGGCCGAGCACGCGAACCTCGTCGAGATGATCACGTTCGCGGCCGAGCGGGGCAGGAGCGAGCACGTCTGGCGGTACGCGCACGTCCTCCAGCACTTCTTCGACATCCGGGGACGCACCTTGGACTGGGTCCACACCCATGAGCTCGCCCTGGCCGCCACCGAGAACCTCGACAATCGCCTGGCCCACGCCGAGACGCTGACCAGCCTCGCCGTGGCCTGCTGGTACGCCGGGCGCTCCGAGGATGCCTTCAACCGCGGGCTGGAGGCGCTGGCCCTGTGCCGTGAGCTCGGCGACGCGTGGGGCGAGGCCGTGATCCTCACCAACTTCGGCATCGCGCAGGGCGCTTTGGGGCAGAGCGAGGCGGCCATCGACCTCCACCAGCAGGCGCTGCGTCTGTACAGCGGCATCGACGCCCCCTGGGGCGAGGCCTTGAGCCAGACAAGCCTGGGCACGGTCTATGCGCGGCTCGGGCGGGTCGAGGAGGCCCTCGACCACCATCGGCGGGCGCTCGACCGCTACCGCGGGATCGGTGACCCGTGGGGCGAAGCCCTCACCCTGACGAACATCGGCACCGGCTACCGGCAGTTGGGACGGTTCGGCGAGGCCGTCGCCCACCATGCGAGGGCACTCTGCCTCAGCCGCCGGATGGGCGACCGGCGCGCCGAGAGCGAGGTTCTCAACGACCTCGGCGCCACCTACCACGCGGCCGATCGCCGCGATGCCGCGCGCCGCCGCCACCAGCGGGCGCTCGACATCGCCCGCGCGATCGACAACAGCCCGCAGATCGCTCGCGCCCACCAGGGCATGGCCCATGCCTTGGCCCCGGACGACCCCGACGCCGCCCGCGACCACGCCAGGCAGGCACTCGCGGCCCGAGGCGAACTGAGCGCCCCCGAAACCGCCGAACTCACCGCGTTCCTCGACACCCTCGGCCCAAGCCCGAACCGAGGACACTGACGCCATCCGGTACACGTTCGACACGCCCCGCCCGCCGTCACTCACCCACGGCCCTCCGCACCGGGCCGAACGCCCGAGTCAGCAGAGCGCCATGGCCTTCGCCGTTCCTCGCTGAACTGGATGGGCAACGGTGGCAATGACTGGGAGCCACCGTGCCGGTGCCCTCGGCACCTTCCCGTCCCCGACGCCGGTCCTCACTCGATGAGGTGAACCACCGGCCCCTCCCGCATGGGTCGGAGCCAGCCTGGACAGCCTCGACGGGACGTTTCACACGCAGCACGTGCGCGATCGTGCGCACGCACGGCCAGGGGGGCTGGCATGGGGGCAGCATTCGCCGGCGAGACCCCGCCTCGACGCGCGCTGCGGCGCGCGGCGGTTCCGTGCCGCTACCGCTCGATACGCGCGGCAGCGGCGTCGCACGTCTGCGCACTGGGCCCTCGGCCCGGCTCTCCGGAACCATCGGCGCGCGCGTTGCGCTCCTGATCCGATCCGGACCCACTCCGCCCGTGGCTCAACTTGTGCCGTTCCTGCGGGACGTGTCCGTCACGGCCCTCCCGCCGCCATCGCGGCGCTCCTAGAGTGCCCCCTGGTTCGCACGGTCGAACGGTTTGAAGGCCTCAAGACTTTTTTGACAGGGGACTGACATGGCCGCCTCTCAACCACCGCCCCCGTACCGGCTGTTACGGGCCACCGACCTTGTGGACCTCCAGTTCACGTTTCTCGGGCTCCGGCTGGACCGGCCGTTGCTCGGCGCCCGCCGACTGGTGCGCCAGGATGCGGCCCAACCGGCCTACCTCGTCGTCACGTTCGGACCGCAGCACGTGGTGGAGCAGGCCTTCTTCGAGCTCAGCCCGGGCCTGCCGGAACCAGTCCCGCCGCTCTCCGACTCCCCAGCCTCCACGGTGGCGGCACCGGGTGCCCCGTCGTCCAGCAGCGAGCCCCACAAGCCGCCTCCCGTGCACTCCCGCATCGCGGGCCGCAGCGTGCTGGTGTTCTCGGTGGGCGCCGACGACACCATCGAGTACAGCGAGGCCGGACTGCTGACGGCTATGCGGACGCTCGCGCTGCGCGTGGTGGACGCAGCTCGCGAGCCGGCCGCGGCGGCGATGCTCCAGGCGACCGCAATCGGCCAATCCCCGGACGTCTACCGGGTGTTGCGGCTGGCCCGCACCATCGCGGAACTGGCCGCGCGGCACGGACCCGACGGCCCGGCCGATGCCGGACTCCGTACCGATGGACCTCCCACCGAGCTCCCCGCCTCCGGTCCGGGGCCCGAGAACCCCCTCGCCGACGGCGCCAACCCGCGAACCGGCATCGAGCTGCCCTACCGGCTGCTGCTGTCGCCCCCGCAGACCGCCGCCTGGAGCCACACCGTCGCCCAGCGCGACCCCGCGGGCCGGATCGAACTCTGGCACACCCGGCTCGTCGGATCGCGGGCCCGCGCGGTGTGGACGCGCGACACCGGGTTCGATCCCTCCGCCCCCCACCCGCTGCCCAGGGGCGGCAGCGAGTTCACCATGGCGATGGACCGCAAGGACCGCTCGTCGGTGGTCCATTTGAGCTCCAACACCAACCTGCCGGACGCCTTCCGGCCCGCGCCGCTGAACGTCGACCGTCTCATGCTGTCGAGCATGGGCGGCTGGCTGGACTCCCTGGGCCGGTGGGACCGTCCGCCCTCGGGCTTCGACGTCACACAGTGGCGGCACCGCGCCGCCCTCGGCCGGGACCACTACGTACGGGTCATGTACCGCGGCCGTCTGTTCCCCTTCGGGCATCTGGCCGATCTGGTCAAGGTCACCGAGCGGAAGTTCGACCACGGCCGCCCGGACGGCGCCGCCTACCTCAACCAGCGGTACTTCATCATGGTGCGCGAGCCCGTGCGCACCTACGGGAGGCCGGGCGACAACGACGACCAGACCCGCCTGCACCGGCTGTTCCCGTTCGGCAGCGTCCGGCTGCTCACCCTGACCACCCCCGACCTCCAGCCGCCGGGGACCATCCCGGGCCTGTCCTCGACCGGCGACGAACCCGACGAGAAGCTCGCCTTCTTCCCCGTGACCGACAGCGAGGACCCCTTCTCCTTCCAGGTCGCCATGGTCGACCTTGACGGGCGGGTCCTCGAGTTCCGCACGCCGATGGCGTTCATCGGCAAGATCGTGCACGAGACCAAGGCCGACGTGCAGACGGTCATCCAGCACTACCAGGGGCTCGGCACCGACCCGGTGCCCGGGCCACCCGACCTGACCCGGCCCGGCGCCAACCGGGTGGTCGCCGATGTGCGCGGCCAGGCCCTCGCGTACGCGCCGAGCCGCAAGGCCGACGACACCACCCTGTCCACCGGGCAGCTGATCTGGGGCGCGGCCACCACCGACGCCATCCTCGCCCTGGACCCCACCGACAACCCGCGCTTCGTGCCCACCGTCCGCTGGGCGCGAGCCGTCGTCCCGGTGCTGAGCCGCTTCGGCACCGGCTTCGGCGGCGACCAGCCGCAATCGGTGCTCTATGCCGCGCCCTACGTCCAGGACGGATTCACCGACGCGAACAAGGGCCAGGTCTTCGTCGAGCTGGCCCAGCCGGTGGACCTGACCTTCCGCGACGGGGGCCAGAGCGCCGGGGCCCTGGCCCAGCCCAACTTCCCCGTCTCCGGCCTCTCCCGGCTGACCGGGCCGGTGGCTGCGACACCGGCGCACCTGCTCGGCGCCGACGCGGGTGCGTCGGACAAGTGGGCCAAGCTCGCCCAGGGCCGGTTCAACCCCCTCGACTACTTCGGCGCGCTGGCCGGTGCCAAGCTCTTCGGGATGTTCCCGCTCACCGAGATCATGAGCGAGCTCGGCCTGGACAACCTCAAGGCGCCGAACTTCTTCACCGCGACCGTCAACGCCGTCACTTCGTTCCTGGGTGACCTGCGGGGGCTGCGCGATCTGCTGTCGGGGGTCGAGGAACAGTTCCCGCAGATCGCCGACCTGGTCATCCGGGTGACCGACGCCGCCGCGGCCTTCGCCCAGATCCTCCTCGACTACCTCGTCAGCCAGCTGGACCACTCCCCCGACCCCACCACCATCGAGGAGGTGGAGAACGCCTTCACCGCGTTCTCCGACGCCCTGACCGCGCTGCGCAACGCCCTGCCCGCGGCGGTCGACACGGGTGTGCGCCAGCTCCTCGGCCGCATCGCCGACCAGGTCGCCACCTGGGACAGCACCGTCGGCCAGGCCCTCGCCCTGAAGAAGGCCATCGAACTCGCCGCGCTGGGCGCCAAGTTGCCCGACGTGGTCAACTCCCACCTCCAGTGGCAGCCCGACATCCACGCATGGACCCCCGGGAAACCGACCCCCACCCGGGCCGAGGACGCCGTGTTCTGGCCGGTGGGCAGACTGACCCTCGTCACCGACCTGCGCGGCTCGCTGCGCCCGGACCTGCCGCAAGCGGCCGACGTCACCTGCACGCTGGGCCAGTTCGACCTGCGCATGGTGCCCGGCTTCGACGCCGTCGTCCTGCACTTCGAGCGGATCCGGTTCACCATGCGCGCCGGGCAGAAGCCCGACGTGGAAGTGAAGTTCACCGGCGTCGACTTCGTGGGCAACCTCGACTTCGTCCAGACACTGCGCAACATCATCCCCGGTGACGGGTTCAGCGACCCTCCCGCGATCACCGTGGACGGTTCGGGCATCCACGCCAACTACTCGATGCAACTGCCCAACGCGGCCGTCGGCGTCTTCAGCCTGGAGAACCTCTCCCTGAACGCCGGCCTGTCGGTGCCGTTCATCGGCGACACCCCGCTTCAGGCCGGCTTCTCCTTCTGCCGCCGGGAGGCACCCTTCCGGCTGACCGTGTCCATGCTCGGCGGTGGTGGCTACTTCGGGATCGTCCTCACCCCCAAGGAGATCGCGGTCCTGGACGCCGCCCTGGAGTTCGGTGCCGCCATCTCCATGAACTTCGGGGTGGCCAGCGGCAGCCTGTCCGTGATGGCCGGCATCTACTTCCGCCTCGACCTGGCACAGAACAGCGTCAAACTGGTCGGCTATCTGCGCGCCCGCGGCGAGGTCGACGTCCTGGGCATCGTCTCGGCCTCCATCGAGCTGTACATGGAACTGGGTTACGAGGACGGCTACGCGGTCGGCCGGGCCAGTCTCACCATCAGCATCGAGATCGGCTTCTTCGAGGAGTCGGTGACGATCCACTGCGAGAAGAGGTTCGCCGGAAGCGCCTCGCACGCCACGCTCGCCCCCGCCGACGCTTCCCCCGCAGCAGCCCCCGCGGACCCTGCCGTCGCCCCGCCGACCTTCGCCGACCTCATGTCGCCCTACCCCGACCCGGTGACCGGTGCCCGCGTCGACCCGGTCTTCGACTACTGCACGGCCTTCGCGGAGGTGGCCTGACCATGGACAGCATCCGGTGGACCGTGCTCCCCGACGGCGTGGCCGACGGCTCCGCGGTACGCGTCTCCGTCCTGGTCAGCCCGAGACTGACCGGCATCAGCCGGCTTGGCGACTCCGCCCTCTTCACCGACTGGCCCCGCCACCTGGCCGCCCTGCTGCCCTCGCTGTGGCTGGAGTTCGACGCGCCCGCGCAGACCCTGGTCAAGGAATGGCAGCCCACCGGCCGCTACCCGGCCGCCGATTCCGCCCTGTGGCGCACCCTGTTCACCGACGACACCTTCGTACGGCCGCCGCAGGCACCGCCCGCGCTCGCCGCGGCGACGCGCCAGACCCTGCGGTCCTATCCGGGAAAGATGGTCCACGACGAGATCACCGGTCTTTATGCGGCCGTCGCCGTGGACACCACGCAGAGCAGGCTGCGCCGTGCCTGGGCGCGGGAGGAGCGACTCCTGTGCGAGGAGCCGCCGACGGACCACCGCGGCTGGGAGCATCCCCCGCTGTTCCGGCTGACCGGCATGATCTCGGAGCCCGTTCTGGCCCTCGCCAGAGACCTCAAGTCCGGGTACGCAGCCGTGGACGCCGCCCTGCTCCCGCGCGACTCCGGGCCTGCGGTCGGGGACGGCTCCGACCACGCACCCGTCTGCATGGACCGTACGAGCGCCCCTTACACCGACGCCAAACGGATGCTCGCACTCGCCGAAGCCGCGCGCTTCTACCACCGCGGCACGGCGTCGGCCGCGCTCGTCGAAGCCCCGCAGAACCGCGTCGACTTCCACGACGCGTGTGCTCTCCTCGGCGACTGTCCGGAACTCCAGCGCAGGTTCGGGCTCGTGCTCGACCTGCGGTTCTCGGTGCCCGCCGCGGTCGTCGACGGGGCGCGGATCCGGGTGCGCTTCGACGACCGGGCCGTCGGCGCCGCCGAGCTCAACGCCCCGGAAAAGCGTCCCTGGACCCGGCTGCGCTTCACGCGGGGCAGTGTCTTCGCGGCGGCCGACGGCGGGCTGATCAGCGACCGCATGCTGAACCTCGGCGCCCCCGACACCTGGCACCTGACCGAGCTGGACGTGGACGGCGCGGCCCTCAAGCACCTCGACTACGCCCGCACCGTCGACACCCTGCGCAGCGACCGGCTGCCGACCGGCACGGGGTCGGTCGCCGAGCTCCTGGTGAGCACCGCCACCCCCGCCGCCCGGGGCGGCGGGATCACGCTGCTGCACACGGACCGCGACCGGCACCTCGCCCGACTCATCGGAGCCGACCGCGGCCGCCAAGGCGCCACCGGGGACAGCGACTTGACGTCGCAGGACCTGGTCCGCGGCTACCGCGTGGACATCGGCACGGTCGACCCGGCCACCGGGCGGGTCACCCAGTGGCGCTCCCTGCTGCGGCGCCGCGGCAGCTACACCATCCGCCGTCCGGGTCAGGCGCCCGTCGCCATCCCGGTGGCCCCGGACGAGGGCCTGGTCCGCGCCAGCACGGTGACGGTGGACGCCGCCGACGACCGCCAGCTGTACGGGCACCAGGCCGTGTTCGGCTGGCAGGGCTGGAGTCTCGCGGCACCACGCCCCGGCCGGACCATCGGCCTCGACGACCAGCCGCACGTCCCCGCCCCGCCCGTCTCGCCCGACGTGCCGCTGGACACCACGTTCGTGCCGGAGCCGGGCTCGCTGCCCGCCCTGCGCTACGGCCGCACGTACCGCATGCGCGCCCGCGTGGTCGACCTGGCAGGCAACAGCCTGGACCACACGGTGACCACACCCGACACCGTCCACTCCGACGCCCTCGCCTACGGCCGCTGGGAGCCGGTGCCCCAGCCGGTGGTGGTGCCGCTGCTGCCGTTCAACGAAGGAGAGTCCACCGAGCGGCTGGTCATCCGCAGCACCGTGACCGATGACGACCGCCAGATCTCCACCGACGCCTACGCGGCCCTGCGCTCCAACGTGCCCGACCACGCCGCGCACTCCGCGGTGGACGGCCTGGACCGCCGGTACAAGCCGGTCTCCGAACGCCATGTCGCACCGCCCAAGACCGCGCTCCAGATGGCCGAGGAACACGGCGTGTTCGACGCGGCCTTCGGCGCCGACAAGCCCCAGCGGCTGCGCGAGGAGTACTTCGAGGCCGCCTCCCGCGAGTCCGGGTCGTTCCTGGACACCGTGGTCCGCGATCCCGAGTGGCCGCACGGCGAGCACGACCTGCTGCGGGAGCAGGAGATCCACATCGCCAAGCACACCGTGCACGATCCGGACCCGCTCACCCCGCTGCCCCTGCCACGGCGCGGAGCCGGTCTCAAGCGCGGCGAGTACGTGGTGCACAGCGGCGACCAACTGCTGCTGCCCTACCTGCCCGACGTGCTCGCCGAAGGGGTCATGCTGCGCGGTCTTCCCGGCGACCCGGAGAACCGCAAGATCCCCTTCCCCGGTCCGTGGCCGCAGGCCAAGCCGTTCCGGCTGCGCGTCAACGAGGGCTCGGGCGAACCCCAGTGGCGCGACGGCCTCCTGGACCGGGTCCTCGACGTCTTCCTCACCAAGGGCGAGGTCGCTACCGTCCGGCTCAGCTGCTACCTCGACCCGCGGAAGCTGCCGCTGCTCCGCCAGTGGAACCTGCTCACCGCCTCCTCGTGCTGGACCCAACTGCCCGACTCCGAACGCGCGTTCGTGACCCAGGCCAGCGCCGACGGCGAGAACTGGATGCTCACCCCCTGGGTCGAACTGACCCTGGTGCACGCGGTGGAGAAGCCCGTGCACCGACCCGAGCTCAGCCACCTCACCACCGGGCGCGACGCCGGGCAGACCGCGGCGCTCCTCGGCGGCCACCTGACCAGTCACGCCGAAAGCACCGGCCACGTCGAGCTGGACGCCGGCTGGAGCGAGTGGCTCGACGACGTGACCCAACCCGCCCCCACCCGGGCCGAGGGGCACACCCACCTCGAAGACATCACCCTGCTCGCCGCCGAGGACGCGGCCACGGTGAGCCGCACCCACGAGTTCGGCGACACCCGGCACCGCAACGTCACCTACACGCCGACCGCCGTCACCCGGTTCCGGGAGTACTTCCACCCCAGCATCACCGAGGACCGCGCCAACGTCACCCGGGTCGGCCCCGCCTCCGACATCGTGGCGGTGCCCAGTTCGCGCCGCCCCGAGCCGCCGTCGGTGGCGTACGCCGTGCCGACGTACCGCCGCGGGCGGACCGTCGACGCCCAGCACGGCACGGTGACCCAGAGCCGTCACTCCGCCGGGCTGCGCGTCCATCTCCACCGGCCCTGGTTCTCCTCCGGTGACGACGAGATGCTGGCGGTCGTCCTGGACCCGGGCACCTCCCTGCCCGACCCGTATGCGACGCGGTGGGGCGTGGACCCGGTCTGGGGCGACACCACGCGGCTGCCGAGCCCCACGGCAGCGCACTTCCCCAACGCGGCGAAGGTCCTCACGGGGCTGCGCCTCGCCGAGTCGCCCGACACGGCCCCCCTCCTCGTCAACGCGGTGGCCTACACGCCCCTTTACCACGAGGAACGGCGGCTGTGGTACGTCGACATCGACGTGGACTTCACCGCCGCTTCGGGCACCGACACGGCGTACTTCCCCTACCTGCGCCTGGCCCTGGCCCGCTACCAGCCCTTCTCCGTCGAGCCGTTGCAGCTGTCGAAGGTGGAACGGGCCGAGTTCGCCCAGCTCGTGCCGCTCCGGTCGGTCACGGGCCATCGGGAGGACGACAGCCTCACCGTCAAGCTGACCGGCCCGGCGCCGTACAACGAACTGGGCGAACTGAGCGGCGCGAACGCGGTCGCGGCAGGAGCGAGCCGCCGGGTCGTCGTGTCCCTGCAGAGCCGGGCCGGCCTCAACGAGGACGACATGGACTGGCAGCAGGTCGGCGGCCCGGTGGAACTGACCTGCCGGGCCGATGGCGCCGGGTTCGCCTGGACGGGCGGACTCCCGGCGCCCAGCGGCCAGTTGCTCACCCTGTACCGGCTGCTCGTGCAGGAGTACGAGCTGTACCGGACCGACCAGGACACGGCCACCGACACCGTCACCGTGAACGGGAGCGCTTTGCCCGCCGCGCGGCGCCTGGTGCACGCGGACTACTTCGGCCTGACCGTCGGCCTGCTCGGCCGCATCGACTTCGCCCTCTAGGAGCACAGCATGTGGGGACGACCGCTTCCGGCCTGCCTGATGGCCGCACTCCTGACCTTGGCGCCCTGTGCGTCCGCGACCGGAGCACCGGCCGGCCGGTCCAACGACCCACCGCCGCACCGCGGCGCTGCCGCGATCACGACCACCGTCGGCGACACCCTGTTCGACTGCACGGCGGGCTTCGCGGTGCGCCGGGTCGAGGACGGCAAGCGCGCCATGGTCACGGCCGGGCACTGCTCGGACGCCCAGAAGAACGTGCCCGTCGTCTCGGGCCAGACCCCCTACGGCACCATCGCGCGGGCCTTCTTCGACGACGGGGCCGACGCCGGGCTGATCGCCGCCACCCCTGCCAAGCCGCAGCTGTACGCCCCGACCATCTGGACGGACGGCGGCCCCGCCGGTGAACCGGTGGCCCGCCGGGTGCTCGGCAAGGCGGACGCGCCCGTGGTCGGGCAGAAGGTGTGTGTGAGCGGTCAGGTCACCAAGCTGCTCTGTGACGTGGAGGTGTTCTCGCTGAGCGAGGGCAAGGAGTGCGAGGACAAGCCTCAGCCCAGGCGCTGCACCTTCGGCCTGGCGATCGCGGTGAAGGAGCACACCCAGGTGTCGCAGGCGGCCGATTGCGGGGCCCCGGTGTTCGTGCCGGTCGACCGGGTCGTCGACGGGCACCCGGTGCACGGCGCGGTGATCGTCGGAATGCTGGTGGCGGGCGGGCCGCGCGTGCAGGGCGGGCGGGCGGACCTGTTCGCCTTCCACACCGTGAAACAGATCGAATGCGCGCTGAACGTCAGCGTGCTGACCACCGCCGACGCGGAGTCGGGCGACCCGGTCCCGCCACCGCCCCGGGACTGCCGCGCCCTGGCATGAGAGGACCGGACGGCACTCAGACCCACGTGGGCACGTGCCCGTCGGCGTAGCGGGCGCCGAAGCCCCCGTGCGGCAGGATCTCGTCGATGGCCATGAGGTCGGCCTCGGTGAGGGTGAGGCCGGCGGCTCGTACGTTCTCCTCTATGCGCTGCGGGCTGCGGGTGCCGGGGATGGGCACGATGTGCTCACCCCGGGTCAGGAGCCAGGCCAGGGCCAGTTGGGAGACCGTGGCGCCCTTGGCCGCCGCGAGGGCCGCAAGCCGGTCGACCGCCTCGACGTTCTTCTCGAAGTTCCCGGGCTGCCAGCGCGGGTCGACGTTGCGTATGTCGCCGCCTTCGTACTGGCCGGCGGGCTTGGCGGTGCCGGTGATGAACCCGCGGCCGAGGGGCGAGTACGCGACGAAGCCGATGCCGAGTTCGTCCAGGACGGGCATGAGCTGCTCGACGTCCCGTTCGAACAGGGAGTACTCGGTCTGGAGCACGGAGACCGGCTGCACGGCGTGTGCTCGCCGGATCGTCTCGGGACCTGCCTCGCTGAGGCCGAAGTACCTCACCCAGCCCGCGTCGATGAGCTCCTTGACCGTGCCCGCGACCTCCTCGATGGGCACGTCGGGATCGACACGGTGCTGGTAGAACACGTCGATGTGATCGACGCCGAGGTAGCGCAGGCTGTTGTCGGCGACCTTGCGGATGTTGTCGGGCCGGCTGTTGAGAGGGCCGCCGATCCGCTCCGCGGGCACCGACATGTCGACGCCGAACTTGGTGGCCAGGACCACCTCGTCGCGGAAGTCCCTGACCGCCTTGCCCACCAGCAGCTCGTTCGAGCCGGTGCCCCAGCCGTACATCTCGGCGGTGTCGAAGAAGGTGACGCCCAGGTCGTGGGCGCGGCGGAGGGCGGCGACGCCGGCCGCCTCGTCGGTCGGTCCGTAGGCCATCGTCAGGCCCATCGCGCCGTAGCCGATGGCCGAGACCTCAAGGCCCTGGCTTCCCAGGGTCCGGTACTGCATGGCTCACTCCTTGGGAAGGCTCCAGTGCCGCCCCCGCCTGCCCGCCGCCGCGGCGTCCGGTGCGCGCGAGCGCACGGCTGCCGATGCCCTCGTACGAGGGGGGCGTACTTGGGCGTGCGGCCGACGTGGCGAGCGCGTGGGCCGGGCGTCGCGCCGGGGCGGACGTGGGCGGGGGCGGCACTGGAGGTGTGGTGTCTGGCGGCCGTTGGCTCAGAGCGCTGCGGCGGCCAGTCCGTTGTGGTGGATACGGGTCTGCTCGGCGACGCGGCGGCCGAGGTGGCGGGCGGTGTTCAGGTCCGCGTCATGGACCGCGGGAGTGTCGTTGAAGCTCTGTGCGCCCGCGCCGAGGTAGAAGCCGAGGCGGTTGTCCTCCTCGGGGCTGGAGGTGGTGGTGTTCCAGCCCGGCAGCAGGCCCAGGCTCACCCAGAGCATTCCGTGCTGGGCGGCCAGGAGCGAGAGGTACTGAAGGGTGTGCATCTTGTCGCCGCTCATGGAACCGGAGTTGGTGAACCCCGCGGCGAGCTTGTCGCTCCAGGACCGGGTGCTCCAGCGCTTGCTGGTTGCCTCGGCGAAGGCGTGGAACGCTCCGGACGCGGTGCCCATGTAGGTGGGGGTGCCGAAGATGATGGCGTCGGCGGCGTCCATCAGGTCCCAGTCGGCATCGCTCAGGGAGGCGACGTCCACGCGCTGGACCCGCGTCCCGGCCAGGGAGCGCGCGCCGTCCTCGACGGCCGCGGCGAGCTGCGCGGTGTGGCCGTAGCCGGAATGCGACGCGATGACGATCGATATGTCGGACATGGGTGTTCCTCCTGCCGCCACGGCGGCATGTTCGGTGCTGTGTCGGCGGACGACGAGAAGTCGCACGCCACGGTGGTCGGCCGCGCCACTCCGTGCCCGGGGTGCCAGCGGCCAGAGTGGTGGCGCGGCACGGGTCCAGCTAGCGCGGGGTGGCGCCGACCACCTTCGGCCGGATCGGCGTTACGGTTTAAACGTTAGCACCGATAGGGCGCCGTTACGCAAGATGCGATATCGTCGTTCCATGAACGAGGGACGGCGCGCCGCGCGACAGCAGGTACTGAAGGTGGCCGCCGAGCTTCTGGAGGAGGGCGGCAGCGAAGCCGTCTCCACACGGGCCGTCGCCGCGGCCGCGGGCATCACGGCCCCCGCGCTCTACCGGATGTTCGACGACAAGGACGGACTGCTGGCGGAGCTTGCCGCCTACGGATTCGAGATGTACCTGACCGAGAAGCGGGAGGCGCTGGCGCTGACCCCCGACGACCCGGTGGGCGACCTCTACCGCGGCTGGGACCTGCACGTCGACTTCGGAGTGCAGCACCCCGCGTTCTACATGCTCATGTACGGCACCGCACAGCCCGGTCGGCGCCCCCCGGCCGCGGACGAGGCGCACGCCCTGCTGGTCAGACTGCTGGGCCGGGCAGCCGAGGCCGGGCGGCTGCGGGTCCCGGTGGAGCAGGCGACCCGCGTCCTCCACGCGGCGACGACGGGCGCCACGCTCGCGCTGATCGGCGAAGAGCCCTCGGAACGGGACCTGGCCACGTCGGCACGCCTGCGGGACACCGTCATCGCCTCGGTCACCACGGACTCACCCGCCCCGTCGGGCTCGGACCTGGCCTCGCGCGCACTCGCCCTCGATGCCGCACTGCAATCCGCGCTCACCACCGAGTCCTCGGCCGAGGGCACCGGCGTACCGCTGCGCGCCACGGAGACGGCCCTGCTCCGCGAATGGCTCCAGCGACTGGCGGGCTGAACCGGCCACCTCCGCACAGGCGGTGGAGTCAGCCGATCACACCTCCCCGCGGGAGGGGTTCGGCCGACAGGACCGGCCGCGCGAGACGCCCCGTCAGTCGCGGCCGGCGGCCCGCTTCCTCGACCACGCGGTGGCGTCCGCACCGTAACGGGCCAAGAGGCGTGCGAACTGGACACGTTCCTCCGCCGACCAGGCCGCGGTGATCTCCTCGAACGCCTCGCGCTGTTCAGCGGCGAAGCGGTTCCGCTCGGCCTCGCCGTACTCGGTGAGTTCGAGCACGGTGCGGCGCCCATCGGCCTGGGAGGCCGCCCGGCGCAGCAGACCGTCCTGGATGCAGGCGGCCACCGTCCGGCTGGCCACGGGCTGGGCGACACCCATCTCGGCGGCGAGGCCACCGACGGTGGTCTCCCCCGGCGCGTCGGCGATCACATTCAGGACGAGGTTGCGGGAGAGGTCCTTGCTGGAAGCGGGTGCGCGGCGGCGCAGACGGGACAGCGCCGGGCCGATCTGGTCGAGTGCCAGGTCGTCGGGGTCCTGATCGGGGGAAAAGGCGCTGCTCATGGGGGCGAGTCTAGCCCGCATCCGGTATTTGCATACCCGCTGACACATGCATAGCATCGGGTATGTAAATGTTGACGAGCAAGGAAACGAGGCGGGCCGCCATGGCACTCACCGCGATCACCAACGCCCACGTCTTCGACGGGGAGAAGGCGCTCGGCGTACAGACCGTGGTCATCGATGGCGGGAGGATCACGCGGGTCGGGGGCGACGCTCCCCGGGACAGCGAGATCGTCGACGGTGGCGGCGCCACCTTGCTGCCGGGACTCATCGACGCCCATGTGCACTCCGCCCCCGGATCCCTGGCCCTCGCCCTGCGGTTCGGTGTGACGACCGAACTGGAGATGCAGGGGATGAACACTCGGGAGAACCGGGGCCACATCACCGACGACGACACCGTGGCCGACGTGCGCTCGGCCGGATTCGGCATCACACCGCCCGGCGGCCACCCCAGCGAGCTGATGCCCGAGGGGTTCCGGCCGAAGTGGGATCTCCCCCCGGTCATGCCCCTGATGCCGTTCTCCACGACCCCCGAGGAAGCGGCCGCGTTCGTCCCCCAACTCCTCGGCCGGGGATCGGACTTCATCAAGTTCATGATCGACGACGGGAGCGTGGAGGGCCACCCCGGGCTGCCCTCGCTCGACCAGGCCACCGTGAACGCGGGTGTGGCGGAGGCCAAGAAGTACGGCGCCCTGACCGTGGCCCACGCGCTCACCGTGGAGGCCACCAGGATGGCCGCGGAAGCCGGCATCGACGGCCTCGCCCACGTGTTCATGGACCAGCCGCACACGGCCGAGATCATCGACGTGATCAAGGACGCGGGCATGTTCGTCATTCCCTGCATCAGCCTCAACGCCTCGATGATGGGCATCACCGGCAGCGAACTCGCCGACGATCCTCGGGTCGCCGCCCGCCTCGACGCCCAGTGGGACCGGACGCTGCGCTCCAGCTACGACCGCTACCCGCAGGGCAAGCTCGACGACGTGTACGACACGGTGCGCGCCCTGGACGCCGCCGGCATCGACGTGCTGGCCGGCACCGACGTCTCCATGCCGGAGACGTTCTTCGGCGGTCTGGCACACGGAGCGAGCCTGCACCACGAACTGCAGTACCTCGTGGCCGCCGGCCTCACCCCCGCGCGGGCCCTGCGCGCAGCCACGGCGACCACGGCCCGCCGCTTCCGCCTCAGCGACCGGGGTCGCATCGCCGAAGGACTGCGCGCCGACCTCCTGCTGGTCGACGGCGACCCGACCAGCGACATCGGCGACACCCTCAACACCCGCGCCATCTGGCGCCGCGGCACCCGCCTGGCGGCATGACCGCAGGTCGCGTACACCGTCCGGGAGGAAACCGAGCGGGCCCTCGCGCCCCGGTCACGTCCGATCGCCCTGCCCTTACGGCGAGTTGACCGCCGCGCATCAGCCCACCGGGTTTGGTGGCGGCTTCACGGATGCCTGATCTGCGTTCTCATTCGCAGCTGGGACCGCGACACCGCGCCTGGCAGGTGCTCGCCCTTGGGCGGGTCACCGGAGTCCCGGGGCTCTCATCCCTGCTGCTGTCCCCGGTGGTAGCGCACGAGCCGCTCCTGCATCACGGGATAGGACGTTGCCGCGGGCGGGGTGCCGCCGTCGCGCACGTCCGTGGCCACGCGTACGGCGGCGTCCATCGCGGCGCGGTAGGGCAGTGATCCGGTACTGACGCGCCGCACGCCGAGCCGGCCCAGCTCCGCCGTCGAAAGCGTGGGGTGGGCCAGGGTGTTGACCGGCGCCTCGATGGCGTCGGTCAGCTCGCGCAGCTCGGAGGGATCGGTCGCCCCCGGGATGAAGATGCCGTCGGCACCCGCCGCGACGTACGCACGGGCCCGCGCCAAGGTCTCCTCGACCGTGGCCCGCTGGCCCAGCCAGTACGTGTCGATGCGGGCGTTGACGAAGAGGTCGGGCGCGGCGTGCTTGATGGCGGTGATCTTGGCCGCGTGCAGCACGGGATCGATGAGCCGCTCGTCGGTGCTGTCCTCGATGTTGATGCCGTCGACGCCGAGGGCCGCGGCGTAGGCCGCCACGTACTCGGGGTCGTCGTCGTAGCCGTCCTCGATGTCGGCGGAGACATAGAAGGAGGCGCCTCTCAGTTTCTGAGCGAGGGCCCTCGTGGCCTGCCTGCTGGCACGGCCGCCGTCGGGGTTTCCACCGGAGGCGGCGACGCCGAAGCTCGTCGTGCCGACGGCGGGGAAGCCCGCGTCCGCGAAGGCGAGCGCCGAGGCCACGTCCCAGGCGTTGGGCAGCAGGAGCGGGGAGTGCTGGTGGTGGAGCTCTTTGAACGTCATGTTCGTGACGACCTTTCGGGCGGCCCCGCTCCCCCGGGCGTGGACAGGGACAGGTGGAGACGAGCATGCCAGGTGGGGCGCTCGGGGTTCGCCGAGTGGCGGAGACATGCCAGATCCACGGGCCGCCGTGGCCAAATCGCGGCCTGCGACCCACCACAGCCGCACAGGCCCCGTGCCGGCGGCTCGCCATGGGGCCGGAAGCAGGGACGTTCTGAGCGCCAAGGGCTGAGCGCGGATCGGTCCGACCTGCCCCGTGTCCGCGGTTTCGGCCGATGGGGCGTAACGTAGCCCTGGTTAGTTGCATAATGGCGCAACTCGGCAAGTGTCTATGAGGAGAGCCCCGCAGGGACCGGCTCAGGCTGCCCGTTGTCTCGCGGTGCGTTCACGCCGCGGACGCGGGGGCGTGCTGTTCCCGGGTCCGCGGTTCTCCCGGCGTGGGAGGTTTCTGTGCGGGGGCTGACGAACGCGACGCGGTCGCGATCCACAAGCGGTGCGGAGCCCGAGGACGACTTCGGGCGCACGATGTCGTTCGCGGCGCTCGCGCAGGCGCCCAACCGGCGGCGCACCGAGGCCTGGCTGCTCGGCTTCGTCGTACTGATCACGGTCGGCGGCTACACCTGCACCAGCCTGTCCATGGACGGCCGGCTGCCCTCGGGGCTGACCGGGTTCGCCGTCGCCGTCTTCCTGCTCGCCGCGGTGCCGCACCTGGCGGTACGGCGCTGGGCCTCGCGGGCGGATCCGCTGATCCTTCCGCTCGCTCTGCTGCTGACCGGACTCGGCCTGGTGCTGATGCACCGGCTCGACATCACCTACGCGGCCGAGCCCCGCCTGAGGATCCCCCAGGCCGGCAGCGGCCAGCTCATGTGGACGGTGATCGGGATGGCCGTCTGCGTCGGCGTGCTCGTCGCCCTGCGCGATCACCGCTGGCTGCAGCGGTACCTGTATCTGATGATGGCGGTGGCCCTGGTGCTGCTGATGGCTCCGGCCTTCTTCGGTGCGGACCAGTTCGGCGCCAAGCGATGGATCATGCTGGGGCCGCTGAGCGTGCAGCCCGGCGAATTCGTGAAGGTCATGATCGCGGTCTTCTTCGCGGGCTATCTCACGGTTAACCGCGACGCGCTCGCGCTGACCGGGCGGCGGTTCCTCGGGATGCGGCTGCCGCCCGGGCGGCAGATGGCGCCGATCGCGACGATCTGGGTCCTCAGCCTGCTGGTGCTCATCTTCGAGCGGGACCTCGGCACCTCCCTGATCTTCTTCGGCGTGTTCGTGATCATGCTGTACATGGCCACCGAGCGGACCAGCTGGGTGGTGTGCGGTCTGCTCATGGCCGTGGTCGGGGCCGGAGTGGTCGGCTCCATGGAACCGCACGTCCACGGCCGGGTGGTCGCCTGGCTGCATCCCATGGACGCCTTCACGCCCGCCGGACAGAAGGCAGGGATCTCCGAACAGCTCGGCCAGGCCCTGTTCAGCTTCGGCAGCGGCGGCATCACCGGCACCGGGCTGGGCCAGGGCCACCCCGAACTCATCGGCTTCGCCGGGAACAGCGACTTCATTCTCACGACCGTCGGCGAAGAGCTCGGCCTGGCCGGGGTGATGGCCGTCCTGCTCCTGTACGCGCTCCTCGCGCAGCGCGGACTGCGCATCAGCGTCCTGGCCCGCGACCCGTTCGGGAAGCTCCTGGCGGCCGGCCTGTCCGGCGCGCTGCTGCTTCAGGTGTTCGTCGTCTCGGGCGGCGTCATGGGCCTCATCCCGCTGACCGGCAAGGCCCTGCCGTTCCTGGCCAAGGGCGGCTCGTCCATGGTCGCCAACTGGCTGATGGTCGCCCTGCTGATCCGCATCAGCGACAGCGCCCAGCGCCGCCGCGAACCGACGGGACCATCCCCGTTGGAGCCGTGACGTCCCGCGCTCTCACGCAGGGTCGCTGTCCTTGGCGGTGCCTGATGGGGCCGCCCAGTCCAGAGCGAAGGCGGCGAGCCAGGCCAGCCAGAGAGCGGCGGGCAGCTCCACCAGGAAGGCCATGCCCAGCGCCACGTACTGGGCACCGCCGTCTTCCGACGTCGCAACGTCGAACCAGGCGTCCAGGACCAGCAGCGCGGCGGTGGCCGACGCCACCGGCGAGACCGTCCGAACCTGACGCGCCAGGAGGACGGCGGTCGCCACCAGTCCGGTCGCCTGCAACAAGTCCAATCCGACCCAGGACACCGACCAGTTGCGCACCTGCGTCTGGCCGTCCAGCAAGAACCCCAGCACCACGGTCCAGGCCAGCAGAACGGCGGCGGTCACCAGCAGGACCCGAGCTATGACCCGAGGCGCGAAAGGCATGGAGGACGGTCCCGTCTACTGAAAACCCACTGTGCCCGGTCGACTCTATCGACGGCCCTTCAGAGGCACGCTCGACGGCCGCTGGAGCCGATACCCCCTTCGCACGGCCCCTGGTCAGCCGCGCGGACCGCGTCTTGCGGACTGCGGCACGCGTCGCGCTCCGCAGACCAGTCCGGTCTCCACCGGAAATGGTCGCCATGCGCCACATGGGAAAGGCCTCGCCCCGGGCGAGCGCTGCCCTCCACCATCTTTGCGTGACGACGCAAGTTCCCGGCGCATGGACAGCCCAGCCGCACGCATACGACATCAGGGCAGCCCCCTTGACCCTGAGGGCGCCGGTGAGGAGGCGGAGGGCACGCATCACCGTCACAGTGGACAGGGCCGGCACCGGCTCCGACCCCATTCGCCATCGTCTGGCGGCACGCAGGAGCGCCCGGCCCGCGCAGGGCGAGAGGAGGCCGCCATGGCCGAGCTGACCACCTTCGACTTCGCGCTGCGGCTCGCCGTGGGCGTCGGCTGCGGCGCGCTGATCGGCGTCGAACGCCAGTGGCGCGCCCGCATGGCCGGGCTGCGCACCAACGCGCTGGTCGCCGTCGGGGCCACCTTGTTCGTCCTGTACAGCGAGGCGGTCGGCGATGCGGGCAGCCCCACGCGGGTCGCCTCCTACGTCGTGTCCGGCATCGGCTTCCTCGGCGGCGGTGTGATCCTGCGCGACGGTGCGTCCGTACGGGGGCTCAACACCGCCGCCACCTTGTGGTGTTCGGCCGCCGTCGGGGTCCTCTCCGCCTCCGGCCGCCTGGGCCTGGCCCTCATCGGCACCGGCGCCGTGCTCGCCGTCCACCTGACGCTGCGTCCCGCGGGACGCCTCATCGACCGCGTGCCCCAGCACGACCCTGACACCGAAGGCGTACGGGCCACCGTCCACCTCGTCTGCGACCGCGGCGAGGACGCCCACATCCGCGCCCTGCTCCTGCAAGCCATGGCGGGCAGCGGACTCGCCCCCACCGGCCTGCGCGTGCGGCGCGAGGACGACGACACCACGGAGCTGCGGGCCGTCGTCGCGATCAGCGGCGACCCCGCCCGCGCCCTGGAACAGCTCATCGCCCGCCTTTCCCTCGAGCCCGGCATCCACGACCTGCACTGGCACCTGGACGCCACGCCCACCGACACCGAGCGCGACGCGGTGGCCTGAACAGCAACGGCCGGACGAGCCCCCGGAACGCCGCACCGTCCTTTTCGCGGCCCGACCCCTCGGCGAGCAAGCGCCGAC
Organism: Streptomyces sp. NPDC045846; assembly: GCF_056431605.1. NCBI lineage: Bacteria > Bacillati > Actinomycetota > Actinomycetes > Kitasatosporales > Streptomycetaceae > Streptomyces > Streptomyces sp. NPDC045846. The sequence continues at coordinate 261,976 of NZ_JBWKKJ010000005.1, read as the reverse complement.
CCGGCCGTGTACGAGCTCGGCCCGTGGGGTGTCAGCGCACAACTCCCCTGCCCGCCAGCTCTGCTCACGGACGGGGCGGGCGTTCGGCGACAGCGGCGGCTCCGCGGAAGGCAACCCCGCCGATGCCCCCTACGACGCGGAATGAATCGCGTCTCCGACCGGCGCGGGAATGCGCCGACCTGGGAGCCGAGTCCGGAATTGCCGCGCAATCCCGATTCCACGGGATGATCTGATTCCCGAAACCCACGCGGGAAATGTGCTGCTCGGCTCCCTCATCCCGAAATCCTCGACGGTAGAGGCCGGAACTCACCCTCTTCCGGTATGCGGACGATGAGTTACGGACAACGATTCCCGCATCCTCCACCTGCGCAGACACCCCACAGCCAGCAGATGGGAAACGTCAACTCCCCGACCCCGCCGACCGAAAGCAGCCCCCTCGGCCCAACACGGCGTTGACGTTCCCATTTTCACCCCAGAACCATGGTTCCGCCCTGTCCGAGCGAAAGGACCATGATCGGTGAAAGCGAAACGAGGGGGAATCCTCCTGGCCGCACTCGTCGCGGTCAGCTCGGCATTCACGGGAGTCGCGTCGGCGGACGCCGCGCCCACGCCCCGGCCCCACCACAGCGCCACCGCCCAACTCACCCCGCTGACAACGCAGAACGTCGCCCCCGACGCGGCCGTGACCTGTACCGTCGGCCAAGTCAGAACGGACCGCACCAGCTCGTGCGCCTCCGGCGGTCTCCGCGTCGACTTCTACATCGAGCCCGAGCACCAATACCAGGGCAGTGCCAACTTCGCGTGGACATCGAACGTCCAGCTCGACGCCCGCGACCGGCACCGCTGGACCGACCAGGTCACCCTGCGCCTGCTGTCCACGACCGTCGCGGCCGCCGAACTCGGCGTCGCCACCCTCACCGAAACCTGCGGTCACTGCACGGCCACCGGCGGCACCCCGCAGATCACCACCCTGGGCACGACGCGGAACTGGGACATCGTCATCGACTCCCCCGGAGCCGTCACCAGCACCGACGCCCAGGCCCCGCACCTCCACTACGAGGCCGCTCCCTACACGCCGGTCAGCATCGACCTCGGCCCCAAGCTCAACGTGCGGTGCGACAACACCCCCCGCATGAGCCCTGCCGCCGCCGGGGGTTGCGTCTACCCCGACTACACGCCCACCTACGACATCTCCGTCACCGGCCCCTTCGACCAGGTGGCCTGGCACATCGACTGGGCCCAGCACAACCTCAAGAACCACTGGGGATGGCAAGGCCACGGCCCCGCGCTGACCCGCACCATGGACCAGGCGTTGACAGGCGCCAACCGGCGTACCGCCTGCCCGTCCTCGATCCCGCGCCCGCCCGGAAAGAGCTGCGACGAATACCCCTTCGCCTCCACCCATCAGGGCGCCAGCGCCAACCCGGACTTCTCCTGCCACATGGTCCCCGCCGCGCAGAACCGCCTCGAAGGCCGCGCCCGGCAATCCTGGTACAACAGCAACCGGCTTCTGGAGAACGACAAGTTCTGGGTCAACGTCGCCAACATCCCGACCGTCCGCAGCGGCGCCGCGATGCGCCCGCTGGTCCAGTGCCCGTAACACCGGGCGCGTAGCGTAAAACCCCTGGGGGACGGCGAAATCGCTGTCCCCCTTCCGCCGCAAGGAGCCCTGCCATGGCCTCGCTCATCGACCGCGTCTCCAGCCCTCACCTCTTCATTGCCCACGGCACGCTGGACCTCATCGACCTCGACACCTTCGACGACGTCCCCCTCGACCACACCGCCAACGGACTCGTCGCCGCGCGCGATGACTACGCCGCGATCGTCTGCGCCGTCGAAGGCGGAGACATCGGCGTCACCGCCGAACTCTGGGACGGCCCGCCCGCCCTTCGCCTGGACGACTGGCAGGACGCCGCCGAGGTCTCCTTCACCTGGACCACGGAGCGCATCTCCATCGGGCCCGGCGAAGCAGACCCCGCCGAAGCACCCGTTCTGACCTTGCCCGGCCCCGGCAGTTACCGCCTCCTGGTCCACGGGAAGAACCGCGACGACGGCGACGTACGCGAGCCCTCCGACCCCGTTGAGACCTACCTGCTCCAGCTCTGGCCCGCGCCCCTGGCCGACCCCGTCATCCACAAAGCCACCAGCGCCTACGGCGCCGCCCTGCGCGAGCCCGCCCCGGCACCCACCGGCCGGCGCCCCGACTGGTACGACCAGAAGACCAGCGGATACGGCCCCGACCACCCCGCGGCCCAACAGCAGGACGTCGCCCGAACTCCTGCGGTCGACCCCAGGGCCGAGCGGCCGGGCGGGGGCGGCCGACGGCTGTGAACCACCGCACCGCTGCTCGGCGGGCCGCCCGCAAGAGCAGTACCCAACAGCCGGGCGGGTGAGGCGCAGCCCTGCGGCACGCCGTACGTCACCGGTCTCTCAGGCGGTGCGGGAGAGCTTCTTCAGCACGTCCTGTGCGCGCTCGCCCTCGCGCACGCCGTCGACGACGGCTTGGTGGTAGGCGCGGCTGTCCTCCTCGGAGTGACACGGCACAGGACTGCCGACGAGGGTGTACCACTCGGAGGCGCCGGAGTACTGCACGGCCAGGTGCGCCTCGTGCTCCGACCAGGTGGTGTGGATGGTGAGGTCCCCCTGCATCTGGCCGAACCCCTCGGCCTGCACTACACCGGGAAGGACGTGGATGCCCACCGTGGTCCAAGATGCCCAGGTCATATCGTTCCCTTACTTTGCAGAAGCACCGGGCGAAGCCGGACCCGGTTGTCTCAAGTCTGACCTCTGACGACGCCCTGCTCACTCTGGGACACACGGTCCCCGAGCAGGGAGAGTCGCGCGCCGTGCCCCGCGTGCTCAGCACCAGGCGTCATGCGGCGCGGCTGTCCAGGCGGTTGGGCGGCACCACCGCGGGTCCCAGGCGGAAACCGTGCCTCTCCATCGATCGCGAATTCAGGACGTGTGACGTTCGGGGTTCATGGTCCGTGCCATCGGGGGCAGGCGAGCTGGCGGGGAGCGGGCCTCCCCCGCAAGACCGGCACTGCCGTCCGGTTCCGCAACCAGGAAGGACCCCTCATGTCGCAGGTCGAAGAATCCGTCGAGGTCGACGTTCCCGTGCGCACCGCCTACGACCAGTGGACCCAGTTCGAGACGTTTCCCCACTTCATGGACGGGGTGGAACGCATCGAGCAGCGCACCAGCACGATGACCCACTGGGTCGCGAAGATCGGTGGCGTGGAGCGCGAGTTCGACGCCGAGATCACCGAGCAGATCCCCGACGAGCGCGTCGCCTGGACGACCCTCGGCGGCGAGGTGAAGCAGGCGGGTGTCGTCACCTTCCACCGCCTGAGCGACAGCAGCTGCAAGGTGATGCTGCAGCTGGAGTACGACCCGGACGGCTTCGCCGAGAACCTCGGCGACAAGCTCGGCTTCGTCAAGCGTCAGGTCACCGGAGACCTCAAGCGCTTCAAGAAGTACATCGAGGAGCGCGGCCACGAGACGGGGGCCTGGCGCGGCCAGGTCTGACCGTCGGAGCATCTGTAGCGTCATCCGCCCGCAGGGGACGCCGCGCCAAGAGGGCACGGCGTCCCCACCGCTACCGGCTCCCGACCCAAAGGTTTCATGCCATCCAGCCGCTCCCCCACGTGCATGCAACTACCGGAGTGATGCCGGTGGTGATGCCCAGGGCGGGGGCAGCGGGCTGACGGTTTCGGGCCCGACGCGCTCTCCCTGTCCGTCGGCGCGCAGCAGGCCGTGCAGCTCGGTGGTGTCGATGATGTGGGCCCGTGAGGGGAGGACATCTCGGAGCAGGACGTTGTGGACGTCCGGGTCCGGATCGGCGACGCCGTCGGACAGAATGTAGAGCTGGTAGTCGCGGTCGGCCGCGTCGAGGACAGTGGACAGGACGACTCCGCTGGTGCTGACGCCGGAAACGACCAGTGTAGTGATGCCGCGCGCACGTAGTTGCTGGTCGAGATCGGTGGTGGAGATGCCGCCGTAGCGGGTCTTGCGAACGACGATGTCGCCGTCCTGGGGGGCTAGGCTCTCGTGGATGGCGGCGGCGGGGTCCGCTTCGTGCAGGACGCGGTGTTGGGCCAGCGGGGCGAAGGACTTGTTGAAGGCCGGGATCGCGTCCCAGTCGGCGTCGGTGAAGCCGACGCGTACGTAGGCGATGGTGCCGCCGTGTGCGCGAACCTCGGCGATGGCCGCTTCCATGCGGCCGATGAGGGCGTCGCGCTCCTCTCCCTCGGGCACAAAAGCCAGGGTCGCGGGCTGGTAGTCCATGACGAGCAGCGCGGTGCGCGCGGGGTTCAGAGCGAGGGCCGTGCTCACGTGGGGCTTCTCCTTGGTGGTGGTGTACCGGGTGGACGCGGCGCCCGCTGTCCGAGCGCGCCGTGGCTGCGGGCTCCGGTCGGCGGGGTGCGCTGCCTCACGACGTGCTGGGGGACAGTGCCGGGTTGGGCTGCGTCTGGTCCTGGCGGGGAAGCAGAAGCGGGGTGGTGAGGATGAGCAGTCCCGCGACCGTGAGGGCGGTGCGTGCGCTGGTGGCGTCGGCGAGCAGGCCGGCGAGTGCGGTGAGGACGGCGATGGACGCCTGCTGGCCGATCGACCAGGCCGACAGGGTGCGGGCGACCAGATGCTTGGGGGTGTGTTCCAGCCGGTAGGTGGCGAGCACCGGGCTGTACAGGCTCATGTTGACGATGATCGCCAGCTCGACGGCCATCACCGTGAGGAGACCGACGACACCGGGACCGACGAAGGCCAGGCCGATCAGCCAGATGGCGCGCAGGGTGCCGACGGTCCGGAAGACCCAGTGCCGTCCGAAGCGGGCCACGACACGGCGGGCCAGCCGCGACCCGATGAGGCCGCCGAGGCAGGGGGCGGCGAAGGCGAGGCCGTACTGCCAGGGCGGAAACCCGAGCTGGCGCAGCAGGAGCACGGCCAGGAGCGGCTCGGTGGCCATGATCAGACCGCCGACGAGCATCTGGTTGAGGTAGAGCGGCCGCAGCCCGGGGTGGCTCAGGATGTGGCGCCAGCCGTCGAGCAACGCACTCGCCCGGACCGGGCTCTTGTCGCTGGCTCGTGGCGCTTCTTCCTGGCCGCGGATCGCGGTGATGCCCAGGGCGGAGAGGAGGTAGCTGAGGGCGTCGGCCACCACCGTGGTGACCGGCCCGAGCAGGCCGATGGCCGCCCCGCCGAGTGGCGGGCCCACCGCGATGGAGCTCCAGTTCGTGGACTCGAACCGCGCGTTGGCGACGAGCAGGTCATCCGGCCGGACCAGGGCCTTGAGGTAGGCCCCGCCCGCCGCGTTGAACGTGATCTTGGCTGCGGCGACCACGGCCGAGACCAGAAGCAGCTGGACGAAGCTGAGCCGACCGAGGGCGTAGGCGACCGGGACGGTCGCCATGGCCGCGAACCGGGCCACATCCATCATGATCATGACGGGGCGCTTGCGCCGGAACTCCACCCATGGGGCGAGCGGCACCGCGATCAGGGCGCCCACCGCGGGGCCCACCGCGGACAGCGCGGACACCTCAGCGGGCCCGGCGCGCAACACCACCACTGCGATCAGCGGCAGAGCCCCGAACCCCAGCCCGGAGCCGTAGGCGCTCACCGCGTACGCCGCCCACAACCAGCCGAACTGCCGGCCCAGCCGTCTCCTGCCCACTCAGCTCGCCCCCTTCGATGCCCGCCCGAACAAACCGATGTTGACCAGAGAGAGCTAAGCGGCCGCACTTCGGCAGGTCAAACAACCAGCCTGCCCCGCACCCACAACCAATGGTTGTTCCTTATGGTGTCCGGCATGGATCTCGAAGCAGTGCGCACCTTCGTCGCCGTCGCCGATGCGGGCCGGTTCCAGCTGGCCGCCGCCGACCTGTCGATCACCCAGCAGGCCGTCTCCAAACGCATCGCCGCGCTGGAGCGCGCCGTCGGAGTCCGCTTGCTGACCCGCGCTCCACGCGGGGCCGAGCTCACCATCGACGGACGGGCGTTCCTGCCGCACGCCCGCGAGCTGCTGCGCAGCGCCGAACGCGCCGTCGCATCCGTACGCCCCGGAAGCCGCCCCCTGCGCGTGGACGTGATCAACTCGCGCGGCGCGGCATCGAGCCTGATGCGGGGCTTCCACCGCGCGCACCCCGGGATCGACCTTGACGTGATGATGTTGTTCGGCATCGAGACGGCCGTCACCGCCATTCGCTCCGGTGAGATCGACGCCTCCTTCCGCGCCGTCTCCGCGCCCGGCCACCCCCTGCCCGAGGACATCGAGTCCGTCCGGGCACTCGATGAACCGCTTCAGCTGCTGGTCGGCGCCGACCACGCACTGGCGGGCGCCCGGTCGGTGGCCGTCGCCGAACTCACCGGGCACCGCATCTGGATGCCCGGCGTCGTGCCCGGCACCGAGTGGGGCGCCTACTACGACGACCTGGTCGCCGCATTCGGTCTCACCATCGAGGCGACCGGCCCCAACTTCGGCTCCGACGCACTCCTCGACACCATCGCCGACACACCGGCGCTGGCCACCTTCGTGGGCGAGGACACCCGCCTCGTCTGGCCCGCCGACCACGGCCTGCGCCGCATCCCGGTGACCGATCCGGTGCCCGTCTACCCGCACTCGCTCCTCTGGCACCGCGACAACACCCATCCGGCGCTGGCCACGCTCCGCATCCACCTCAGTGACGCGGCGCTGGGCCACGACGCCGAAGGGACCTGGACGCCGGGCTGGGTGTCTCCACGCTGAGCGCCCCGGCATCAACAGCGTGACCGGCGTCGGCCGTGCCCGCCATGGGCCTGAGCAGCAACGTCCGTGCCGCAAGCGGTGCATGTGCGCGGGCCGGGCCTTCAAGTGCTGCGCAGAAAGCGGGAGTTACGAGGCCCGCCGCGACCGCACCGGGTCGGCGAGGCGAGTTTTCCTGTGGCGGGCCCCTGTTCGACGCCCGTTCGGACCCAAGCGCCGCTTGCGCAACTAGGCAAGTAATTCCGGTATGCTGCCCAGGCGCCGCGCTCATCCAGACCTCCCCTGCCGGAGGTTGGGTGCGCAGGGTTCGAGCACCGCCGAGAGCTGCCATCTGGCTGAGCCGGTGTCAGCTGGGACGACGGAACGTTGGGTGCTCACGAGCGGGGGGAGGCGAAATGGACAGTAGTCCGGGCCATAGTCGGCCCCACCTGTCGTGTTCTTCGTCATCTCTCCGCGACACCAGGTAACCGCCGCACCCCGTGCTCCCGTCCCGGCGCCGCTCGTCCGGCCGGGGCGGCACGGGCGGCTCGACCTGGTGTTGCCCGGTCCCGCCACGGCGGGTTCAGGGGGTTTCTCCTTGTCTGCCAACCAGCTGTTCATGACCACCTCCGCGCGTCTGCGCGACCGTCGGGTGAAGCTCGCACGCCGTGCCACCGCCGCGAAGACGGTGCGCAGTTCCCTGGTGTCCCTGGCAGGTCTGACCGGCGGTCCCGTCACCAATCAGGCCGGGGAGGACGTCGGCCGCGTGGTCGACGTGGTGGCCCGGCTGTACGGCACGGACCCCTACCCGCCGGTGACGGGCCTGGTCATCCGCGTGGGACGGCGACGCGCCTTCCTCCCCATCGACGCCGTGGAACACGTCGACGCGGGCCGGGTCCGGCTGCGGTCGGCGCGGATGGATCTGCGCGAGTACGAGCGCCGCCCGGGTGAGGTGCTCCTGGCCCGCGACGTGCTCGACCATCAACTCGTGGACGTGGATGGCATCCAGGTCACCCGGGCCGCCGACCTGTACCTCGCACCCCTCGCCGAACGCATCGTCCTGGTCGGCGTGGATGTCTCGCTACCCACCCTGTTGCGCAGGCTGGGGCCGCGGCGCTGGCAGGTTCGGCCCACCCCCGAACGCGTGCTGGACTGGCAGTCGGTGGCCCCGTTCGCCGAGCACGCCACCGAAGGACCGGCCGAGGTCAGCCTCCGCGGTACGCGCTCCTCACTGCACCAGCTCCGGCCCGCGGACCTCGCCGACGTCCTGGAGGACCTGGGCCGCGCGGAGCGCCAGCAGTTGCTGACCTGGCTCGAACCCGGGCACGCCGCCGACGCCCTGGAGGAGATGGAGCCCGGCGAACTGGAGAACCTTCTGCGCGAGGCAGGCCCCTCCTACGCCGCACAGATGCTGGGCGAGATGGAACCAGACGAGGCCGTCGACGCGTTGCGCGACCTCGGCGCGGGCGAGCGCAGCACCCTCCTGGACCGCATGGCGCCAGCGCAGGCCAGCAACCTGCGCGGGCTGCTGGCCCGCCCTGAGGACACCGTGGGCGGCGCCATGACCACACGGCTCGTCACCGCGCAGCGCGAGCACACCATCGCCCAGGTCCGCGGCCAGCTGGCCGAACAGGCCGAGCACCGCACCGAGATCGACGCCGTTGCCGTCGTGGACGCCGGCGGCCGGCTGATCACCGACGTTCCGCTGTTCCACCTCACCGTGGCCGAGGACACCTCGACCATGGGTGATGTGGTGGACTGGCTCGCCCAGTTCGGGCTGCAGATCGCCGTCCGTCCCGACACCTCCATCGACGAGGCCGCCGATCATCTACTGGCCTCCCGTGCGTCCTCCCTGCTGGTGATCGACGAGAACGAGATCCCGCTGGGGCGCATGCTCGCCGACGACATTCTCGACGCGCTTCTCCCCGAGCGCGGACGCCGCCACTTCCGGAGGTTCTTGCAGTGACCAGCGACGCAGACACCACCGAAGGGGACGTCGCCCCTCAGGGCACCCGGCAACCGGCGCCTCGCAGAGGCTGGCGGAAGATCGTCGCCGTATCGGCCGTCGCGGGACCGGGCCTGGTCGCCGCCAACGCGGGCAACGACGCCGCGGGCATCGCCACGTACGCCTCCGCCGGTTCTCAGTTCGTCTACTCCACCCTGTTCTTCATGGTGCTCGTCACCGTCGCCCTGGTGATGGTCCAGGAAATGGCGGTCCGGCTCGGTGCGTACACCGGCAAAGGACTGGGCGCCCTGATCCGCGAACAGTTCAGCCTGCGCCTGACCGCCCTGGCCGTGTTCTGCCTGCTGCTGGCCAACACCGGTCTCGTGGTTTCCGAATTCGCCGGGATCGGCGCCGCGTTCGAGCTCCTCGGCGTACCCAAGTGGGCCGTCATCCCCCCGGCCGCGCTGCTGCTGTGGGCCTTGGTGCTGTTTGGCTCCTACCGATGGGCCGAGCGCATCTTTCTGATCATGTCGCTCGCCTTCTTCTCGTACCCCGTCGCCATGATCCTCGGCCACCCCGACTGGAGCGAGGTCGGCTCACACCTCGCGATCCCGCACATGGAGGGCAGCCAGGCGTTCATCCTGCTCGCGGTCGCGCTGATCGGCACCACGGTCAGTCCCTACATGCAGTTCTACGCCGCGGCCGGAGTCGTGGACCGCGGCGCGAAGCCCGAGGACTACAAGCTGATCCGGGCCGACGCCATCCTGGGCGCCGTGTTCGCCTGCCTCATCAGCCTGACCATCATCATCGCCACCGCCGCGGCCATCGGAGGAACGGGCCCCCTGCAATCCGCCGCCCAAGCGGCCCAGGCGCTCAAGCCCGTCGCCGGGCAGGGCGCCGAACTTCTCTTCGCGTTCGGCCTGATCGGAGCCTCCGCTCTGGCTGGAGCCGTGGTGCCGCTGTCCGCCAGCTACGCGATCGGGGAAGCCGCCGGGGTCGAACGCTCCGTCTCCCGCCGCTTCCGCGACGCACCCCTGTTCCTCGGCCTGTTCACCGCCCAGATCATCCTCGGAGCGGCCGTCGCCCTCACCCCCGTCAACGTCATCCAGCTCCTCATCGGCACCCAGGTGCTCCAGGGCCTGATCAGCCCCATCGTCCTGGTCTACCTCCTCGTCCTGACCAACCGCCGCACCGTCCTGGGCGCCGCGGCCAACGGACCGCGCTACCGCATCGCCGCCACCATCGTCGTACTGGCCGTCGCCGCCATGTCCACCATCCTCCTCGTCCAGACCATCCTGAGCTGGCTCGGCTGGGCCTGAACCCGGGCACTGCGGGCGCCATCCGTCGAACCGCACCGGATATGGCCCCTGCTCCTTGTCCCGGGCAGCGACAAGGAGCACGATGGGAAGCGGAGGCAGAGCGTCCGCATGGGTCGGAGGCGACTGCCGTACAGGCACCGGAGTCGTCGCATCACGACTCCCCCGGCCGAACCCACCCGCGCCGTCCTGGGTGGCGACGGCCCCCATTCCTGCCGGGCACGCTGTCGGACGACGGCGCTCTTGATGGATGAAGAAGGTTCGCCATACGACAACGTCGGCGTTGACGCGTCCCACCCCTTCGGTGAGTGCGCGGCCGCGGCCCCCGGGTGAGGGAAACGGCCGGGCCCGGAGGGCCGCGGTGCGCCAGGCCGCCAACGAGCGGAGGACTCGATGTCCCTCACCGTCGTCATAATCATCATCGTCGCCGTCGTGCTGGTGCTCATCGCGTGCGCGGTCGCGGTGCGCATGACCATGGTCCGTCGCCGCAGGCTGCAAGAGCGGTTCGGCCCCGAGTACGAGCGCACCGTGGAGGCGCAGGACAGCCGCCGGGCGGGCGAGCACGAGCTGCGTGAGCGCGAGGAACGCCACGACGCCCTGGACATCAGGCCGCTGCCGGCCGCTGCCCGCGACCGCTACGCCCAGGACTGGGCGCAGGTGCAGGAGCAGTTCGTCGACCGGCCCGACGACGCCGTCCACGACGCGGACCGGCTCGTGACGACGCTCATGGGCGAGCGCGGCTACCCCACCGAAGGGTACGAGCAGCAGCTCAAGGACCTGTCCGTCGAACACGGGAAGACCCTGGAGCACTACCGCGCCGCCCATGACGTCAACGAACGCAGCAGCCGCCATCAAGCGACGACCGAGGAACTGCGCGGCGCGATGGTGCACTATCGCGCACTGTTCGAGGAACTGCTCCACAACGGATGCCGGCCCGGCCAGGGCACGGCATGAGCCCACGTCCCATGGCAGGCGCCCAGCGGAGCCCGACCGTGACGTTCGACCAACTGCGACGTACGGATGGATGTGTAGAGATGCGTGACACGGAAACACCCCGACCCGATGACAGCGGCGCTCTGACCACGGAGGACCTGGCCGGCACCGGGCAGCAGGACATCGAGAGCGAGGCGCCGGGACTCGACGACACCGCGCCCGCATACCCCGGTGAGGCCACCACCGGCGGTCGGGAGGAGCGACGGGATGATGCCGGGCAGGTATCCGACCATGTAGGCGACGACTCGGAAGCCGCTCAGGACAACGAACCGCTGCTGGGGGCCGAACAGGAGGAGTTCCGCGCCAGGTGGCAACGGATCCAGAGCCAATTCGTCGACGACCCGAAGGACTCCGTCAACGCGGCCGACCAGTTGGTCGCCGAGACGATGCAGGCCCTGGCCACGACCTTCTCGACGCACAAGCGCGACCTCGAAAACCAGTGGCATCGCGGCGAGGAGGTGGCGACCGAGGATCTGCGCGTCGCACTGCAGCAGTACCGCTCGTTCTTCAACCGGCTGCTCAGCACCTGACCGCCGCGCTCCCCGCGCCGTCTGTCTCCACACTGCCCGGAGGTGTCACCGCCTGAGGAAAGGTGAACAGTTGCCCGGCATCGTAGGCGGCCTTGACGCGTTGCATCTTCGGGTAGTTCGCGCCGTGGTAGGCCTCCTGCCAGTCGGTGAGTTCGGGGTCCATGCCATTGGTGTAGCCCCCGGCTCCGAGATGGGTGTGCATGGCGCCGTGGATGTCACGGAGCCACGCGAGCCGCCGCTCGACGTGCGTGCGGTCGGTGAACTGGTGCCAGTAGGAGTGGTACTGGACGACACCGACGGCTGAGCGGTGGGGGAAGGCGGTGGCGTGGGAGGGCCGGTCGTTGACCGCACCGCCGAGGGCGTCGATGAGCAGACCGCCAGCCCCGCCCACGCCGGGGAGATGGTGCAACTCCTCGACGCACGCGGCCATTTCGGCTGCTGAAGCCGAGTCGAGTGGTTCACGCACGATGTGGGACTTCGCCGCGAACGCGACTCGGGGGCCCCAGGTGCCGCCGCCCCAGCGGTCGGCTTCGCAGGCGGCCCGCGTGTAGTCGCAAGGGACGATCACCCGGCCGCTTTCAGGCCCGCCCACCGCCGCGACCAGGCGGTCCAGTACGGGTTCGAGCTCCCCGGGCGAGCCGATGAAGGTGCCGGTCACCGTGGGCAGCGAGGGCATGCCGCAGTCGCTGAGCTGCTCGAAGGCACTGCACACCGCACGCGGGGTCGTGGGGTCGGCGTTGAAGACCGTCCAGCCCTGGATCACGGAAGCGGTCGCCGTGGCGGGCCAGGTGACCATGAACCGCGTGTAGGTGAGGTCACGGATGTCCTCGGTGGCGAATTCCAACGCAGTGACCACGCCGAAGTTGCCTCCGCCTCCACCACACAGGGCCCAGAACAGGTCGTCCGCCGGGGACGGTGAGTCCGGGCGTACCCGGCGGACTCGGCCGTCCGCGGTGACGATCTCGATCTCGGTCAGACGGTCGCAGGCCAGCCCCCACGCTCGGGTGAACGCGCTCAGCCCTCCACCGAGGGTGACCCCGGCCAGCCCGATGGTCGGGCACCGGCCCAGCGGCAGCCCGGCTCCTGCCGCGCCGAGCGCCAGGTGGGCCTGCCCGCCTTTGACGCCGGCTCCGAACAGCGCCCGTCCCCCGCCCACATGGGCGGAGTTGAGCGAGCTGACGTCGAGCACGAGGCCGGGCCCGGTGGAGTACCCGGCGTAGCTGTGGCCACCGGAGCGCAGGGCCAGCGCGATGCCCTCGGCCCTCGCGAAGTTCACGCATTCCACTACGTCCTGGACATCGGCCGGGTAGGCGATCGCCTGCGGGCGGATGCCGTCGAAGCGTTGGTTGACCAGCAGGCGGGCCTGCTCGTAGGCGGCCTGCTCCGGCGTCAGGAGCACGCCGCGCAGCCCGGCGTGCAGCGCCGACCAACCGTTGCGGGACGTGCCTGACAGCGACCGGCGAGCTGTTGGCGTGGGGACACGGGCGCCGGGCAGCGCCGGAATGGTGGGGACCCGGGCGGAACGCAGGGCGGACAGGGTGTGGAGGTCGGTGAGCACCGGGTAGTCGAACGGCAGCGGGCGCGGGCCGACCTGGTCGGGCGGCGAGGTGAACCCGCCGTCGGGGTCCTGTTTGTCCAGCAGATAGGTGACCGCCCGGCCGACCGCGAGCGGGTCGCCGTGGCGCGCCAGAACGGGAACGGCCTGCGCGGTGGACAGCACGTCGCTGGGATCGTCGGGCAACTGGCCCCAGCCGCCGTCGAGGTGCTGTGTGGCGGCCAGACGTGCCACCGACCGAGAGGTGGCTGCGGCGATCCGGGCAGCCACCTCCGGATTCGTCACGGGGATCGCGTGGAGCGCGTCCAGGGCCCGCAGGATGGCGCTGGACTCGCTGACCGTCCAGCTGCGCTCGAAGGTGCCGTCGGGAAGCTGCGCGTTCAGAACGAACTCCAGTGCCCCAGCGAGGAGTTCCTCGTGCTGTGCCGCGTCGCGGGCCAGCGCGAGGATCGCGCCGGCGGTCATGTCCAGATCCGGCGCGTCGCCGCGCACCCAGGTGGGGAAGGCGCCGTCCGGACCGGCGATGTCGGTCAGGTACCGGGTCGCCCGCTCAAGGGCGCCTCGGTGGCGGTCAGGTGCGGCCGCGTTAAGGAACTCCATGCACCGGGTCGTGGTGTCCACATCGGTCTGCCGCATGCCCGTGGCGAACGGCCAGCCCCCGTCCGGGGCCTGCCAGGACGCCACGAGATCAGCCATCCGGGCGGTGAACGGCGCCAGGGCGTCTTCGCCGGTGAAGGCAAGTCCCGCCACGGCGGTGAGCCACAGGTCCTGACTGTCCAGGAACGGCATGCCGTCGTCGGCGTTGATCGCCAGGCACAACCGCAGCACGCCGTCGTCGAGCACTTTCGCACCCGGACGGAAGGTGCGCACGGCGTGCAGCCCGAGCAGGTGGGTGGTGGCGCTGGCCTCCCACAACACCCTGTCCTGTCCCAAGGACATCAGTGACACCAGACGAGCCCGTTCCGCGTCGGTGACCGCGTACGGACGGCCGCTGGCGTGCGCGTGGATGACCCGCGTCGACAGAAGATGCACGTCGGTGAAGGTGGTGATGCCGTCGGGCCCGGCCGCCGCCGGAGCGTCCACGTGATCGACGGGCGCCCCGCACAAGAGGTGCAGCACCGTGGCCAGCATGGCGGACTTGAGCCGTCCTCGCCCGGCGGTGCCGCTGCTGACCGTCGTCGGCAGGTCGGCCGCCAACTCCGTTGCCCGCCCGGCCATGGCCGCCGGGTCCAGACAAGCGTCGATCAGCAGGGCGTCGAGGCGGCTCGCACCCGGCCGACGCCCTTCAAGGAAGCGCGTCAGCCGGTTCTGCTCCCCCGCTGCCACCCCTTGTGCGCGCAGCAGGGCCAGCAACAGCGCGGACTCCAGCACACGGCTGGCGCACCGGTCGTCCACGCCGCCACGCGTATCCAGGGCGGCGGCCAAGTGCTGGGTGAGTGCGCGCACGCCCCGCTCGTGAGGGTCGGCGGTGACGCCCGCGCCTGTGGGGTTGCGGTGGGTTTCCCGTTGCCAGGCCAGCGATCCGTCCCGAACCTGGCGGATCGGCGCCGCCCGCTCGCCGCCCGCGATCCCGTCGAAGTCGTCCATCCGCTCCGCCAGCATGCTCCGGGCCCGCGACGCCGCCTGGGACCGGCTGCACCGGTGGTGGCGGGCCAGCACACCGACGAGGTTGTCCGTACCCTCGTCGAGTTCCCGCGGCGCGGACCGCACGTCGTTGGTCCAGGCGACGATGTCGGCGGCCGCGTCCCGCAACCCATCGAGCTCCCCGGCCGCGGGCAGAGCGCGTTCCACCACGGCGAGCACCGGCAGCACCGTGATGGTGCGGCGGCGCAGCGCCAAGTAGTCGTCGAGTCCGAGCCGTTCACCCCGGGCACGCAGCCGCATCTCGGTGCAGGTGGCGTCGGCGAAGTCCTGGTACAGCGCGAGGAAGCGTTGTCTCCATCCCGGCCGGGCCGCGATCCTGGTGCGCTGCCACAGGTCGGCGAGAGCGTGCACCGCGGGCGCCGCCGATACGGGACACCTGGTTCCGTCCGCGCCCCCGATGACGTCGAGGAGCTGATCCAGCACGGCCCTGGCCTGCTCCGGCGACGTGCCCTGCTCATCGAAGCCGTCGTCGACCAGCGCGATCAAGGCGCTCCACTGCGCGAGAATTCCCAGCTCCGCGCTGCCGGCATGGGGGGCAAGCCAACCGGCCAGGCGCCCGTGCCCCATCCGCGCCAGCCGACGCTGCTGCTCCTCCCCGGGGACGAGGCCATGGCCCAACGCCCAGTCCCGGGCCTGGCGTTCGGCCTCAACCCAGCGGGCATTGCATACCGCGATCGCTTGCATGCACGTTGTAATCATCGGAGAGAAAGCTACCGGAATGGAGTACTCCGTAAAGCGTGTTCGAGGAAGCTGCCGCGGGCGAGCAGCCTCACCGGCGACGGCCGCAGACGGGAGAAGTTCATGGCCCGCCCTCCTTCGCGCCGACCTGGCCCGGGCGCTCCAACTGCCCGAACTGCGCCTGGCGCCCGTCCACGTCGGCCTTCACCTGGCCAGTCCGGCCGTCCGGAATAAGCCGTGCACGACCGGCGGGTGTCCCACTGCGTCACCCCGGTTCGAGTGGCCGACGCGTAACCGTCCAGCGGTCCGGACAGCAGGAACCGTGCGTGGAGTGCGCGGTGGGTTAGTGCCTCAGGTGGCCCGGCCGCGGGCGGTAAGCGATCCCGCCGACGGGCCCGCACCGGGCTCGGACGAGAGTGCGCTGTCGTGCCACAGCCCGTTCGCTCACGGGCAACTCTCCTCACCCGGGCCTCCGTAGTTTCGGGGTGTGCCGCGGCGCGTCATCGCGGCGGCCTTCCTTTCCGCCCTACCAAGAGGTCCACCCATGTTCGACATCGACAACGTGCACGCAGCCCCGAGCGGTGATCTGCTCACCCCCGACAACTCGGTCATGCTCTTCGTCGACCATCAGCCGCAGATGTTCTTCGGCACCGGGAGCGGCGACCGTGCCGCCATCATCAACAGCACGGTCGGCCTCGCGAAGGCGGCGGTGGCCTTCGACGTGCCGGTCGTCCTGACCACCGTGGCCGCCGAATCGTTCTCCGGGCCGTTGCTGCCGCAGCTCGCCGACCTGTTCCCCGACCACGACATCGTCGACCGTACGTCGATGAACGCCTGGGAGGACGAGGCGCTCGTCGCCGCGGTCAAGGCGACCGGACGCCAGAAGATCATCCTCTCCGGTCTGTGGACCGAGGTCTGCCTCGTGCTTCCCGCGCTGTCCGCGCTGGAACAGGGCTACGAGATCTACGTGGTGTCGGATGCCTCCGGTGGCGTGAGTCCCCTCGCGCACGAGCACGCCGTCCAGCGGATGACGGCCGCCGGCGCGGTGCCGGTGACATGGGTCCAGGTACTGCTGGAACTCCAGCGCGACTGGGCGCGCACCGAGACGTACGGCGCCGTGATGGAGATCGTCAAGGCGCACGCGGGCGCTTACGGGCTCGGCGTCGTGTACGCCCAGAGCCTGCTCGGCGCGCACGCGGCCGGCTGACGGACCGTGGACACCGGCATCCTGATCCTGCGTCTGCTCGTGGGCCTGCTCGTCGCGGGCCACGGCGTGCAGAAGGTCAGTTGGCACCTCGGTGGAAAGGGGCTGGCCGGCGGCACGCAGGAGTTCAGCTCCGACGGTTTCCGCGGCGGCACGCTCACCGCGCTCGCGGCCGGCGGCGGTCAGATCGGCTCCGGGCTGCTGCTGGCCGCCGGCCTCCTCACTCCGCTGGCGGCGACCGGAGCCATCGGCGTCATGACCGTCGCCCTCACCGTGAAGTGGCCCAACGGCCTCTGGGTGCAGAACGACGGCTACGAGTACCCGCTGGTGCTCATCGTCACGTCCGGCTCCCTCGCCGCCATCGGGCCCGGCGCGTTCTCCCTCGACGCCGCCCTCGGACTGGCGTCGTACCCCCTGTGGTGGACGGCCCTCGTCGTCGCGGCGGGGGCGGGCAGCGGCCTGCTCACCCGACTCGTACTGCACCGCCCGAACCCGTCGCGCCCCACCTACACCCTGTGAACTGGAGCATCCGTTGCCCACTGCCCCCACTGCCTCGCCCGCACGGAGCGGCGGCCAGCCGCTGCTTCACCAGAGCGGACCCGAGACCCAGGCCTTCGGCACCCTGAAGCAACTGCCCATCGGCCTGAGCCACGACACCCGGCTGTACGCCTGCCAGCGACTCAACCGTGTGCTCGCCGACACCCAGATCCTGTACTCCCTCTACAAGAAGCACCACTGGCTGATGCGGGGAGCCACCTTCTACTCCCTCCACCTCATGCTGGACAAGCACGCGGACGAACAACTGGCCGTCGTGGACGCCCTGGCCGAGCGGATCCAGAGCCTGGGCGGCGTCGCCGTCGCCGACCCGCGCCATGTCGCGGAGCTGACCTCCGTTCCCCGCCCGCCGGACGGTGTCGAAGAGGTCCCGGTCATGCTGTCGCGCCTGCTCGACGCCCACGAGCGCATCCTGATCGACACCCGCGATGCCGCAGCTCGCATCTCCGCCGAGGGAGACGAGGGCAGCACAGACCTCCTCGTCTCCCAGGTCCTGCGCACCGGCGAAGCGCAGGTGTGGTTCCTGGCGGAGCACCTCGTCGACACCCCGCTGGTGCGCGCGTAGGAGGACGGACGAAGGGCGTCGCGGCCATAAGCACCACCCCTGGTGGCCCGGCCAGTCCGTACGACGCCTTCGGCCCCTCCCCCGCCCCGCCGGGCGGCGTGCACAGCAACGTGCTCGGCCGGTCGCCCTTCCTCGGCTCAGCCAGGACGTATCAACCCCAACCACCCATGCACTGAAGGAGTTTCATGTCTTCGACCCATCGTCCCGGCCCGGCGGATGCGGCCACACCAGCCTCGGACACCGCCGAGCCGCAGCACCCCGGGCCCACCGTCGTCCTCGTTCACGGCGCCTTCGCCGACGCCTCCAGTTGGAGCGGCACCATCCGTCGACTGCACCACGCGGGCCACCGGGTCATCGCACCCGCCAACCCGCTGCGCGGCCTCTCCGGCGACGCCGACTATCTGCGCGGCGTCCTCGCCACCGTCGAAGGCCCCGTCGTGCTGGTCGGCCACTCCTACGGGGGTGCGGTCATCAGCAGCGCGGCCGTGGGCAACAGCCAGGTGAGGGCCCTCGTCTACATCGCCGCCTTCGCTCCCGACCGCGGCGAGAGCGCGCTGGAGCTGTCCGGCAAGTTCCCCGGCTCCACTCTCGGCGAGACCGTCCAGGAGCTGCCGTACCCCCTCCCCGAGGGCACCGGTACCGAACTCGTCATCGACCAGGCGAAGTTCCCCGGTCAGTTCGCGGCCGACGTGCCCCTCGCCGACGCCTCGGTGCTGGCAGCGACCCAGCGTCCGGTGGCTACGGCCGCGCTGGAGGAGGCGGCCGGGGACGCGGCGTGGAAGTCGATCCCGTCGTGGGCGCTCATCGCCACCGCGGACAAGAACATCCCCCCGGCCGCCGTGCGGTGGATGGCCGAGCGCGCAGGCTCGCAGGTCACCGAGGTCGACGCCTCGCACGCCGTTGCGGTGTCACGGCCCGATGCCGTCGCCCGCGTCGTTCTCGACGCCATCCGCAGCACCTGCTGAACAAGCCTCCGACCACACCTTCCACCACAAGGAGACCCCTCATGTCCGAACTGCCCGTACTCGAATCCGCCGCCCAGGCCTTCGCCGAGGCCACCGCCGAGCCGCCGTACCTCTACCAGCTGCCCGTGCAGGACGGCCGCAAGGCTGTCGACGACGTCCAGAGCGGAGACGGGATCACCCTGCCGCCGGTCGACGAGGAGTGGATCACCGTCCAGGGCGGTCCGACCGGCGAGGTCCGGGTCCGCGTCGTCCGTCCTCGCGGCGTCACCGGCCCGCTGCCCGTCATTCTCTACATCCACGGCGCGGGCTGGGTCTTCGGCAACGCGCACACCCATGACCGGCTGGTGCGCGAACTCGCCGTCGGCACCGGTGCGGCGGTCGTGTTCCCCGAGTATGACCTGTCGCCCGAGGCCCGCTACCCCGTGGCCATCGAGCAGAACTACCGGGTCGCGCAGTGGGTGGCCGACGAAGGACACCGCAGAGGCCTCGATGGCACCCGGCTCGCCGTCGCGGGTGACTCGGTGGGCGGCAACATGAGCGCCGCCCTCACCCTCATGGCCAAGCAGCGCGGTGACGTCCGCCTCGCGGCCCAGGTGCTGTTCTACCCGGTCACCGACGCCGCCTTCGACACCGACTCCTACCGGCAGTTCGCCGAGGGCTACTTCCTGCGGCGCGATGCGATGCGCTGGTTCTGGGACCAGTACACGACCGACGAGGCGGAGCGCGCGCACATCACCGCCTCCCCGCTGAGGGCCTCCCTCGGCCAGCTCTCCGGTCTGCCGCGGGCCGTCGTCATCACGGCCGAAGCCGATGTGCTCCGCGACGAGGGCGAGGCGTACGCCGCCAAGCTGCGGGCCGCGGGCGTTCCCGTCGCCGCCCTGCGCGTCCTGGGCACGATCCACGACTTCGTCATGCTGAACACGCTGCGCGACACGCAGGCCGCGTCGCTCGCCATCACCACCGCCGTCACCGCGCTGCGCGAGGCTCTCGCATGACGAGCATGCCCGTCGCCGGGGTGCAGCCCGCCCAGCACCCCGAGCACCCGGCGGCCGACGTCGTCGTGCGCAACGCGAAGGTGTTCACGGGAGACCCCGCCCGTCCCGAGGCCCGTGCCGTCGCGATCCGCGACGGCCGGGTCTCGGCCCTCGGCGACGACCACGACCTGGCCGGGCTGATCGGTCCGGCCACCCGGGTCGTCGACGCGCTGGGCCGCCGGGTGGTGCCCGGTCTCAACGACTCTCACCTGCACGTCATCCGCGGCGGCCTCAACTACGTACTGGAACTGCGCTGGGACGGTGTGCGCAGCCTGGGTCGCGCCTTGGCGATGCTGCGCGAGCAGGCCGGCCGCACGCCCAGGGGACAGTGGATCCGGGTGGTCGGCGGCTGGACCGCCGAGCAGTTCGCCGAGCGCCGGATGCCGACCGTCGCCGAACTGAACGCCGCGGCGCCCGACACTCCCGTGTTCGTCCTGCACCTGTACCAGTCGGCCCTGATGAACCGGGCCGCGGTGCTGGCCGCCGGGTTCACCCGCGACACCCCCGACCCCCGCGGCGGCCAGATCGTCCGGGGCCGGGACGGTGAACCGAACGGGGTCCTCCTGGCCGCGCCGAGCGCCCTCGTCCTGTACTCCACCCTGGCCAAGGCGCCCGCCCTGGACGAGGCGGACAAACGGACCTCGACGCGGCACTTCCTGCGCGAACTCAACCGGTTCGGGCTGACGTCGGCGGTCGACGCCGCGGGCGGCTTCCAGAACTTCCCCGACCACTACGCCACCGTCGTCGATCTGGCACGGTCGGGAGAGCTGTCGCTGCGCATCGCCTACCACCTGTTCCCGCAGACCGCGGGGCAGGAGCTCGCCGATCTCAGACGCTGGACCGAGACCGTGAAACCGGGGGACGGAGACGAGTGGCTCCGCCTCAACGGGGCGGGCGAGAATCTGACGTGGGCAGCCGCCGACTTCGAGAACTTCTCCGAGCCACGGCCCGAACTCGGCCCGTACGAGGGCGAGTTCGAGCAGGCCGTCCGACTGCTCCTGGAGAACGGATGGGGCTTTCGCCTTCATGCCACCTATGACGAGACGATCCGCCGTGACCTGGCGGTCTTCGAGAAGCTGGCCGCCGAAGGGCTGTTTCCCGGCGACAACCGGTGGCTGTTCGACCACGCCGAAACCGTCTCGGGCGACAGCCTCGACCGTATCGCGGCCCTCGGCGGCGCCCTGTCGGTGCAGAACCGCATGTCCTTCCAGGGCTCGGCCTTCCTCGACCGGTACGGTGCCGAGGCCACCGCGCACACGCCGCCCGTCAGAGCCATGCTCGACCGGGGCCTGACCGTGGCCGCCGGCACCGACGCCACCCGGGTCTCCTCCTACAACCCGTGGGTGGCCCTGCACTGGCTGGTGACCGGCCGCACGGTCGGCGGCAGGGCGCTCTATCCGCGCGAGAACCTCCTCGACCGGGAGACCGCGCTGGTCCTGTACACCCAGGGAGGAGCCCGGCTCACCGGTGAGGAACACGTCAAGGGGCGTCTGCGCGTGGGAAGTTACGGCGACCTGGCGATCCTCTCCGACGACTACTTCAGCGTGCCGGAAGCGATGATCCCCGACATCGAGTCCGTGTGCACCGTCGTCGGTGGCCGGATCGTCTACGCGGCCGCCGAGTACGCGGGCCTGGACGAGGACATCCCCCCGGTCAGCCCCGGCTGGGCACCGGTGGCCCGATTCGGCGGCTACCAGTCGGGCGGGGCGCGGCAGGCGGCCGCCATGGCCGAAGCGGTTGCCGAATCCGAGCGCCACCGCCAGTGGCGGGCCGTCCGCGGCCTCGGCTCCGAAGCGCCGCCGTCCTTCGTCGACCCGTGCTTCGCGCACTGAGGTCCGACATTCGCCGACCCGACACAGAACCACACAAGGAAACCAATCCGATGACCACAGACCCCGCCGACGGCGGCCGTCGCTTCGAACCCGACCTCAGAGCGATGACGCGGATCACCCTGCGCCCCATCGCCTCGCCCCTGCCCCTGGGGTTCTTCACCGTGGCGATCGCCTCGGTGATGACGGGCTGCCTGCAACTGGGCGTCTTCGAACCCGCCGACCGGCGCGCCGTCGCCCTGTGCGTGCTGCCCGCCTTCTTCCTCCAACTCCTCGTCAGTGTCCTGGCGTTCGGGGCCCGGGACGTCATCGCCGCCACCCTCATGGGCACGTTCGCCGGCAGTTGGCTGGCGTACTCCCTCGTCCTGGGCAGCGGAGCGCCCGGAGGAGTGCGCGTGCTCGGCGTCTTCAATCTGGCGTTCCTGTGCTTCGGCGCGCTGATGGCCTTCGTGACGCGTCCCAAGCGGGCGCTGTGGTTCGTCATCGTCACCTCGCTGCCCCGGTGGGCGGCCACCGCCCTTGCCGGGCTCCCCGGAGCGGAATGGCTCACGCGGACATCCGGCGCACTCGGCCTAATGGTGGCTCTCGTCGCGACCTATGCCGCCTACGCCCTGATGCTGGAGGACATGCGCAGCGAGGAAGTCCTGCCCATCGGCCGCAGCGGACCCGCCCATCACGCCGTCGAGGGCGACCTCACCACCCAGCTCCGCGACCTGGAGCGACACGCGGGCGTGCGCCGCACCCTGTGACACCCCCTCCCCCACCTTCACGACGAGGAGAGACCCCAGTGCAGTTCGGCATTTTCACCGTGGGCGACGTCACGCCCGACCCGGCCTCCGGGCGGGCTCCCACCGAACACGAGCGGATCAAGGCGATGGTCGCCATCGCGCTCAAGGCCGAGGAGGTGGGCCTGGACGTCTTCGCGACCGGAGAGCACCACAACCCGCCGTTCGTCCCCTCCTCCCCCACGACCATGCTGGGCTACATCGCGGCTCGCACCGAGCGGCTGATCCTCTCCACCTCCACCACCCTCATCACGACCAACGACCCGGTGAAGATCGCCGAGGACTACGCGATGCTCCAGCATCTGGCCGACGGGCGCGTCGATCTGATGATGGGCCGCGGCAACACCGGCCCGGTCTACCCCTGGTTCGGGCAGGACATCCGCGACGGCATCCCCCTGGCGATCGAGAACTACGCACTGCTGCGACGCCTCTGGAGCGAGGACGTGGTCGACTGGGAAGGCCGATTCCGCACTCCGCTCCAGGGGTTCACCGCCACCCCGCGCCCACTGGACGGTGTGCCGCCGTTCGTGTGGCACGGCTCGATCCGCAGCCCCGAGATCGCGGAGCAGGCCGCCTACTACGGCGACGGGTTCTTCGCCAACAACATCTTCTGGCCCAAGGACCACTTCCGGCGCCTGATCGAGCTCTACCGCCGCCGCTTCGCCCACCACGGCCACGGCACACCCGAGCAGGCCGTCGTGGGGCTCGGCGGACAGGCCTTCATCCGGCGCAACTCCCAGGACGCCGTCCGCGAGTTCCGGCCCTACTTCGACAACGCCCCCGTCTACGGGCACGGCCCGTCCCTGGAGGAGTTCACCGAACAGACCCCGCTGACGGTGGGCAGTCCGCAGGAAGTCATCGAGAAGACCCTGACGTTCCGCGAGAGCTTCGGCCACTACCAGCGGCAGCTGTTTCTGATGGACCACGCGGGCCTGCCCCTCAAGACCGTACTCGAACAGCTCGACCTCCTCGGCGCGGAGGTCGTACCGGTGCTGCGCAAGGAGTTCGCGGTGGGACGTCCCGCCGATGTCCCGCCCGGCCCCACCCACGCGTCGCGCACCACTCCCACGGTCGGGGACCCGCGATGAGCGCGCCGACACCGGTGGCGCGTCCACTGCGGCTGGCCGTCGTGTCCGCCGGGCTCTCGGCACCGTCCTCCAGCAGGCTGCTCGCCGACCGGATCGCGGCCGCTGTCACCCGCGCACTGGACGGCACGGGCCTCACCCTCGGCGTGGACGTGATCGACCTCCGCGAGCGGGCGGTGGACATCGCCCACCACATGGTCACCGGGTTCCCACCGCCCGCGCTCGGCACGGCACTTGAGTCAGTGAGGGCCGCGGACGGTCTCATCGCGGTGTCCCCCGTCTTCAACGCCTCGTACAACGGGTTGTTCAAATCCTTCTTCGACCTCGTGGACCGGGACGCGCTCGTCGCCACACCGGTGCTGCTCGGCGCGACGGGCGGCACCGCCCGCCATTCCCTGGCGCTGGAGTACGCGATGCGTCCGCTCTTCGCCCACCTGCGGGCCACGGTGACGCCGACCGCCGTGTTCGCGGCTCCGGAGGACTGGGGCGCGAGCGGCGGGGTCCGCAACACCGCCGCGCTCGACACCCGGGTGGCGCGTGCCGCCGGTGAACTGGCCGGACTCATGCGCGCCGGGCACCGCCGCCCGGCGGACCCCTTCGACGAACTGGTGCCGTTCGACGCGCAGTTGAGGGGGCTGCGGCCGCGGCGGCAATGAAGCGGGCCGTGCGGGCCTGTGCCCGGATCACACGCTCCGGACCCCGGCCTGCCACTCGCGCGGCGACACCGCGTAGGCGTCTCGGAAGGCTCGGCTGAAGTGAGACGGGTTCGCGAAACCCCAGCGCTGGGCGACGGCCGACACGCCCGGAGCCGCCGCCCCCGGCCGCCCCACGAGATCGCGCCTGCAGCGCTCCAGCCGCTCGTGCCGCACCCAGCGGCCCACCGTCGTTCCCTGCGCCCGGAAGAGCTTGTGGAGGTAGCGCACCGAGATGTGGTGCTCGGCCGCGAGGCGCTCGGGCGAGAGCCCGGGATCGGCCAGGTGCCGCAGCGCGTACTCCTTGATGCGCGCCAGCAGGGCGTACGTGGCCTCCGAGGA
Source organism: Streptomyces sp. NPDC045846 (assembly GCF_056431605.1). Lineage (NCBI taxonomy): Bacteria > Bacillati > Actinomycetota > Actinomycetes > Kitasatosporales > Streptomycetaceae > Streptomyces > Streptomyces sp. NPDC045846. The sequence goes on along the minus strand of NZ_JBWKKJ010000005.1, from coordinate 237,541 downwards.
CTGTGGGTGCAGCAGGCCCCGGCGCTCCCGGACGAGGACGGCCAGCAGATCGGTGGCGGTCATGGCCAGGCGTCTCGCGGTGTACACGTCGTATCCGGCCGCCCAGCGCGAGAGCCGCGTCAGATGCCCGGCGACCAGACCGGAGGTGCCGTGCCGGCCGTTGAAGACCGTTCCGGTGATCGCCCGCAGGTCGGATTCGGACACGCCCAGCTCGCTCTTGGGCACGCGCACCGCGGTGAACCGGAAGTGGTCCGGTTGCTCCCGCGTATAGCGGCGCCCGGCGTCCGAGCAGGTGAAGGTGCCGGGTGTGACGAGGGCTTGGCGGGCGTCCTGCGTGAGCCGGGCGGTTCCCGCGTGCTGCAGGGTGACCATCAGGAACTGGGCCCCGCCGCGGGCGATCAGGCGCCGGTCGCGCGACACCGTCTGCGGACCGGCTTCCACCTCCGAGAACTGCAGGGACCCGAGCCGTCGGCTGACGATGGAGCCCGGCGACGGATCGGCTTCGTGCAGCGTGAGATCGAGCGGGATGAACGTGTCGGACAACAGGCTGTGCCAGTGGTCCGCCCGTTCACCGGGCGACAGCAGCGAGGTGGTGACGACGCTCAACGGATCCTCCGAGCGGGGGTGGGACTGTCTTGTCGCCAGTGTTGAATCCCGCGCCGCCGGTGCCATCCGTCAGATGACTTAGCCTCTGTTACGTCATCGCCCCGCCTCTGTTCAATCGGCGCTTTCGCGCTCCACCACGTCGCGCAGTTGTCCCCGCGAGGTGACCCCGAGTGCGGGAAAGACCTGGTAGAGGTGGGTCCCGACGGTCCGCGGCGACAGGAAGAGGCGCTCTCCGATCTCACGGTTGGTCAGCCCTTGCGCGGCCAGCCGGACGATCCGCTGGCGCTGCGGGGTCAGGGTGCGGAACGCGCTGTGCGGCGCGGCCTCGATCGCCACGCCCGCCGCGCGCAGCTCCGCCTGGGCGCGCTCGCTCCAGTACACCGCGCCGAGGCCGTCGAACACCTCACGTGCCTTGGTCAGAGCGGCTCGTGCCTCCGCGATCTGCCGCTGCCTGCGCAGCCACTCGCCGTACTCCAGCCAGATCTGGGCGCGTTCGAAGGGCCAGCGGTGTCCGGCCGGGTCCTCCAGAGCGCTCTGGAAGTGCGCGCCCGCCTCCCCCGGATCGGCCAGCAGTGCTCGTGCCCGGTCCAGGATCTGCCGCAGTCGCGGCGATGCGCCGTCGGCCACTTCCGCGACGACCTGCTTGAGGGCCGCCGAGGCGTCGTCGGTGTGCCCGGTGAGCAGGGCCGCCGCGGCGAGGTCGGCGACGGCATAGCAGGACAGGTGGTAGTGGACCGGCGTCCCCGACCAGTCGAAGAGGGACCGGAAGTGTCCGTAGGCCGAAGCATGGTCACCCAGTGCGGTGGCCGCCAGGCCCGCGGCCCGGCGGGCGCGGACCACGGTGCCGGCCGCTCCCGCGGGCTCCGTCACGGCCAGGGCCGCGTGGGCGTGCCTCAGTGCGGTCTCCGGTTCCCCGGTCAGGGCGCACAGCGTGGCCAGGACGGTCAGGGCCCGTACGGCTCCCAGCATGTGTTCCCCCGTCAGGAACCGTTGGGCCAGCGCCTCGACGCCGAGCCGGGCGTCCGCCCACCGGCCGCTGTCGAGATGGGCCCAGGCCAGATCGGCGGCGGTCATCCCGCCATGGAAGGCGGCGGCGTGCTCCCACTGCGGGTTCGCGACCTCGGTGAGCAGGGCGACCGCCGTCTCCGTCTCGTCGAGCAGCATGCACAGCACCCCGAGCGTGTGGGTCTCGGTGGGAATCCGGCCCGGCGCCGAGGCGGCGGCCCGAAGGTGGGCGCGCACGCGGTGCCCCGTGCCGAACGGGTCGGTGACACCGGCGTCCCACAGGTCGTACGGGCGCTGTTCCATGCCTTCCTGCGCACGGTCGGCCAGCAGCCGCAGCAGCCGTTCCCGCTGGCTCGGAATGCCCGAGTGGTAGGCGATTCCGGTGGCGATGGTGGAGGTGCCCTCGTCCAGCCGTGCCACGTCGCTCAACGTGTCCGGGACGACCAGGGCGAAGGCGCACTCCATCCGCATCATCAGCATGTTCACCAGCCCTGTCAGGGCCGATATCCAGGGTGTCGCCGCCGGATCCTCATTCACCGACGCGGCCTTCGCCGCCAGGGTCTCCGCCTGCGCGATGTCACCGACCAGCACCCCCACGTAGGCGGCCGTCGTCAGCAGGCGCGTCCGGTCGGCGGCCGCGGGGTGCAGCTGGGCGGAGCGCTCAAGCCCGCTCAGGGCTTCGGCGAGGGCGCCGCGGCTCAACGCCCGCATCGCGGTGCCCTCCAGGGCGGCGGACACCCCGGGATCGGGGGCCACGGTCGCCGCCGACAGCTGCCACGCTCGACGGTCCGGGTTGTTTTCCAGCACGGCGGCGAGCGCCAAGTGGACCCGGCGGCGCTCCGAGAACGGCGCGGCGCTGTAGATCGCCGACCGGATCAGGGGGTGCCGGAAGGCTATCCGGTCCGCGTGGAGTCGCACGAGGCCCGCCTGTTCGGCGGGTTTCCAGACCTCCATGTCCGTGCCCGGCGCGAGGGCGGCGAGGACCGCGGCCAGGTCGGCGCCTTCGGCCGCCGCCGCGACGAGCAGCGCTTCCTGTGTCGCCGACGGAAGTTCGCGGGCCTGCGCGGTGAAGGTCCGCTCGACCAGATCGGTCACGGGGAGGTGGCCCAGGGGCGAGACGCCGCCGTCCCGGGCCGCCGAACGCGCCAGCTCGACCAGGGCCAGCGGGTTACCGGCCGCCGTGTCCAGGACGCGGCGCCGAACGGCTCCTGCCGGCGGTGCGGGTTGAGCGCCGAGCAGTTCCTCCGCCTCGGCCGGAGACAACGCGGGCACCAACAACTCCGGGACCGACGGATCGAGCCAGTCGGGCCGCCGCGTGCCACGCGCGGCGACGAGCAGCCCGATCGGCTCGCCCGCGAGGCGCCGCGCCAGGAACCCGAGCACCTGGAGGCTGCCGTGATCGATCCACTGGGCGTCGTCCACGGCGAGCAACAGCCGCTGCTCCGAGGCGAACTGGGACGTCAGGGTCAGCACGGCCAGGCTCATCATCATGTGGTCAGGAGGCGTGGGGTCGTCACCGAGCCCGAAGGCGCCGAGCAGCGCGGCCCGTTGCCGAGTCGGCAACTGCTCGGCCCGGTCCAGGAGCGGCATCAGCATCTGGTGCAGCCCCGCGAAGGCGAGCTCGGTCTCGGCCGCGCTGCCCCGTACGCGAAGGACCCTGGTCCCCTCGTCGAGGGCCTCGTGGACCGCCATGTCCAGGAGAGTGGTCTTGCCGACGCCGACCTCGCCGAGCAGCAACATCGCCGCGGGAGCCGTCCGCGACGACAATGCCGCGGCCATGGCCGACCGTATGTCCTGACGCCCGATCAACACGAGGGGTACCGAACCTTCACACCAGTAGTGACATCCGCCGTACGTACGGAGGAGCGGACGGCACGACAGGGAGCATAGTCGGCGGCGGAACGAGTCCTTTCCGTCCGACGCCCGAGGCGCCACCCCGGCAGACCCTGCGGGAGGACCGGCCGCGTCGGCGATGCAGCTGGTCCGGTCGGCGGGAGCCCGATCCACCCGGGCTACCGGGTACTTGGCACGCAAGAGGGCAGCCGCGGACGCGGTCCGGCCTCGCGGGGACGTTCGCCGGTCCTTCAGCGGTCCAAAGCCCGGTGAGTGCTCGACGCGGCGCCCCGCCTCAGGGAGACCGCCAACAGCCCCAGCCACAGGCCCACGGTGATCAGATGAACCCGCTGGGCCACTCCCTGTCCGCCGGGAAGGCCCACGTACGGTCCGGCGGACAGGACCGCCGCGGCCAAGGACACCGGCAGCAGCCGGCACGCCCAACGTCCCGCCCACACCCCCTCAGCAGAACCCGACCGGGACGCGATCACGAAGGCAGCCATCGAGGCGAACAGAGCGAAATGCACCAGCCCGCTGGTCAGCGTGTGTGCCACGCTGTCCACCGGGCACCTCGCCTCCAGCGAGGGCGCGCACGGTATCGGGAATGCCACGTCCACGAGCGAACATGCCCCGAACATCGCCAGCGCGCCCCACCCGGCGGCAGGCCAGCTCCCCGGCCGCGTCCGCACGGCCAGGCACGCGGCGGTCAGCACCAAGACGGCTGTGACCACCTCCACCGCACTGAACAGCAGTCGACAGGGCTGGTCGGTGGCAAAGGCCTCACTGACGTAGGAATTCCGTTGGTCCAGCCCCGTCGCCACCCAGAACTGCAGAAGCCAGTCGTTGTACGCCACCGCTCCGGCGGCCAGACATCCCGCCGCCAGCCGTCGGTCGAACCCCGAACCGTAGCGCCCCGGTCCGCCGGGCACCCCGCGGAATCTCGGCACGGCGTCTCGCCCAGCCATGTGCCCACCACCGACGTCGTCCACCATGGTGCGCCGCCCCGTCTGAAGCGGGCTCGGACCGTGCTGTTGGCAGCGCCAGTGTCCGGAGACACCCGCGCACAAGCCCACTTGCGCCTGGCCCGGCACCGCATCAGCGCGTTCCGCACCGCTCTGCGGCGGTACCTCCCGCGCATGCCGATGTCGGGGACGTTGGCGAACTTCCCGCCCCGCTTGACGAAGGACATAGCGGTACCTTCCTACACGCCCTCCGGAAGCAAGACCACGACACCCCAGCTTCCACCGGTGGGCCACCCCACTGACGCCTTGCCACGCTCCACGGCCACCGCGGCGACAGCGTCCCGCAGGGCGCCGCGGCACCCGCTGGGTGGAGCGGCCAGATCGTCCAGGTGACAGGCCCCCTAAACTCGACCGATGGCCGCCAAACCCCCTCCACCCCCGCCCGCCGTCATCTGCGAAGTCCCGGACGGACTCGGCGTCATCGAGGTCACCGGGGATGCCAGGACCAGCCTGCTCGTACTCGCCGGCGCCCCCGTGCTGCTGGAGGGCGGCGACGGTCGGGGCAGCATCGGGCAACTGGCCGCCCGGGCGGGAGCCGACGCACCCCGCATCAGCGAAGTCAAAGCCCTCACCGAATGGCTGGGCTGCCCGGATCTCAAGGTGGACCCCGCCACCGGCCACCACCTGCCGCCCGACCCGCGACGGCTCCGGCCACTGCTGACGCTGCTGGCACCGGGCCGATATGTGATGACGGTCCAACCGGCTCCCCACCACCTCCGCATCGTCCACCCACGCGGCCATGAGGTCGAGCAGTGGTACCCGGAGGAGGACCTCACCCTGCTGCCCACCGACAACTGGCCGCCGCGCCGCGAAGGCGTCATACGGGACCATGCGCGGCGGATCAGGAGGGGCGGCCTGCCCGCGCTGATTGTTCTGCTCCCGGCCCCGTCCGGCCCGGTGGGATATCTCCTCGACGGCCATCACAAACTGGCGGCCTACCGCCGGGCCGGTGTCCGCCCTCTGATCCTCTGGCTGGCCCCGCAGCAGCCGAAGCCCTTCCACCGTGAAGACTACGAACGCGCCCGCAGAGCCTTCCTCGTCGACGGGGCCGACGGCCAACGGGGCGTGCGGGAAGGCCCGTTGGCGTACCTGCGAAACCACCAGACCTGACGGGCTCTGCCCCACAGCTGGTGCCGGAACCCGGTGCGGTCCTCCCCCGGTCGGCGAGGCGCCTCGGACCCGAGCGCCGCCCCCGCCCGAGCGGACTTCTGCCTCCGCTCGCCGAACCGCTCAGGAGAAGTCGGCGGCGGTCATGCCATCGGGATGTCCCGGCGGCCACTCCACCAACTCGATCCGGTAGCCGTCCGGGTCGGTGAGCCACGCAGTCTTCGGGCCGCGCGGGCCGCCCGGATACTGGACGGGCCCCGGTTCCAGGCCCGCTTCGGCCAGCCGTTCCAGGGTGTCGGTCAGCGTGTCCACCTGGATCGCCAGGTGGTCGAAGCCGGTGCCCACGTCGACGCGGCCGCCCGCGGGGCGGTGGACCAGTTCGAGCGAGGCCGCCGGTTCGCCGGGGAAGCCGAGGATCACGAGGTGGCCCGCGTCGCCGCCCTCGACCCTGCCGAGTTCGACGTAGCCCAGGGCGGTGTAGAACCCGAGCGAGCGGTCCAGGTCGGTGACGCGGTAGGAGACGAAGAGCGTCTTCACGCGGCCTCCCCGGTCCGGCGCACCCGGTAGCGCAGATGCGTGACGTCTCGGTCGTCGAGCCGTCGGACGAGGTCGAGTTCGATGTGATCACTACCGAGGTGGTCGAACAGGCGCCGGCCCGCTCCGAGGAGCACCGGGATCAGGTGGATCTCCATCTCGGCGAGTTGCCCGGCTCGCAGAAGCGCCTGGGCCGCGCTCGCCCCATGGACCATGACCGGCCGGTCCCCGGCGGCCGCACGGGCCTGCCGGGCGCAGTCCTCGACGTCGGTGACGAAGTGCGCGTGGCCGGGTGGCACGTCACCGTCGTCCACGTGGTGGGTGAGGACGAAGATGGGCACGCCGTCATGATGGTCGCCCTGCCAGCGTCCGGCGAGTTCGAACGTCCTGCGGCCGGAGATCAGCGCGCCGGTCTCCAGCGCCTCGCGGTAGATCTGGCCGCTGGGCCCGTCGGATTCCCGGGTCGTCGAGCCAGTTGAACAGACGACCACCGGCGCGCCCGAGCTCCTGGCCCGGTCGATCGTCCGGACCGGCGATGTAGCCGTCGAGCGACATCGACATGTACAGCCGAATCGGATTGCCCATGGTGGCCTCCACCTCTTCTCCGTCGTCTGGGGACGCCTGACCTCTTGCCCCGTCGGGGCTGGGTGTCGAAGGGGAGACTTCAGGCAGCGGGCAAACTCATCGCCCTGACGTGGCGCGATTCCCGAAGGGGTCGATCCGCTGCGGTCGTTCGGGGTGCGTCGCGGGGCCTGCGCCGGGCGCTCGGTTCGGAGTTCCGGCCCGCCCCCGGGCGAGCGGGCGGGGCACGTTCACGGGCCGCCGACCTCCGACCCGGAGAGTGCCGCGTTCTGGTGCGCTCCCGGCGCGCGGCCTTCACACAGGGCGGTCTGGACGATGGATGCCATGTCGGCGTTCTGGGCGTCGGTACCGCCCGGGTAGAGGTTCACCATCACCGTGGCCTGACGGTCGGCCGTGGCGGCGCCGGTCGTCTGGAAGCCCGGGACGCCGCCGTCGTGTCCCCAGGCGAGACCGCCGCACGGCAGGGGGTGACTCTCCAGGCCGAGGCCGTAGGCCCCGCCGTCGGGGCTTCCGGTCGGACGGGTCGTCATCATCTCGTGGAGCTGGGCGGGGCGGAGCAGCTTGCCGTGCACGAGTGCGTCCAGGAAGCGGTTGAAGTCGGCGCCGCTGGAGATCATCGAGCCGCTCGCCCCCGCGAGCGTGGGGTTGAACGCGGTGATGTCCTGGAGCGGAGCGTCCGTGCCCGGCCGGGCGTAGCCGCGCGGGTGGGGCCCGCGCATCTCCGCGTCGTCGCCCGGGACGGACGTCTGACGCAGGTCGAGCGGTTCGATGACGCGTCGGCGGATCTCATCGCCGTACGGGTGGCCGGTCACCCGCTCGATGAGCAGGCCGGCCAGCAAGTAACCGGTGTTGGAATAGCTCCAGCCGCTGCCTGGCGTGAACGCAGGAGGGTGCGCGAGCGCGAGCTTCACCAGGTCGCGGGGGTCGTAATGGGCCAGGGGATGGCCGAGGACGTCCTGCGGCGGGAGGTGGTCCAGATAGTCCGGGATGCCGCTGGTGTGCTGGAGCAGCTGGCGGACGGTGATCCGTCGTCCGTCGTTGCCGTGGCCCCGCACGATGCCCGGCAGGTAGCGCTCCACGGGTGCGTCGAGGCCCACGCGGCCCTCTCCCGCCAGCTGAAGCACGACGGTCGCCACGAACGGCTTGGTCATGCTGCCGATCCGGAACCGGCTGACGCCACGCATCGGCGCGCGGCTCTTCACGTCGGCGACGCCGCTGGTCAGCACGGTGGTGCCGGGACGGCCCGTCACTGCGAGGAGCGCCCCGGGACCGCCGTCCGTCGTGGTCAGCTGGTGCAGGAGTACGCGAAGCCGGGCGTCGTCGGCGGCGGTATGAGCGGTGGTCGCATGCGCGGCGTTCTGCCGTGCCGAACCGTCGTCGCCCCGCGCTCCCACCGCGCCGCCGACCACCGCGACCAGTGCGACCAGACCGGCCACCGCACGTGGATATGAGGTCATGTGTGTCCCCGATGGTGAGTCCGGTCCCGGTCCAGCGCCGCGCGTCGTCCTCGGGTCGACGCGTCGTCCCGCGCCTCCCCCATCGTGTCGGGGGCGCGGCGGGCGGCACGATGGGGCGACCACCCGGCCCGGGGTGGGGACAACCCCAGGCACCCCGGGACTCACCGTCCCGGGGCGCCTGCGATGGCCGCCCGCTCGGCCGTGGCCGCACGCCCCGGGCCCTGCCCCCGAGCGGCAGAGCGCTCAGGCGGTCTCCCGGAACCCCCTCGATGAGGGCCCCTGGGCCGGAAAACCACCGGCCGGATCAGCTCCTGCTGCCCAGCTGCCGTCAGGCCGCCGTCAGTTCCTGGTCCCGCCCGTCCCGCTCGCCGATGCCGCCCGCGCCGCCCGTTCCGCCGCTCCTGCTCCGCGCGTTGGCGTACAGGACGAGCAGGGACGCCACCATCGCGAACGCCAGCGTGATGATCACCGACCAGGTCGCCACGTGCCCGTAGCCTCCCGGGTTGCGCGGGTCGAGGAAGTCGTAGGGGTACCAGCCCGCGCTCGGTCCGCGCAGCAGCGAGTAGGCGAGGTAGAGCAGCGGGAAGGCCAGCCACGGGAGGGCCTTGGTCCACGGGATGGGGCGCGGCGGAGGGCGCAGGAGCCAGTCGGCGAGGAAGAGGACCGGCATGACGCCGTGCACGACGTCGTTGGCCCAGATGATCGTGTTCGCGTCGATGGTTCCGGCAAGCAGGCTCCAGTAGACCGCTCCGGTGATCACCAGATAGAGGGTGGCGGCGCCCCGCACCAGGTCCGGGACGGGGCGGGTGCCCCGCAACAGGGCCACCGCACTCGTCAGAAGGACGGCGACACCGAACAAATTCGAGAGATTGGTGAAGTACGAGATCCAGTTCGCGGCGCCCTCGTCGGTATGCGTCGCTCGGTTCAGTGTGGCGGCGAGTGCGGCGACGGCCAGCAGCGCGAGCCCTGCTTTGACCGACCCTTCCAGCCTGGTGCTTATTGACATGGCCTGGATGTTACTTGCGTGTAGATCGGCGGATGACCCCGAGCAGCGCGTGAGTGCCGACCTCTGGGACACGCGCCGCACGCTGCGGGCTCCTGGGATCAGGCCGCGTCAGGTGGGCTCCGATGCCCGCCGCCTGGTGACCGGGCCGTGCCCGGTCTCGGCGGCGGTGTGGGGCGAGGGCAGCCGCGGGGAACGGGAGGTGTCCGCCGGTGAAGCGGCCGCGCCGCACCCGCGGGTCCGAACGGCCAGGACCGCCGCCGCGGCACCGCTGGTGACCAGGCACCACAGCACGCCGAGCGCCGCGTAGGAGAGGCCGGGGCTGGTGTGGGTGAACGCGGCGGCGGCCGTGGTCTGGCTGGGCCCGAACAGGGGCAGCAGGACCAGCCATGGCTGGTCCGCGCGCGGGTTGGTCAGTGGGTTCTGGAGGGTGAGTTCGACGAAGATGCACGCGATCACGACGAACAACCCGCTCAGCTCGCTGCGCAGCGACGCGCCGAGCAGGGTGCCGATGCCCCCGTAGGCCAGTGCCGCGGCCCAGCCCGCCAGCCAGAGCATCCCGGGCTGCGGCGCCCCCACGGCCAGACGGAGCACTGCCGTGATCTGCACTGCCAGCAGGGCGGCGACGGCGATCATGGCGGTGAAGCGGGCGAGGGTCAGCGCGGTGCGGGGGTACCCGGCGAGAACGAGCCGCTGGTCCATCTCCCGGGCCTTGAACGTCGTCATGAACATCATGAAGCCGATCACCGTGGCGGCGCCGGGCAAGGAGCTGGTGATCTGAGTGGCCTGGCTGACGTCGCTGACGACCTGGACGTCGAGGACGTCCAGTCGGAACGTCAGGGGGGTGTGCGCCAGCGAAGCACCTCCGATCCACACCCATCCCGGGATGAAGACGACGGCCATCAGCACGGCGAGGCGGTTGTGCACGTGCCCGAGCAGGGTCAGGCGCAGCGCCACCAGAAACGCCGTGGTCCACGGCCTCATCGGGGTTCTCCTTGCGCGAGCGGTGTGAGACGACCGGCGCGGAGGTGGTGGACCGTGTCGAAGCGTGCCTGGTCGTGCAGGAGATGGGAGACGACGACGATCGCGCACCCGTCGTCGCGGAGGTGGCTCACCAAGGTCCAGAAGCGCTCATAGGTGGTCCAGTCGAAGCCTTGGTGGGGCTCGTCCAGGATGAGCAGGTCGGGGGCGTGCATCAGGGCGAGCGTGAGGTTGAGCTTTTGGCGGGTGCCGCCGCTGAGCCGGCCCAGGCGCTGATGCCGGCTGTCGGCGAAGTTCAGCACGCGGAGGAGTTCACCGGCCCGGTCGAGATCGGCGAGCCGGTAGGCGGCCTGGAAAAGGCGCAAGTGCTGGGCCACGGTCAGGGTGTCGTCCAGGTGGATCCGCTGCGGGCAGTAGCCGAGGACGCCCGACCGAGCGACGCGGCCGCGGTCGGGTGCCAGCTGCCCTACGGCGATGCGCAGCAGCGTGCTCTTGCCCGCCCCGTTCTCCCCCGCCACGCCCACCAGGGCGCCCGGCGGCACCGTGAGGTCGATGCCGTCGAGGACCCGAGTGGGCCCGTAGGACTTGCTGATGCCGCTCAGCAGCAACCGAGGCGGGCCGACGCTGGTGCCCGGGGTCCTCGCCGTCGGCGGTCTGTGCTGCGCGGGAACCTGGGGCGCGGCCTGCGCCTGGCCACGGTCGCGGTGCGGTGGGCGTTCGGCGAAACAGAGGTGGGGCAGCAGCGTGTGCGCCGGCCCGTGCTGTCCTTCGCCGGGCAGTGCCGGGTACGGATCTCGTCCTGTCATGGGGCGGAACTCACCGAATCGGACGCGGAGTTGGAGGCGGCGCTGCGCTGTCCGGGAACGGACGGGTACTGGGCCGCGATCGCACGGGCGATGGCGCGGGCCTCCACACCGGCCTGGTGGAGGGCGCCGCTGAGGGGGTTGGTGAACCCCGCGAAGTACAGATGGGGCGCTCCCGGGATCGTCCGCGCGCCGTGCACGACCGGCTGCCCGAGCCCGTCGAGCATGTCGTTGCCGGGCAGCAGTGACTCGAGGTGAGGCCGGTAGCCGGTAGCGGCGATCACGGTGTCAGGGACCAGTTGAGAGCCGTCGGCCAGCTCAACTCGCGGACCGGCAAAGGCGATTACGGCAGCCACGGGCTGGACCGAACGGGCCCGTACCGACTGGACGAAGCCGTGGTCCAGGACCGGGTTGTTTCCCTCGCGCGCATTGCGCGTGAACGGCCCGGCGGTGGGGCGAGCCACGCCGAACGGGGTGAGGTCGGCCACCGCGCAGCGCTGCATCAGCAGCGCGGAACGGTCGCGCCAGGACAGGGGCAGGAACTCCGTCATGCGCCCGACGGTGTGCCAGCGGCTGGAGCTGCGCGGCAGGATGTTCGGCGGGGTCCGCAACGCGATCCACACCTTCCTCGCGCCGGCCCGGGCCAGCACGCTGGCGATCTCGGTGCCGCTGTTGCCGGCGCCCACCACGAGGACCGAGCGCCCCCGGTAGGGCGCGGGGTTGCGGTAGTCGGCGGAGTGCAGGAAGTCGCCGCTGAACGATTCACGTCCGGGCCAGTCGGGCACGCGCGGCGTGTGGCAGCGCCCGGTGGCCACCACCACCGCCCGCGCCGCGATGGTCTCGTCACCGGCCCACACCTTCCAGTGCGGGCCTGCCGTACCGGATCCGGAAGCGGCTGGAACGGCCTCGATGCGTCGCGCCCGGGTCGTCAGCCGCACCTCCAGGCGATGGTGTGCGCGGTAGCGCTCCAGGTATTGGACGAAGTCGTCGCGCGCCACCCACGGGCCGAACCGGCGAGGCAGCGCGAGACCGGGCAAGTGCGATCCGCCCCGGGCAGTGTGCAGCCGCAGGTGGTCATAGCGCTGCGCCCAGCTCACGCCTACCTGTTCCCCGCGCTCCACCACCACGACCGGAACGCCTGTCCGGCGCACGGTCGCCGCGACAGCAAGGCCGCTGGGCCCCGCTCCGATGACGACCACGGGCGCGCCATCCCTACGAGTTTCTCGGGGTGCTGGGGGTGTCTTCGGCATCACCGCGTCAACGAGCCCCCCATGCAAAGGACACGCGAGCCCGGCCCGCGTCGATAGCGTGCGCCGATGGCCATCAAACTTGAGAACGTCGGCATCACCGTGCGCGACCTCGAAGCAGCGATCTCCTTCTTCACCGACCTCGGCCTCACGGTCCTCGGCCGCGACACGGTGAGTGGTGACTGGACGGACACCGCCGTCGGCCTCGACGGCAATCACGCCAGGATCGCGATGCTGCAGACGCCGGACGGCCAGGGTCACCTTGAGCTCTTCGAATACGTCCACCCCGAGCCGATCGAGTCGGAGCCCACGCGTCCCAACGACATCGGCATGCATCGCGTCGCCTTCTCCGTCGACGACATCGACGAAGCCCTTGAGACGGCCGCAAGGCACGGATGCCATCCCCTTCGCGGTGTGGCGACCTATGAGGACATCTACAAGCTCACCTACGTCCGCGGCCCCAGCGGCATCCTTGTGATGCTCGCGCAGGAGCTGAAGAAGAACTGACGGGTGATCAGGTCTGTTTGGCAAGTGCTGCCCCGCACCCGGCCGGATGGCATGATCGCGGCGTGACCAGCGAACCGCCCCGCCCGGGCCCTGCTCAGTACGTCCTCTTCGATGTCGACGGAACATTGATCGACGCGGTGGCCAACCAGCGTCGGGTCTGGGAGATGTGGGCACGGAGGTACGGACTCGACGGCGCCTCGGTCTACGAGGTCGCGCTGCGGACGCGCCCCATGGAGACCTTCGCTGCGGTGGCCCCGCAGCAGGACCCGCGGCAGTGCCTGGCCGCATTGCATGAACTCGAGGACGAAGACGTCCGATCCGGTGTCTACGGCGCGTTCGACGGCGCGTCGGAGCTGCTGAGCGGCTTGCCGTCGGGCCGTTGGGCGCTGGTCACCTCGAACTACGAGCACCGGGTGCGAGGTCGGTTCGCCCGCACTGACCTACCGGTCCCGGACGTGGTCGTGGACGCCGCCGCCGTCGAGGAAGGAAAACCATCGCCGGTCCCCTACCTGCTGGCCGCGGAGCGCCTCGGCGCGAAGCCGGAGGAGTGCCTGGTCATCGAGGACGCGCCGTCCGGCGTCGAGTCCGGACTGCGAGCCAACATGACGGTCTGGGGCGTCAATACCCCGGCACCCGTCGACGGCGTACACCGTCACTATGCGAGCCTGCTCGACGCGATTCCCGACATTCTCGCCTTCGCGAGGGGATCAGTTCGGGGTTCCACGGTCTGAGCGATCTGCTTTCTGCGGCCCGCCGACGTCGGCCGCAGTGCGATCTGGGCGCGGTGAGGGGGGACGCGCGCTGGAGCCGTCCCGAAGAAGGCCGCTTGGCGGTCTCTTGCCGTGCCGCTTCGGCAAGTTGGGGGCCGCGGCACGGCGCCGACAAACTGCTGAGGTAGCGCCCACGGCCGCGCCGCGCCCAGCGAACGACCGCTGCGGGCACGGCGATTCGCGAACGTCTAGCGGGGCCTGAGTCCGTCGACGACGACGGCCAGCATGCGGGTCAGCTGGGGGCGCTGCTCGGGTGCGCCTGCCACGGAGAGCAGACCGGCGAGGATGCTGCCCACGTCGGCCGGGTCGATGTCGGGGCGCAGCTCCCCCGCCGCGGCGCCTGCCTCGATCACCATCGCCAGGACCTGCTGTACCTCGTCGCACACCGGCCCGGTGCCGAAGCGGCCGGAAGCGCTCATGGCGACCAGGGCCTCGCAGATGCCGCGCCGTTCACCGGCCCAGTCGGCGAACCGGAGCATCCACGCGTGGAGCGCCTGTGCGGGCGACTCGGTGGCCAGCAGGGTGCGCGCGGCATCGCGCAGGGGGCGGATCTGGTCCCGGTAGACCTCTTCGACCAGATCCTCCCGGGTGGGGAAGTGCCGGTACAGGGTGGCATTGCCCACTCCCGCGCGCTTGGCGATCGCGTCCAGCGAGATGGCCCGTCCGGATGCGAAGGCTTCGGCGGCCGTGGCGATCAGCTGCTCGCGGTTGCGCTGCGCGTCGGCGCGCAGGGTGCTGCGTGGAGGTGTCATGACCTTCGCGATCGTGAGTGCGGACAAGTCTGGGAAAACGTTTCGGGGAGGTCCCCGGTTCAGTGTACGGTGAGGCAAGTGGGGAGGTCCCCGGTTACGGGTGCTTCTCCCACGCCGAAGGGGCTTGCCCTGCCTGCGGCGCTCACCACCGGGGAAACGCGGTGCGCCGACGGCGATGCCGCCCCGCTCCCCGAAGGGGCTCGACCGCTGGTGCACATCCACGGGCCCGCGACCTGCCCGCGCGCACCACACACGCCAAGAACCACCACCGCACAGGAGAACACGATGGCGCTCACGCTCGACACCTACCGGCAGCTGGGACGTTCCGGCCTGCGGGTCTCACCCCTCGCGCTCGGCGCGGCCACCTTCGGCAACGACTTGGGCTGGGGCGCGGAGCAGGACGAGGCGCGGAAACTGTTCGACCACTACGTCGAGCGGGGTGGGAACTTCATCGACACCGCGGTCACCTACACCAACGGCACCTCCGAGCGCATGCTCGGCGAGTTCACACGCGACCGGCGCGACAGTCTGGTCCTCGCCACCAAGTACACGACGCTGCGTCGCCCCGATGACCCCAACTCCGGCGGCGCCGGCCGAAAGAGCCTGTTCGGAGCCGTCGAGACCAGCCTGCGGCGGCTGAACACCGACTACATCGATGTGCTCTACCTGCACGTATGGGACTCCACCACACCCGTGGAGGAGATTCTGCGTGGCCTGGACGACCTGGTACGCCAGGGCAAGATCCTCTACGTCGCCATCTCCAACACCCCGGCCTGGCAGATCGCGCGCATGCAGACGATCGCCGACCTGCGCGGCTGGGCTCCCCTCACGGCACTGCAGCTGGAGTACAACCTGGTGGAACGCACAGGCGAGCGTGATCTCCTGCCGATGGCCCAGGAGCTGGGTCTGGGAACCGTGCTGTGGTCCCCCTTGGCGGGCGGGATCCTCACCGGAAAGTACGGCCGCCAGGACATCACCGCGCCGGCGTCCGACCAGGCCGGGAGCACCCGCAAGAGCTTCAACCAGGCTCTGGGCGCGGTGACCGAGCGCAGCCTCGCCATCGTGGACGTCGTGAAGGAGGTCGCGGCGGAACTGGGCCGGACCCCCGCACAGGTCGGACTGGCGTGGACCTTGCACAACCCGGAGGTGACGGCGCCCATCATCGGGGCGCGAACTGTCGAGCAGCTGCGGGAGAACCTGGGAGCCCTCGATGTCGACCTCACCCCGGCCCAGAAGGCGCGCCTGGACGAGGTCAGCGCGATCGATCCCGGCTTCCCCCACGCCATGCTCGCCAGTGACCACATCCGCGTGCTGACCCGCGGAGATCTGAAGATCCAGGCCCGCCGTTGACGGGTAGCGGCGCGGTCCCCTCCGCGGCCCGCCACTCGCTCGAAGGCGCGCCCGCCCTCAAGTGGGCGCCAGGCCAAGGTCGTTGACCCGGCTCCGCTCGGCATCCGTCCGGACAGCGGTGGACGGATGCCGAGCGGCTCGCGACGGCGCGGTCAGCGGATCGTCTTCGGGCCCTGCTCGGCGACGGTGTTACTCGTGACCGTTCCATCGGCGCCGGCCAGCGTCACCAGGTGCCGGACCCCGTCCGGGCCGAGGACCACGGCCTGCCAGGCGCTGCCGCCACCCTGCTGGGCGACCACCGACAGCGATTCGACCTTGCCGCCGGAAACGGCACCCGTCGCCTTGTCCACGGCCTGCGCGGCCGGAAGCGCGGGAAGCGGCGCCGGGGCCTGCACCGATCCGCCCGGCAGGGAACCCCAGCCGTCCCGCCCGGCCTCCCGCGCCTGCTTCGCACCGCCTCGGCCGTCCCTCTCCGGACCGCCGCGATGGCTCCGGCCCTCGGCGGCGTACCGGCCGCCGCCGCGCTCCTCGTGGTGGTGCTCCGCCACCGCCGCGGCCGCCGCACCGCCGCCGATCAGCACCACGAGCCCGAGCGCCACCCAGCGGGTGCGCCCCTGCCGGGTCAGCCGGGCGAACCGGCCGCGGCGCCCCGGCGCCTTGCCGGTCGGCCCGGCAGCCTCCTCGCCCGGACCCACGGGGTACTCGGGAGGCTGGGGACTGGACTGATTCATCTGGCTGCTCCTCGTGTTCCACCGGACCACGCGCCCGGCTCGGGCCGAGCATGCGGGGAGCATGCTGAAGCTTTGCTGAAGCGACCTGAAGAACCCTTCAGCAAGCGGGCGACGCGACCTGAGAACCTTGACCCCATGCGCGTACTGGTGGTCGAGGACGAGCGGCGGCTGGCCGCGGCCCTACAACGGGGGCTTCAGGCCGAGGGCTTCTCGGTGGACGTCGCCCACGACGGGCCGCAGGGCCTGTGGCTCGCGGGCGAGCACGACTACGACGTCATCGTGCTCGACATCATGCTGCCCGGGATCAACGGCTACCGCGTCTGCGCCCGGCTGCGTGCCGCGGGCTGCGAGTCGGGCATCTTGATGCTGACCGCGAAGGACGGCGAGTACGACGAGGCCGAGGCCCTCGACACCGGAGCCGACGACTTCCTGTCCAAGCCGTTCTCGTACGTCGTCCTCGTGGCCCGGCTGCGCGCGCTCGTGCGGCGCACGGGGCGGCGCAGCCCGCAGATCATGGAGTTCGGCGACCTGGTGATCGACCCGGCCAAGCAGCGCTGCACCCGGGGTGGGGCCGAGGCCCGGCTGACCTCCCGCGAGTTCGCCGTGCTCGTACATCTGGCCCGGCGTGCCGGTGAGGTCGTCCCCAAGCGGGAGATCCTTGAACAGGTGTGGGACGCCGCCTACGAAGGCGACCTCAACGTCGTCGAGGTCCACGTCAGCGCGTTGCGCCGCAAGATCGACGCGCCCTTCGGGCGGGCGGCGGTGGAGACCGTGCGCGGCGCCGGCTACCGGCTGGCGGCCGACGGTGGCTGAGCAGGACGCACACGCCGCCACCGCGCCCAGCACCGTCGTTCACCGGGTCGTCGCCGTGCTGCGCCGTCTCGCCCGGCGGCTGCGGCCCCGCTCCGTGCGGGCCCGCGCCACGCTGGGCGCCTCCGTCGTCGTCGCGCTGGCGCTCGGCGTCGCCTCCTTCGGGTTGCTCGGGCTGCTGGAGAACAACCTGCTGCGCAACGCCCAGACCGACGCCGAACGACAAGCCGTCGTCACCGCCGGGCTCGCGGCCGAGGGCCGGCTCGACGCCGTCCTGACACCCGACCGCGGCACCGATTTCCTCCAGGTCGTCGACGCCCACGGCCGGGTGCTCGCGGCCAGCCCCAACCTGACCGGCCGCCCCGCCCTCTCCCCCGCGCGCCCCACCGCAGCGGGCACCGTACGAGGCACGTGGAAGGGCGGGCCCGTGCGTGAGGAGCACCGTCAGCGCGTCGTCCAGGTCACCACCGCCACCAGCAAGGGCCTCGTCACCGTGTACGCGGGCACGTCACTGCGGGAGGCCGACGCGGCGGACGAGTTCATCCGGGCCTCGCTCATCTTCGCCGTGCCGCTGCTCGTCCTCACCGTCGCCCTGGTCACCTGGCGGGTCACGGGCTGGGCCCTGCGTCCCGTCGAGGCGATCCGGGCCGAGGTCGCCGAGATCAGCGACCGCGATCTGCGCCGCCGGGTACCCGTGCCGCCGAGTCAGGACGAGATCGCCCGGCTGGCAGCCACGATGAACACCACGCTTGACCGTCTCGAAGCGTCCGTGGTCCGCCAGCGCCAGTTCATCGCGGACGCCTCGCACGAACTGCGCAGCCCGATCACCGTGCTCCGTACGCAACTCGAGGTGGCCCAGGCACATCCCGACCCCGACCTGTGGGGCGAACTCGTCAGCGGGGCCCTGGAGGACACCGTACGGCTCCAGGACCTGGCCTCCGACCTGTTGCTGCTCGCCCGGCTCGACACCGAGCAGGCGCCCCCTTCCGACGCGGTCGACCTCACGGAGGTCGTCCGGGAAGCGGCCCGTACACGCAAGCTGGACCGGGTCCCGGTCGACACCGAGATCGCACCGCACGTCACGGTGCGCGGCAGCACGCTGCGGCTTGCCCGGCTCGTCACCAATCTGCTCGACAACGCACAACGGCACGCCGATCACCGCGTGCTGCTCTCCCTGCGCGTGGACGGGGCCCGGGGCACAGCGGTGTTGGAAGTCAGTGACGACGGCCCGGGCATCCCGCCCGCCGACCGAGAGCGGGTCTTCGAGCGCTTCACCCGGCTCGACGACGCCCGCAGCCGCGACCAGGGCGGCTCCGGTCTCGGCCTGGCCATCGCCCGCGACATCGCCACCCAACTGGGCGGCTCCCTCACCGTCGAGGACGCGGGACCGGGAGCCCATCTCCTGGCCCGCCTCCCACTGGACACCTCCGAGGTCGTACCGGCTCCCACCCGCCGAGGCCAACCCCCAACTCAGGTCGGCTGACCGGGGGTTCGGGCCCATGGCCGCCCTGGGCGGAACCGCAGACCACGACGCCCGCGTCATCCAGGACACGCATGGTGTTGTCGACGACAGGGGAGAGCAATGGCACTGTTCGGGCGAGGGAAGCGGCGCGACACGGTCTCCGGCGAGGGGTGTCCCGATCACAGTCCGTGCAGCCGGCTTGCCGAAATCCCCGTGCAGGAGCTCGACTCCCGGCTCCGGCTGGTGGTCACCCCGGTCGCCGATCTCGGCCCGGACTCGATCACCGCGCAGCTCGGCGGGGGCCTGGCCGCGCTCCTGGTGGCGATGGGGGCGCTCGGCACCGCCCACGCCGTCCCCGCCCACTTCGCACCGCGCTGGAACGCCACGCCCCCCGATCTGCTCGTCCGCGCGCTGGGCAACATGGCGCGCGACCGCCTGGCGATCGAGAACGTGGCGGGCGGGAACGGCGGACCCGCCCTGTACGTCGTGACCGGCCAGGACGGCCTGCCTGGCGCCGCGCACGTCCTGCGTCTGGAGGAGGTGCTGGGGCACAAGCTGCCGCACGGCGCGCTGGTCGCGATGCCGAGCAACAACCGCTTCTACGCCGTCCCGATCCTCAGCGGGGACGACCTGGGCCTGCTCGATCCCCTGGTGTCCGCCGTCCGGGGCTTCGCGGAGCAAGGGGCCGTGCTGAGCCAGGACGTGTTCTGGTTGCACGGCGGGCGGCTGGATCCGCTCAACGCCACCGTCAAGAACGGCGAGTTGCGCTACTTCCCGTCGGACGCGTTCAAACAGCTGCTGCCGCGGTTGCGTCACGACGGCGCCCGCTGAGGCAGTCGACAGGAGCCGGTGGGCCTGCGGCTTCGACGTTCACCCGGCGCGGCGGGCGATCACCCGGTACGCGTTGGAGAAGCGGGTCCGCCGCGCCAGCGGGTTGACCAGCTGATCGAGGACGTACACCGCGATCAGCACCGGCAGCGCCGCCCATACCAGTGCGAGGCGAAGGGCGCGGGCGGCGCGGCCCGGGCGGCGGGGCCGCCAGGGTGCGTCGTCGCGCGGCAGCAGCCGGCCGAGCAGGAACCAGCCGGCGCACACCAGGTCGGCCGGGATGTGGGCGTCGCGGCGCTCGGCCACCTCGATGGTGAAGCCGAGTTCGCGCAGCCGTCGGCACAGGTTGCCCATCGGGACCATGTTCAGGTGCTGGGGCTGGAACCAGGGCAGCCAGAGCCGGCCGAGCAGCCGTCCCGACAGCGACTCCGGGTCGGGGACCTCTATCAGGAGGTGACCGCCGGGCTTCAACGCCGTGTGGGCGGCGACGAGTTCACGGTGCGGGTCGAGGGTGTGCTCCAGGTAGTGGAACATGCTGACCGCGTCGTAGCGGCCCGCCATGTCGTCGGCGAGGTCCACGAACAACCCCCGGTAGGCGTCCTGGACGCGGCCCTCCTTGGCGGCCCGCTCGACGCCCTCGCTCATGTCGAGCCCGTCGAAGTCGGTGTCGGGCAGCACCTCCTTGGCGGTGGCGCAGAAGTGGCCCAGTGAGGTGCCGACGTCCAGCCAGCGGCGGGGCAGGGCGACGCGCCGCAGGGCCCGGGCGCTGCGGCGGAAGCGTTTCTTGCTGCCGTTGCCCTCGAACATCTTGGCGGTCGTCTCGGCGCCGAGCCCGTCGTAGAAGTCCCGGTAGTAGAAGTCCAGGCCCTCCTGGCTCAGCCTCGGGTTCTGGAAGACGTGACCGCAGCCGCGGCACTGGTCGAGGACGAACTCGCCCGGCTTGCCCTGGATGAGGTCCGTGGTGCGGAACTTGCCTCGCAGCTGTGAGCCCCCGCACCAGGGGCAGTCGGTGCGGGCGGGCAGGAAGAAGCGGGCCGTGCCGCGGGCCAGTTCGGCCTGGTACGAGGGGCGGAGCCGGGCGATCCGTTCACTGTCGGGCATGTGCGTGCCTCTCTGTGGGGGCTCTGTCGGGGCGGGGCGGGGGCGTCATCGCGGGCGTTCGGCGAGGGGCGCGGCCAGCTTTTCCAGATGCGTGGCGGCGGCCGCCTCGCCGCCGGCGGCACGGAAGGCGTCCCGGACGCGGCGGGCCGCGTCCCGGTAGCCCGGCTCGGTCACCACCGCGTCCAGGGCCGCGCCGATCTGCTCGCGGCCCGCCCGCGCGAACTTCACCCTCAACCCGGCCCCGGCACCGACCACTTGGGCCGCCACGACCGGCTGGTCGTCCCTGATCGGGGCGACCACCAGGGGCACGCCGTGCCACAGCGCCTCGGTGACCGTGTTGTGTCCCGCATGGCAGACGACCGCCGTCATCCGCTCCAGGACGGCGACCTGCGGCAGGTCCGCCCTGACCAGCACATCGGGCCCCGGTGGCTGTGCCCCGAGCAGTCCGCCGGGGTCGCACACCACCGCCCGCAGCCGTCCGGCACGGGCGCGGACCGCCGCGACGCTCTCGGCGAGGAAACGTCCGCCCGCGTCGATGTTCGCCGTACCCAGCGTGACCAGGACCGAGGGCGTCCCCGGCGCTAGGTCCAGCCACTGCCAGGGAAAGTCCCCGGCGGCGGAACGCCGGGCGGCCAGCGCCGGTCCGACGAAGCGCAGGTCTGTCTCCGGCGCGGTGTACGGGCCGGTCAGCTCGGGGGTGGTGAAGGCGAGGGTGAGCGCCGGGGAGAAGCGCGGGTCGTGGGTGGCGGCGGGATCGCCGATGCGTTCGCGCAGCTCCCGCAGCAGCCCAAGGAGCCAGCCGCGCACGCCCGGCATGGCGGCCATGCTCTCGGTGAGTTCGGCCGACGTGGTCGACGACGTCGCGAACGGCACCCCGAGCCGCTCCGCCACCAGGGCGCCCGCGACGGTCTGCTGATCGGCCACCACCACGTCCGGTCCGAAGGCGGTGATCGCCGCCGCCACCCCGGGTGCCATCGCCTCGGCGAGCGGGCCGAGGAAGTCGGCCCACAGGAACTTCAGCGCCGCGAGCCCGCGCAATTGGGGCGGCCGTCCCGCGAGGTGGTCGGGCCCGGCGCACACGTACACCCGGGGCCGCTCCCCGACCAGCCGCCCGATGATCCCGGGCCGACCCGCCCATGCCACCTCGTGGCCGCGCGCGGTCAGTTCGGCGGCGACGGCGGCCGCGGGGTTGATGTGACCGGTCAGCGGCGGCACGACGAACAGGAAGCGGCTCACCGGACCGGCCCCGGCCCACTGGGCGCGGCCGCGGCGTGCTCGCGCACCCAGTCCAGGGCGAGCCGCCCCACCTCGTCGGAGGCCTCGACCAGGACGGAGTGCTTCTGCCCGGGGACCACCGCGACCGAGCAGTGCGGCAGCAGTGACCGCAGCCGGGCGGATTCGGCGGCCACCAGGCCCTCCTGCCCGTTGACCAGGAGCACCGGGCAACTGACCCCGCCGAGCTGTTCGTCGGTGAGCACCCGCCCGGTGGGCATGTCCTCGGCGATGGTGGTGGAGCGTACGAGCCGGGCAGCGGCCCGGCCGAGCCGGCGGATGTGCGCGTCGTGGCGGGCGTCGCCGGTGCGGGTCGAGGAGAGCGTCCCGTACTGCTCGGTGAACCACACCAGCGCCTCGTCGTCCCCCATGTCCCCGGCGTGGCGCAGGGCGGACGTCATCGTGTGCGACCAGGCGCGGCTGGCGGGGCCCGACTCGACCACGGTGACGGTGGCGACGCGCTTTGGCCGGTGGACGACGAAGTCGAGGGCGACCGTGCCGCCGAAGGAGTTGCCGACGAGGTGGACGGGGTCGGTGATGTCCAGTTCGTCGAGCAGCGCGTCGAGGTCGGCGGTGAAGTGCTCCAAGGCGTACCCACGGGGCGGGCGTTCGCTGCGGCCGTGGCCGCGCAGGTCGTACATGACGGCGTCGAACCCGGCCTCCGCGAAGCGGGGGCCGAGGGTGAAGTAGTAGCTGGCGAGGCTGTCGATGAAGGCGCCGTGGACGAACACCACGGTCGCGTGCGGCGGTTGACGGGGCGGGCGCATCCGCTGGACGTGCAGGCCGATGCCGTTCGCGCGGATCATGACCATGGGGCCGCTCCCGATCGCGGGGCGGCGCCGAGGCGGTGCAGGACGTGGTCGACGAGCCGTCCGACGGACAGCTCGATGACCTCGTCGATCTCCAGGGAGGCAACGAACTCGGCGAAGTTGACCTGGTCGCCGTACCGCTCCTGGAGGTGGCCGGACAGCACGACCAGGTCGATGCTCTCCAGTTCCAGGTCGTCGCCGAACAGGGTCTCGGGGCGGATGTCGGCGGGGTCGGGGGCGTAGTCCCCGAGCACCTCCACGATCAGCCCGGCGATCTCGGCCAGGATCCTCTCCCCGTCCGGCGGTGCGAGGGGGGTGGCGCCGGGGGGCCGTTCGCTGGTGGTCACTGAGTGCTCTCCTTGAGGGTCGTCGCAGACGTGGTCCAGGCCACGACATGGGTGGGGTCGACGTGGGTGCAACGAATGTGGTGGTGGCGACCGTCGACGGTGACGGTGAGGGCGTCGGGAGCCGCCGCGGTGACCTCGAAGGCGTGCGGCCGCCCGCCGAACCCGGTGCCCTCCGCCTTGGCGGCCGCCTCCTTGGCCGCCCAGAACCGGGTGAACCACAGCGCCTCGGTACGCCCGGACTCGGCGGCGACGAGCCCGCCGAGGAGGGCGAGTTCGCGGGGGCCGAGGGCGACGCGGTGGGTCTGGGGGGTGCGGTCGGCGACTTCTTCGACGTCGATGCCGACGCCGTTCGCGTACGGGCCGTCTTCCGGTGGGCGGACGAGGGCGACCGCGAGGTCCCCGCGGTGGGCGAGGGACAGGTCCAGCGGCGGAAGCGTGCGTCCGTGCAGCCCCACCGCCCGGGGCCGCCCCGACTCCTCGTTCACGATCTCGATCTCGGCCGGGAACACCGCGCCCTCGCCGCACTCCCACAGCCACCGCCGGACCGCGTCCTTGGCGGCGATCCGGCCGAGCAGCCACTGGCGCCGTCCGCGCGGCGGGCGCGCCTCGTAGGCCTCCCGTTCGGCCCGGCCCAGTTGCATGCGCATCAGCAGGTCGCGCGAGGCCAGGTCCGGCCATGCGTCGCGCAGCAGGCACCAGCCGCCGGGCTGCGCCTCGGCGAGGGCGCGGTGTTCCGGGTAGCCGCCGGACCTGCGCGCGTCGAGCCCGGAGAACCGCCGGTCGCGCCAGCCATAGAGCTCCGCCCACACCGTCCCGTCGGGCTGGGTGAGCCGGGCGTCCGCGAGGAGGGTGTCCTCCGTGAGCGAGGTGATGACGGCATGGCAGTCCAGGCGGGTGCCGGGAGGCGGGGGCGGTCCGTGGAAGACGACCCGCTCGATGCCGACCGGGAAGATCACGGTCCGGGTGGGGTGGGTCGACATCAGCCAGTAGCCGAGGAGTTGGCCCACGTTGTCGAGGAGCCCGCCCGGCGCGGACGGCGTGGTGAGGGTGCCGCGGACGTGTCCGGGCCCGATCCCGCGCAGTGCCGTGACGCCGCGGAAGGCGGGTCCGTGGAACATCCACCGGTCCTCGTAGAGCTGGGCCGCCGCCATGTCGGGCGCGCGTTCGTCGGCCGCGTCCAGAGGCGGTGCGTGCGACGGGGCCGGGTAGGCAGGGGCGAGCTGCACGGTCGCGCGGGCGTACGGCCCGAACGCGACCGCCCACTGACCGGAACCCTGCGGCCGGGCGGTGAGGGTCACCTCCACTTCCGGCATGGCGCTGACCCACTTCTCCAGCCGCACATCGTGCACGGCCACCGCGCGCTGTCCAGGTGCCGCGCGCTCGGCTGCGGCCATCAGGTGGTGCAGGACGGTGGTGGCGGGGACGACCGGATGCCGGTCGGCGGGGTCGGGCCAGCCGGGCCGTTGCGGGAAGAAGCAGTGGTCCAGGAGGTAGGGCATGGAGGCGGTGGAGACGCGCAGTCGGGTGCGCTGCTCGGCGGGCGGGGCGGCGATGTCGGATTCGGCCAGTGCCGCCGCCGCGGGGGCCGCCGCCTTTGGAGTTCGGGCTCCCTCCAATACGGCCGTGACGCTGTCCACCGTCTCCCGCATCAGCGCGTCGAGCTCCGCGGCGACGGGGTGGAGCCGGGTGACGGATTCACTCAACAGCCTTGCTGAGGCGTTGCGTTGGGGCGGCGCCTCTTCTGAACGGACGCGCAGCTCGTCGCGTAACTCTTCCACGCGGTGGGGGGCGAGAGGGATCAGCGCGGCGGTCAGGTCGAGGGGGGTCGGGGCGGCGGAAGAGCGCGGCCCGTCCGGCCGGGCGGGCGTGAGCGCGTACCCCTCGGTCCACAACGCCGTCTCCACCCGCAGCAGTTGTGCGAGTCCGCCGCGTCGGGGTGAGTTGGCGGCGAGCGTGAGGTGGTCGCGGTCCTTGAGGGTGTCGTCGAGCAGCGAGGTCAGCCGGCCCGTGCCCACCTGGACGAAGGCGCGGAAGCCCGCCGCGTACAGGGCGTCGACGAGCGGCCGGAACCGTACCGGCTCCAGGAGGTGGCGGACGAACAGGGCGCGGACCCCGTCGGGGTCGGCGGGGAACGGGGCCGCCGTGGTGCCGGACCAGACCGGGATCCGCTGCGGAAGGATCTCCGCCGCGTCCACACCCCGCTTCATGGGGGCCAGATAGGGGGCGAGCATCGGCGTGTGGAAGCCGGAGCGGAACGGGAGCAGTTGGCAGATCACGTGTTCGGCGCGGAGCTTCGCCACGAACTCCTCGACCGGCTGTTCCGGGCCGCACACCATCGACTGGCCGGGCGAGTTGTCGTGCGAGAGGACGAGGTCCGGCCAGTCGGCGAGCGCCTCGCTCACCCGGGCCGCCGGGGCGCCGATCGCCGCGAACGCGAGCCCCGGCACCCGCAGCGTGTCGGGGTCGAAAGAGGCGAAGAAGGCGTCCGCCTCGTCGGCCGCGAACATGCCGCCCGCGATCATCGCCGCCCATTCGCCGACGCTGTGTCCGGCGACCCCGTCGGGCCGGACGCCGAGCGCGCGCAGGGCCTCGTCGAGAACCCTGCCGACGCGGAGCACGCCGAGTCCGTGCCGGGCGACGTCGCTCGCCTCGGTGTACGCACGGCCCGGCAGCCGCAGCCCGTAGTGCTCGGCCACCTCATCCACCCGGGGGGCGAACTCGGCTTCCAGTCCGGGGAAGACGAATGCCACCTTGCCCCCGCCCGCAGGTCCCAGGAGCGGATGCGGGGCGAACCACACATCGCTGCGGCCGCGCCACGGACGGCCCTGGGCCACCGCCCGCCGCGCGAGCGCCAGCCGCTTGGCGGTCGGATCGACGATGCCGAGGCGCGCTGGCGAGACCTGCACGGTGTCCCGCGCGTACGAGGTGTCACCGCGTGCCCGTACCGTCGTGTCGTCCGCGTCCAGGAGCCGCGCCAGGCCCTCGGCACTGCCCGCGCTCAGGCGCAGCACCCGCTCCGGTTCGCGCACGGCCGTCCGGCATGGAGCGGGCACGGCGCCCGGGGCCTGTTCCAGGACGACGTGGGCGTTGATCCCGCCGAACCCGAACGCGTTGACGGCCGCCCGGCGCAGCGGATCCTGCCACGGCCGGGCGAGTGCCGCCGGACGGAACCGGGTGCGGGCGAGCGCGGGGTGCGGTTCGTCGCAGTGCAGGGTCGGCAGCAAGGTCGCGTGATGCACGGCGAGGGCCGCTTTCACCAGACCGGCGACGCCCGCGGCGGGCATGCAGTGGCCGATCATCGATTTCACCGAGCCGATGACGGCCGTGGCCGCCCCCTCCATGGCCGGTCCGAACACCTCGGCCAGTGTGGCCAGTTCGGCCGCATCGCCCGCGGGAGTGCCGGTGCCGTGCGCCTCCAGGAGGCCGAGGGAGCCGGGGGCACGCGGGTCGAGGCCCGCGGCTCGCCAGGCCTGCCGGACCGCACGGGTCTGGCCGCCGGGATCGGGGTTCATCAGCCCCGCGGCGCGGCCGTCGCCCGCGACGCCGGTGCCCCGGATCACCGCGTACACGCGGTCGCCGTCGCGTTCGGCGTCCGCGAGCCGCTTGAGGACGACGACACCCGTGCCCTCTCCGATGAGGATGCCGTCGGCCGCCGCGTGGAAGGGGCGGCTGCGCTGACTCGGCGAGAGGGCGCGCAGCTGGGTGAAGACGCTCCACAGGGTGATGTCGTGGCAGTGGTGCACCCCGCCCGCGAGCATCATGTCGCAGCGGCCCGCGGCGAGTTCGCCCACCGCCTGGTCGACCGCGATCAGCGAGGACGCGCAGGCCGCGTCCACGGTGTACGCGGGGCCGCGCAGGTCGAGCCGGTTGGCGATGCGGGACGCCGCGAGATTGGGGACGAGTCCGATGGCCGCTTCCGGATGCTCGGGTCCCAGCGTTTCGGTGAACGCGGCCCGGACCCGGTCGAGCTGGTCCGGGGCGAGATGGGGCATCAGCTCGCCCAGGGTGCGCGTCAACTGATGGGCGGTGCGCACTCGTTGGTCGAGGCGGACGAGTCCCGGAGTGAGGTATCCGCCCCGGCCCAGAACCACCCCGACCCGGCCGCGCTCGGGCAGCCGCTCCTCACCGCCCGCGTCCGCGATCGCCCGGGCCGCGACGGAGAGCGCGATGAGCTGGTCGGGTTCGGTGCCCGCGACCGAGTGGGGCATGATGCCGTGGCGGGCGGCGTCGACCTCGGCGAGGCCGTCGACGAAGCCACCGCGCCGGCAGTAGATCCGGTCCGCGCCGCCGCCCGGGTCGCCGGGCCGGTAGTAGACCGGGTCCCAGCGTCCCTCGGGCACCTCGCGCACGGCGTCCACACCGCCCACGAGGTTGTGCCAGTAGGCGTCGAGATCCTTGGCGCCGGGCAGCAGGACGGCCATGCCGACGATGGCGACCGGAATCTGACGCTCCCTCAAACCGGCCGGGGCCGGTGTCCGGTCGGCCATGTCACAGGGCCGATGCCGTGTAGACGACGGACGTGGCCGACTCGTCGCCCCAGGCCAGCTCCCGCAGCAGGGCCAGCGCGCCCTCCTCGCGGTCGATGAGCGCCACTCCGCGCCGGGCGTACTCGCGGGCGAGGTGCGGGGTGACCATGCCGCCGTGCGCTCCGGACGGCGCCCACGGCCCCCAGTGCACGGTCAGCGCGCGCCGACCGGTGCGCCGCGCCCACTGCTCGCCGACGTGCGCGAGCGCGTCGTTGGCGGCGGCGTAGTCGCTCTGTCCCCGGTTGCCGAGTACGGCGGAGACACTGCCGAACAACACGGCCGTCCGGGGGCCGTGGGGCAACTGGGCCGCGGCGTCGAGCAGCGCGCGGGCGCCGTCCACCTTCGTGGCGTACACCCGCCAGAACGACTCGGGGTCCTTCTCCTCCATGAGCCGGTCCTCGATCACGCCCGCCGCGTACACCACCACATCGATGCGGCCCTGCTCCGCCTGGATCTCCTTGACGGCCTGGGCCACGGCCGCCGCGTCGCACATGTCGGCGACGCGGTACGCGGCCGGGCTGCCGAGCTGCCCCAACCGGTCGAGGGTGTGGGCGACTTCACGGGCCGCGAGCACGTTCTTGACCTCGCGCTCGATCGTCGCGGGGGTCAGCTCGCCCCGTCCGGCGAGCAGTGCTCGCAGCGCGGTCGAGTCGGCGGCGTCCGCGAGCTCCGGGTCCTCGGGTCCGGCGGGCAGCGCGGTCCGGCCGAGGAGTTCGATCCGGCAGTGGGAGGCCGCCGCGAGCGCAAGGGCGAAGTCGGCGGTGATCCCGCGTGCCCCTCCGGCGAGCACGACCACGGAGTCCCGGTCGAGCCCGAGCGCGGCGGCCTCGGCGGCTCCGACCCCGGCGGGCCCCGCCCCGGTGCGCGCCAGGCCGCCGAGGCCGCGCTCCACGAGCGTGTACCCGTACCGGCCCGCCTCGGTGCGCACGACGACGGGGGCGCGGTCCTCGGCATACAGCTCCGCCAGCAGGAAGTCGGCCTGCCGGGCGGCGGTGACCGCCGGATCGAGGTCTACGACGCGGGCGGCGACGTCGGCGTACTCCCGGTCGATGGTCCGGAACAGGCCGTGCAGTCCCGCCCCCGCGTCCTCTCCACTGCCGGGGGCGGTCCTGCCGCAGATCAGCCGACGGGGTGCGAGGCGCAGGGCGGACCGGAAGACCTCGAAGGCTCCGGGCAGCAGCGCCGCGCCGCCGTCAGGCGCGTCCTCGGGGGCCACGGCCCCCAGGTGAAAGACCCCGTCGAGGGGCCCGTCGGCCGGATCGAGCCGCCGGTCGGTGTCGTGCGTGACGACCTGCGCGCCCCTGCCGACCAGCCGGGCAGCGAGCTCGTCGGCGGTGGCGCCGACGCCGAGCAGGACGAAGCGCCTGCCGTGCAGGTCGGGGACCGACGGGATGACCGGCAGGCCAAGGGGCGTCCGTTCCAGGAGGCAGCGGCGCGGAGCCACCCCCGGGACGGGCTCGCTCCCGGGCTCGGGCGCGGCCGTGCCGGCCGACGCAGGCATGGCCGTCGCCGTTTCCGGCTCGGCCGGACTCTCGTGCTCCGTGATCCATGCCGTGATCGCGGCGACCGTCCGGGCCCGGGACAGCTCCTCCATCTCCGTGTCGTCGAAGGTCCGGGTCCCCGCGAGGCGGCGGGCCAGCTCGCCGACGATCTCGGTCCGTTTGATGGAGTCGATGCTCAGGTCCGCTTCGAGGTCCAGATCGGGTTCGATCATGTCGGCCGGGTAGCCGGTCCGTTCGCTGATGACGCTCAGCACGGCCTGCTCGACGTCGACGACGACCGGCGTGTCCGTGGCCTGCGGAGCCGACTCGACCACGACCGCCGGGGCCGGTTCCGTACGAGGCGGGAGAGCGGGCACCTGCGGCGAGGAGGCGGCTCCGGCCGCGGCCCCCAAGTGGGTGAGCAGGACGTCCCGTTGAGCCGCGACCAGTTCGCGGCTCGTGCGCAAAAAGTCCGCGATGAGGTCGCGGTCGTCGTGCCGGGGGCCACGGTCAGGTGTCACTGTGCTCGTCTCCAGACTGACCCGTCGGGCCGGTTTCAGGGCCCCGGGCAGCAACTCCCCGGAGCGGGTGCGGACGAGTTGGCCGTCGACGGTCCAGCCGGGCGGCTCCGGTCGCTCCGTCACCGCGCCCCGGCCTTGGAGGAGCCGTCCGGCGCGTACCGGCACGCCCACGACCGCGAGCCGCGCCAGACACTCCAGCAGTCCGCGCAGCCCGGCTCCGGGGCGCGGCTCGCAGGCGACCGCCCGGTGCGGGCGGTCCCCCAGGATCTGGCCGACGAGGCCGGTCAGGACCGTGCCCGGGCCCGCTTCGACGAAGACGCGTGCCCCGGCCGCGTACATCGCCTCGACCTGTTCGGCGAAGCGCACCGGGGACCCGATCTGCGCGGCCAGTTCGGCCCGGACGCCGTCGGGCCGGTCCGGATAGACCGCGGCCGTGCGGTTGGCCCAGACCGGGAAGTCCGGCGCCCTGACCGAGTGCCGGGCCAGGACCGGGGCGAACCGCTCGCCCGCGCCCGCCACCAGCGGGCTGTGGAAGGCGCAGGCGACCGGTATGCGCCGCACGCTGTGCCCCGCGCCGCGCAGTCGCTCCAGCGCCTCCTCCACCAGGGCGGTGGGGCCGGAGACGATGGTCTGGCGGGGGCCGTTGCGGTTGGCGGCCACGACCCTGTCGCTCAGCCCGGCTGCGGCGAGGACGCGCTCGACGTCGGCGGGGGCGGCCGTGACCGCGGCCATCGCGCCGGGGTCGTCACCGAGCGAAGCCAGGATCGCCCCGGCCCGGTGGGCGCTCAGGTCGAGCAGCGCGTGCGGGGTCAGCGCTCCGGCGGCCGCCAGGGCCACCAGCTCCCCGTAGGAGTGCCCGCCCGCCATGTCGGGATGTACGCCTGCCCACTCCAGGACCTGGGAGGCCGTCAAGTTGACTATTCCGAGGGCTGGTTGGGCCATGCTCGTGTCCTTGAGCGCCTCCTGCCTGCGCTCGGCCGCACCGGGCTCGAACGCCTGGGGCGGATAGAGCGCGGACGCGTACGCGCCGCCCTGCCGCACCAGGTGCGCGGCCTCCGGGAAGGCGACAAGGAGCTCGCCGAGCATGCCGGGGCGCTGGCTGCCCTGACCGGGGAAGAGAAAGGCGACCCTGGGCCGGTCGGCTTCGGGCCCACCGGACTCGTTCCCGCCCCTCCCCCGCCCCTCTGCCGCGGACCCGCCGGGAAGCCGGCCCGACTCGTCCCCGTCCGCGGTGTACACC
Organism: Streptomyces sp. NPDC045846; assembly: GCF_056431605.1. NCBI lineage: Bacteria > Bacillati > Actinomycetota > Actinomycetes > Kitasatosporales > Streptomycetaceae > Streptomyces > Streptomyces sp. NPDC045846. The sequence continues at coordinate 206,854 of NZ_JBWKKJ010000005.1, read as the reverse complement.
CCTCTCCCCCGCTCCCCGTCCGCCGCCTTCCGCAGCAGCCCCCGCAGGTCGTCCACGCTCTCGGCGACGACCGCGATCCGTACCGGGCCCGGCCGGGTCGCGGCGCGCCGGGCCGCCACCAGCGCGGCGTCCCGTAGCCGCAGGCGTGCGCCCGGGCCGTCCAGCTCGGCAAGGAGCCACTGCGCCTCCCGTCCGGCCGCCGCGCCGTCCGCGCCACGGAACAGGAACAGTTCGGCGGGCCACACCTCGTGCCCCTGGGCCGGGGGCGCCCCGGCGTCGTGGGCCGTGAGCACGGCGTGGAAGTTGGTCCCGCCGAAGCCGAACGCGCTGACCCCCGCGACCCGTTCGGCCGCCGGGGCCGCCCACGGCCGGGCCTCGGCTTGGAAGGCGAACGGGCTGGCGGCGGGGTCCCAGGCGGCGTTCGGCTCCTGGATGTGGAGGGTGGGTGGTGTGATTCCCGTATACAGGGCCATGGCCGCCTTGATCAGGCCCGCCAGGCCCGCCGCGCACTTGGTGTGGCCCAGCTGGGACTTGACGGAGCCGAGCACGCAGCCGCCCGGCGCCGCGCCCGCCTCGGTGAACACGGCCGTCAGCGTGGTCAGTTCGGTACGGTCGCCGACCACGGTCCCGGTGCCGTGCGCCTCGACCAGACCGACCCGGGCGGGCGAGATTCCGGCCGCCCGGTAGGCCCGTTCCAGCGCCGCGCGCTGGCCCTCGGGCCGGGGCGCGGTAAGCCCGAGGGAGCGCCCGTCGCTCGCGCTGCCGATCCCCTTGACCACCGCGTACACGCGGTCGCCGTCCCGCTCGGCGTCGGCCAGCCGCTTCAGCGCCACGCAGGCCACACCCTCACCGAGCACCGTGCCGTCGGCGGAGGCGTCGAACGTACGGGAGCGCCCGCTCGGGGAGAGGGCGCGCACGGAGGAGAAGAGCAGGTAGTCGTTGATGCCGTTGTGCAGGTCCGCGCCGCCGCAGAGCACCATCTCGCTGGTACCGGAGGCGAGTTCCTTGCAGGCCACGTCCAGCGCGGCGAGCGAGGAGGCGCAGGCCGCGTCGACGGTGTAGTTGGCGCCGCCGAGGTCGAGGCGGTTGGCGATCCGGCCCGCGATGACGTTGGCGAGCATGCCGGGGAAGGAGTCCTCGGTGAGCTGGGGCAGCTGCTCCTCGACGGCGGGCGGTATCTCCCCCAGGTAGGCGGGCAGGACGGTGCGCAGGGTCGTCGCGCCCGAAAGGTCGCTGCCGGATTCGGCCCCGAAGACCACGGACGTACGGAAACGGTCGAAGGCCCGCTCGCCGTACCCGGCGTCCTCCAGCGCCCGTCGGGCCGCTTCGAGGGCGAGCAGTTGTACGGGTTCGATGCTGCCGAGCGAGGCGGGCGGGATGCCGTACGCGAACGGGTCGAAGGGGATCGGCGGCAGGAAGCCTCCCCACCGCGAGGCGGTGGTTCCGGCGCGCTCGCCCGTGGCGTCGTGGTAGATCTCCTGGTCCCACCGGTCGGCGGGGACTTCGGTGACCGCGTCGACGCCGCCGACGGTGTTCGACCAGTACGTCGCCAGATCAGGGGCCTGGGGGAACATGCAGGCCATGCCGACCACGGCGATGTCGAGCGGCCGCGGGGCGGGCTCTTCGGCGGTGTCCTCGGCGGCGCCCAGTGTCTCGGCCAGTTCGGCCGCCCGCCGCTCGGTGAAGGCCGCGGCGCCCCGGCTCACCGCGTCGTGCAGCGCGCTGACGGTCGTGGTCGCCGAGCGCAGCACGGCCACTTCCCCGGCCATGAACATCCCGGCGTCGCGCTGGCGTTGCTCGGATACGGGCCGCAGCTCGTCGCCCTCGCGCTCCACGCCCTTGCTGGCGATCCGCAGCCGCCCGAGGTTCAGGCGTTCCAGTTCCTCCCAGGCCTGGCGGTCGGGGGTGCCGTCGGCGTGCAGGCGCGCGCGGGCGGCGGCGTAGTCGGCGGTGTACGGGCTGGCGACGCAGCGCGTGGCATGGCCCGGGGCGCTCTCCAGGAGGGCGGTGGCCCCGGCGGCGATCACCTGGCGCTGGAAGGCCGGCTGGATCGCGCCGCACTCCACCGCCTCCGCAGTGAAGAGATACGCGGTCCCCATCAGGGCGCCGACCGCGACGCCGCGTGCGGTGAGCGGGGCGGCGAGCGCGGCGGCCATGGCCGAGGAGCGTTCGTCGTGGATGCCGCCCGCGAGCAGCACCTCGAAGTCGCCCGCCGCGCCGGGCGTGCGCGCCACGTACCGCTCGACGACCGCCAACTGGGCCTCCCAGAGCGGAAAGCTGTTGCGCGGTCCGACATGTCCGCCGCATTCGGCCCCTTCGAAGACAAATCTGCGCATGCCCATGTCAATGAACTGCGTGAGCAGCGCGGCCGACGGCACATGCAGGAACGTCTTGATGCCCGACGCCTCCAGGTCGGCCGCCTGGGAGGGGCGGCCCCCGGCGATGATCGCGTGGGTGGGACGGACCGCTCGTACGGCCGCCAGCTGTTCGGCCCTGATCCCGCTGTCCGCGAAGCCGAGGATGCCCACGCCCCAGGGCTTTTCGCCCAGTTCACGGCGGGCCTGTTCCAGAAGGGTGCGGCTCTGCTCGCCGTCGGACAGCGCGAGGGCCAGCATCGGAAGCGCCCCTTCGCGCGCCACGGCCGCGGCGAACCCCGCCCGGTCGCTGACCCGGGTCATCGGGCCCTGCACGAGGGGCAGGCGGGTGCCGAGGGCCTTCGCCATGGCGGAGCCCGCCGCCAGGGCCCGCACACCGGCCGGGTCGCCGACGGCGGCCACCATGGCCTCGCGCACCCCGCGCACGGCCCCGGCCACGGCCCCCCACCGCTCGGCGAACCGGGCGGCGAGGAACGCGTCCTGGCCGACGGGGAGTTCGAGTCCCGTGCGGGCATTTCGCAGCGCCCGGACGCCGTCGACGACACTCGTCTCGGACCCGTCCATCGTGCGCAGCGCGGCCGCCGCCTCGTCCCCGATTCCGGACTCCGCGAGCAGGGCGAGCTGAGTGTCGAGGACGACCCCGGCCGCACCGCCGACCACCGCGGCTGCCGCCGTGCGCGGGCCGATGCCGCCGCAGGCCCACACGGGCAGGTCGCACTCAGGGTCGGCGAGCAGCGCCTGGAGCAGCACGAACGTGCTCAGATCACCGCCGCGACCGCCGCACTCGCTGCCGCGCGCTATGAGCCCGTACGCACCGTCCATCGCCGCCCGGCGCGCCTCTTCCCGGCCGCCCACCTCCGCCAACACCCGGCAGGAGTCGCCGAGTTGGCGAGCCTTCCAGTCGGCGTCGGCCGCGAGCACCACGACCGGGGGGAGGGCGCCGCCGCACTCATCGGCGACCTCCTCCGGCGTCAGCGCGCAGGACGGCCCGACGCGGACGGCGAACGTGCCCCGCGTCCAGCGCCGCACCCGCGCGAGCGCTTCCCTGGCCCGGCGGTCACCCGCCCCGAGCTCCAGCACTCCGAGTCCGCCGGCCCGGCTCACCGCGGCGACCGGGCGCGGGTCGGGCAGTCCCAACGGGCTCAATCCGATGACAAGTTCAGGGTTCGGCGCTACGGGCGTCATGAACACTCCGAATCAAACCGGTGGTGCTGCGAGGGGGGTTACGGCAGCAGTGAGCCCGGGACGGCCGCGGCGGACACCATCGGGCGGCGCCGGGCCGCGGGCGAAGCTCGTACCACTGCCGGGACGTGCGCTGATGCGGGGCCTTGCGCTGGCGATACGGGGACGTGGGCTGAAGCGGGTAGGTGTGCGCTGCCTGTGCGGGGACGTGTACTGAATCCGGGAGGTGCAAGGTCGTGCGCGGGTGCGGGGGCGTGCCGGTGCCGGTACTCGTAACACTGCCGAGAAGTGCGGGGCGCGGGATCACGCGGGGGCCGACCTTACCGATCGCGAGGAGCGGCTGCCAGGGTGCCTTCCGCCTCCACCTCGCGCCGCCGCACCGAACCGGACGCCCCGATTCCCCATGAGCCCTTCCCGTCTCTAGTGACGTCCCGTCATATCTGACGTGCCGTCATATTGCAATCGTCGGAGCATGCCCGGCTGTGCCGGAAGCACCACCCTCCGGCGCCCTCAACAGAGCAGCAGCGCCGCCTGCCAGGGCAGTTCGCCGAACCGTGCGTCCGGGTTCGTCGCGAAGTTCAGGGCGAGGGCGGCGCCCGCGGCGCCGTCGAGGAAGCCTGGGCGATGCACGACGGCAGAGCCGGCCGGGGCCGAGGCGGGCCAGAGGAAGGGGTGCGCCAGGTCGGCGGCCTTCGCGAGGGCCAGCGTCAACTCCGGTATGTGCGCGGCCAGTTCGGTCCCGCCGGGCTCGCGTGCCATCAGAGTCACGATCGTGGTGAATCCCGCCAAGCCGTGGCAGAGCGTGGGATCACCGAAGGCGGCGGCTCCGCCCGGCCTGTCGCAGACGGCGGCCACCGCGGCCACCGCCTGGCGGTTCCACTCGGGCTCCTTCAGCGCCAGGGCGGCCAGTTGCAGGGCGCGGGCCACCCCGGGCGTGCCGTAGCACCAGCCGGTGCGGGCCTCGGCCAGGCCGGGGTGCTTACCGGAGGCGGCTGCCACCTCGGCGGGCAGCGGGACGATGTTGGGCCAGCCGGTGCCGTCGGGGCTGCGGCGGGCGAGCAGCCACGCGGCGATGGCACGGATGGCCTGCTCCTGGCCCGGCACCCGCACGCCCGCGCGGTGGGCGAGGGACAGCAGCGCGAGCGGACCCGGTATGCCGTGCGCGAGGCCGGCGTTGAAGTGGCCGCCGGGGAGCCCGTCGGGTTCGCCGATCAGGACGGGGTCGCCGGTCCACCAGCCCGGCACGAGCCGGCCGTCCGGCAGCGTGACCGGGCGGGTGAGCGCGACGAGGTGGGTGAGGAGCAGTTCCGTGGTGGACCGGTGTTCGGGCCCGGCTGCCAGGAGCAGACGGCCGAGGCCGGAGAGCCCGGCGACCACGTCGTAGCCGTACATCCTCGCCCCGGCCACCCCACGCGCCACCCGCGGCGCGTCCTCCTCGACCAGTCTGCGTGCCAACAGGGCTGCCTGGGCGTCCAGTTGGGCGAGCAGAGCCGCGTACTCGCCGGGCCGGGTGATGGCGGTCCGGGCGGCGAAGGCGACGGCGGGCAGCCCCGCGTACAGCCCCTCCCTCGCCGGTCTGCGGACCCCGGTGACCGCCGCCGACAGATGGGCGTGCGCGGCCTTCGCGCAGCTGGGCTCGTCGTGGGCCAGTGCCGCGAAGAACAGCCCCACTCCGGCGTGGCCGTCCGCGAGGGACTGGGGATGCCACAGGGAGCGGGTCTCGGCCAGTTCGGGCGTCTCGGCGGCCATCACGCGCCCGGCCAGGGCGGCCGGATCGGCCAGGCGCTCGGCGAGACGCGCGGGGAGGTTCTCGGTCATGCGCGGGCCCTTTCCCGGTCGAGGTGCGCCTGGACCGCGCCACGGGCCACGGCCAGGGCCTGCGCCTCGGCCGTTCGGTCCGTGCCCAGGCGGCGGTTGCAGTGCATGTGGACGAGGGAGGCGAGCGCCGCGTCCGGCGAGACGCTCAGCGTGCCGCGCTCCTCCTCCGCGCGCACGAGCCGTCCGAAGCCTTCCAGCGCCGTGTGGTGTGGCAGCGCCACCGGGTCCGGCAGGCCGTCCGGCGTGATCCGGGCGAGCGCTTCCCGCCGTCGTGCCGCGAACGCCGTGTGGTGCTGCTCGCGCTTGGGGTACGTCGCGGTGAGGCGGCGCCGCCAGTCGCCGCCGTAGCCCCGGTGGAAGGCCCGCATCAGCTCGGTCACGTCGTACGCCGTGGACAGGATCGGGTCGTGCGCGGGGGCCGCCAGCCGCTCCAGCACCAGGCGGCTGTCGGCGTGGAAGACCTCCTCGGCGGCGTCGAGCAGGACTGGGCCACCGTAGCGTTCGGTCTCGGGTGCGTAGCTGTCCAGGCGCAGGCCCCGGGCGAGCCCTCCTGCGGCGAGTTGCCCGGCCAGGTCGTGCAGGCGGGGCAGGACGACGCCGTTCAGGAACGCCGGGTCTCCGTGCAGTCGTAGCCGCAGATGCGGGTCCGGATCCGCGTACCGGATGAAGAACCAGCGGTCGATGCCGCCCGGTCCGACGGGCGCGGTGTGCAGCTCGGTCAGGAAGTGGCGCAACGGCCCGGTCAGGAGCTCGTCCTGGCGCTCCGCGGAGGCGTAGAGGGTCGCGTACAGCCAGGGGCCACCCGGCGGGATTTCGCCGGTGCCGCGCCGCACGGCGGGGCGGGTGGTGCGTGCGGGGGCCGCGGGCGCCGGCTGGCGGGGTATCAGGGTCACCACGGCCTCGACCTCATGGGCGCCGCCGGGGCCGTGCAACCAGCCGCTGTCGGTGGCGTGGTCCAGAGGCAGCTCGTGCACCACGGCCACGCTCGTGCGCTCGCACTCACGCCGCAGGATCTCCTGGTGCGCCGGGACCGCGAGGTTGAGCGGGATGCGGTGGTCGCCGATGGTGAGCTGGACGTGGTCGGGCACCTGCCACAGGGCGCGCCACTCGTCGAGGGACGGGCCGGCCGCGTCCAGTCGCCAGCGGGCCGGGCTCAGGACGGTGCGGCCGGTGCGTACGGCGGGCAGGAACGGCAGGTCTTCCGCGGGGCCCCACTCCCACAGCCGCACCTGCCTGCGGCTGAACGCCGCGGCTTCGATGAGGAAACGCACCGCGTTGGGCGCGGCCAGTTCGCGGTTGAGCACGTGGAGGGCCGACGGGGCCAGCTCGCGCCCGAGCTCCACGGACGAGATCCGGAAGCCCTCGGAGTCGGCGCAGACCGCGATGTCGTCGAGCGTGAGGTCCGTGACGCCCGGCGCGGCCGGGCCCGGGTGGGCGCCTACGACCAGGCGGCCCTCCAGCCAGGTCGGCACCTGGGCGACGTTGGCGTGCCGGTGGTGCGAGGCCTGGTGGTGGACCTGGACGGGCAGCCGTCCGGTGGTCTCGCGCGCGGCCCGCACGGTGTGCCGCATCTCCTCGCTCTGCGCGGGCGGGAAGAGATGGGCGAAGCGGCCCATGAGGCCGCCGGACGCGGTGGCCGCGCCGCCCAGGACGAGCGTGAAGTCGCCCCGGTCCACCGCGGCGGCGGACTCCGCGGCCACGCGTACGACGAGTTCGAGGGCGGGCGGCCGCACGGTGTCGGCGGATTCGTCCCGGTCTGCTTCCTCGAACCTGCTCAGCAGGTCCTCGTCCAGGACGACCTCGCGCGTTCCACGCGCCTGGGCCTCGGCCGCGAGCCCCAGCAGCAGGCGTCGGCGCACGGCCCCGAGGGGTGCGGGCCCCGGTTCGGGGCGATGGCTCGGGGGCAGGCGGTATCCGGCCGGTGCCCCGAGCCCGATGTCGGGGTCGAGGAGTTCCTTGACGGACACGTAGCGCCCGAGACCGTACCGTTCCACGAATTCCTGGTGGTAGGCGGCCAGTCGGCCCTCTCCCGGCGGCGACAGGCGCCACAGCGCGGTGCCCGCGCGCTCCAGTTCCTTGGCCACCGCGTGGGAGAGCACCGCGCTGCCCTCCAGGCGCAGGTCCACCTGGACGGCGTGCGCCGAGGGGCCCGAGCCTCCCGCGAGAGCTTCCGCGCTCGGGGCCGGGCCGGAGCCCGAGACCGGCGCGGGGCCTGCCGCCGCACACGCAAGTGCCGTGCGCCAGGCCGTCCTTCCCTTCCCCAGCGGGGTGCGGCGGTAGTCGGCCAGGGGGGCGCGCAGGTCGGCGATCCACCGGGCGGCGGGCGTGGCGGCCGGGAGCAGCGCCTCGACGTGGGCCAGCGGGTCGGGCGAGTCCAGCGGCGGGCGCAGCTCCGTCAGCAGCACCTCGGCCCCGATCAGTTGCGCGACGAGGCCCGCGACGGCGCCTTCGGGCGCGCCGGGGAAGCGTGCTTCGACGTCTCGGACCAGGTCGCCGCAGCGCACAGGACGGGCCGCCGCCTCCGCCACGGCACGCACCACCGGCGTGTGACGCAGCGTCCGCGACGTGGGACGGCCGCCCCCCGAGGAGGTGTCGGAGCCGACGGCGGTCGCGGCCGGGGCGAACGGCAGGACCAGGCGTCCGCCGCGCACGAAGCACAGGCCATTCACCACCACGCTCAACCCCATGTGGATGGCCGGGTCGCGCTCCCACTGCGCGATCAGCCCTGCCAGCCAACCGGCGTCGGGACGCACCGCCCGGTGCCCCGCGCCGGTGAGCTCCCCCTTGGTGGCCGCGCCGAACGAGCCCCACAGCACGCCCGCGAGGAGGCCGAAAGGGGTGGGCCGCGAGGAGGCCCTGAGCAGATAGCGGGTCACGGCCCGATGGGCCTTGCGGAGATCGGAGGCGGCCACCGGCGCATCCGCGAGGACCGCGTCGACGGTACGCGCGAGCGAGGGACTGGAGACGTCCAGCGCCTCCCGGAACCTCGCGTCGGAGAGCATCTCCCGCAAGTGGGCGCGGAGTTCACGGGGCTCCGCCCCGGTCGCCTGCGGCCGGTCGCGTGCCTCGTCCCCCCACGTGGCGCGGATGCTCGACCGGGCCAGAATCGGCGCCCTCAGCAGCACTCCATCCGCGCACCGAAACACCGGATCCACGCCTTGGCCACGCCGCATCTCTGCCACGCCCCCTTACTTGATGCCCCCTGAAACGGACTCCCCAATTCCCGGTTTCTTACGCCGGGAATACCGTCACACTAGCCATGACGCACCTCTCCCGTAACCCCTTGACTTCGCTTTCGGTGCCTGCCTAGATTCCGCTCAAGTCGCCGAATGCTGGCGAATCAACAGGTTCCACAGGGAGGAATTTCCATGTCCGAAAACATGACGGACCTCTTCGACATCGACCTCACCGAGACCGCCCTCCAGGACGTCGAGTCCGAGAGCGGCGCGGCCATTTCCGGCGGGGAGTCCTGCTTCCGCACCTGCACGACCTGCGCACTCTGCTGATCCAGACCGCCTGAAGGGGCCGGTTCCGGCAGGACAGCTGTCCTGCCGGGTCCGGCCCGTCTGCGCGGCCCGTTCCGGATGCCGTGCCTCCTTTGTGCTCCGGACCATCGACGCGTGGAGCAGCGTCGAGGGCAAAGAAAGGTGCCCTTTCGAGCACGAGAAACCGGAACGGCCGGGCACGATCTCCCCAGCATCGACAGCGCCGTTGACGCGGCGAAATCCGTCGATGACACTTTTCGGCACGGCGGCCACAACCATGCGGATCCCCTGGGGAATTACGTGGCCCCGCGAGATTTCGCCATGCCCATTTGTCTGCTCAATTTTGTCTGCTCAATGCGCGCGCGAGCATCCGACGGACATGCTTCGCCCGCTCGCATTTCACCATGCCCCTGCGCCCTTTTTCGAAATCCCGGCGGCGGAGGCCACCCGCGGAGGCTGTGCTGGCGCACGGCCACTCCGCTCGACGCCACCGCCGAGGACCCGCTCAGCGAGGAGGACCGCCCGCCCTGATGCTCACCCTGCTCGCCAGCGGCCTCAAGGGCGCGGCAACGCGCGTCAGTTGGGCTGGTCGCTACGGCTGATGCGGCGCGCCGCATCAGCCGCCTCCACGAGGAACTCGGCACGGCCAGCCGCTTCCAGGCGGCGGCGCGGCGGGCTGGATATGGGGCGACGGGCGCAGCAGGCCGCCCCATGACCGAACTTGCCGGGTCCTGACGCGATTTGATCGCCCGGTGTCGGTTCTCCACGGGGCGCGGTCCCGGTGAAACCGGGGCCCGCGCCCCCGCGTCTCACAGCGGGTCCGGTCACGACCACTCGGGGGCGAGTGCCATGAGTTCCGAGATCTACTTCTCCCACAACTACCGTGACTTGTGCGAGCAGCACGGCACCGGAGCGGGCTTCCAGTTCGAGTTCCACTGCTCACGCTGCTTCGACACCTGGCGGTCGCCGTTCGAGAACTTCACCGCGGGCCGCATGGCGGGCTGGCTGTCCCGCGGGGTCTCCGCGGCCTGGAGCGTGATCGGCGGGCGGGCCAGCAACGGCGTGTCCAGCGCCGCCGACGGTCTCGCGGGCGCCAGCTGGGGCGGCGCCCGCGACGCGGCCTTCCAGCGGGCGGTCGACACGGCGCGCGGGCACTTCAACCGCTGCGGGCGGTGCAGCGGTTACGTGTGCGGACGGTGCTGGAATCCCGAACACGGCCTGTGCCTGCACTGCGCCCCCGACACGGCGGCGGAGGCGGAGGCGGCCCGCAGGCAGGGCATCAACGACATGGCGGCGGGCCAGGCCTACGCGCGGGGACGCACCCAGGGAGAGGACTACGACCCCGCCACCGCACGGCAGTTGGTGTGTCCGCAGTGCCGGGCCGAAACCCGCGGCGCGCCGTTCTGCGGCGCCTGCGGCCACCGCCTCGCCCAGCAGACGCACTGCGCCTCCTGCCAAGCCGTGGTCCCGGACAGCACGGCCTTCTGCCCGTCCTGCGGCACCAAGCGCTGAACGCGGTCGCCCGGGCCCCCGCCCGCGGCGAAAGGCCCCACGATCACAGCCCAGTAGGTGCTTCCGGCTGCGCCAGCCGGTAGCCCAGCGGTGTCGCGACGTGCTCGACGGCCTGTCCCCTGCGCAGCGTCCGGATCAGACCGGCACGGCGCAGGACGGAGGCGTGCCGACTCGCCGCGGCGTTCGACACACCGAGCAGGGAGGCCAGTTGGCGCCCCGTGACGCCCCCCGACATGACGATATTCTCCAGCGCCTCCGCCCTGCCCGTGCCGAGCAGGGACTGAAGCGCCGCCGTGTGCCCCGGTTCGGTGCGCGGGGCAGAGCCCGCCGGGACCCGGACGATCAGGTCGCCGCTCTCGGGCTCGGCCAGGGTGACCCGTTGGCTCAGGGCCACCGCCTGGATGTGCAGCGAACCCCGGCCGAGTTCGAAGTCGGCCTCGAAGACCGTCGGTAATTCCAGGACACCGCGACGCAGCCGGATGCCGTGGCCAAGCTGCTTGAGCATCGCGGAGGCGCCGCCGCCGACGTAGATCTGGGACAGACTGGCGGCCCGGGTCGCGACCGCGGACCGGATGCCCGAGCGGTGCGGCTCGACGGCGGTGTCGCGCAGCTGGACGATGGCGTTCGCCAAGACGCCGCGGGCCCGCTCGTCGCCCTCGGCCAGGGCTTTGGTGAAGGGCGTGGGGCTGCGGCGGGCGAACAGGTGGGCAAGGTACAGGCTGTCGACACCCTCGGCGAGTTCCGGCTGGAGGCTGCGCGAGTAGAGCTGCACCAGCGGCCCCTGAGAGAGCCTGCCGTGGGCGTAGGCGCCACCGGCTGCCGTCAGTTCGGCACCGAAGTCCGGCAGGGAGCAGACGCGGACGCTGCCCAAGCCCTCGGACCCGAGGTGAATCCGTATCAAGGTTGGCCCCCCGTGCGCTTGACGTCCCCATCAGGGCTTTTGCGCGTGCATGTCGAAAGCTACCGCTGGAGGCGGGCAACCGAAAAGATGCGTACGCACCACGGCGGGGCCCGGACGGGGGTCGGGCCCACGCCACGGTGCCCTGGCCGGTCCTCACCTGCGGCCAACGGCCGGGGGCCGTCCTGGAGGCGCGGCCGCCCGCCAGGGAAGGCGATCCCGGCCGGGGCAGCCAGCGGTGGCGCTCATCCCGGTCGGCGGGGACCTGGGCGCGCTGGGGCCGTCCCCGGCAGCCGAGGAGGCGGCGCCCCCGAGAACTGGGACGAGTTCCCGGGGGCGCCCCGTGACGCGGGAAGCGACGGCGGCCCCGCATCCGCTCCCGTGCCTACCGCCTGCGGTCCACGACCGCCCGCAGCTTCCCGCTCGTCGCCGTACGGTCCAGCTCGGCGCCGTCCCGCACCTCGACCGCGAAGTCCAGCAGCCGTTCGTCCACGGCCGAGCGCACCTCCGGGTACTCGGCGAGGAACGCGGCGCGCGCAACCTCCGGGTCGGGTGCCTTAGAGCTCTCCATGCGGAGGGTGAGGCATTCCCTCGCGGGCCCGGCCGTCAGGACGGCCTGGAGCTCACCGCTGTAGCGCAGGTGCTCCTCGGCGATGGCTACGAACCGCCGGTAGTTGAGGAAGTACGTCGCCACGCGCATCACTTCGCCGAGACGGCCGAGCAGTTCGAAGCGCGGGGAGCGATTGCCGCAGGGGCAGTCGCCGGGCAGGAGACGGCCGAGGTCGCCGATGACGTAGCGGTCGAGGTGCTGTCCTCGGCGGGCCCGGGTGGTGAAGACGAGCCTGCCGGTCTCCCCCGGCGCCACCGGCCGGTCGGCGTCGACGGCGACGATCTCCAGCGTGTGCAGATCGGCGTGGAGGTGGTGGACGCTGCCGCCGCTCTCGACGCACTGGTAGCCGAGCGGGCCCAGGTCGGTGCTGCCGTAGGTGATGGAGTGGACCACCTCGATGCCGAACGTCTCGGTGAGGGTGCGGCGCTGCTCCTCGGTGAAGTGCTCGCCCCCGTAGAAGACCTTGCGTATGCCGCCGTAGGAGCGCAGCAGGTCCGCTTCCTCGTGCAGCAGCTGCCACAGGTAGGAGGGCATGCCGAAGAGGGTGTCGACCTCGTACGCGACGATCATCTCCGCGGTGGCGCGGTGGTCGGCCCCGGCGGCCATCGGCATCTGCACGCCGCCGAGGCGTTCGAGGATGGAGAAGAAGCTGATGAACCCGCCGTACATGCCGCCGCAGTAGAAGAGGTTGGCGGTGCGGTCCACGGCCGGGTCGTAGCCGGCCGCGAGCAGGCCACGGGCGGCGGCGTGCATCTGCGCGTCGTAGTCGTCGTAGCTGAACAGGGACAGGGCGGGCGTGCCGGTGCTGCCTCCGCTGCGGAAGTACAGCTCGGCGTCGCGCCGTTCGACCTCCCGGTTGAGCTCCTGGACGCCCGCCTTGTCGAGCAGTGGCCCGGTCGGCGCCGGGAAGGCGGGCCGCCGGACGAGGTCGTCGAGGCACGCGGTGGTGGAGAAGCGGGCGTCGGCCTGGACGGCGACGCGGCGGCTGTAGCGCTGGAGGGCGTACACACCGTCGTGCGGCTCGCCCACGTAGCCGGAGGTCATGGCGCCGACCGGGGTGACCCGGGTGGCGCCGGCGGCCAGGACGGCCGCGGCGAGTTCGGCGATGTCGGCGCGGGTGCCCGCGATCCCCGCGGTCTGGAGATACCGGCGCATCGGTCGCAGCGTGGCGATGACGTTCTTGCGCGGCAGCGGCTTGACCCAGACGCTGCGGTGCAGCGGGGACGCGGTGAGCGCCGGGCGGGTGTCGGCCATGACGCGCCAGCTGCCGTCGGGGGCGGCCAGGACGCGGGTCAGACCGAGGTGTTCCTCCAGGCGGGCGAGGTGCTCGGTGGTGGTGAGCTCGGCGTACTCGGCGGGGTCCAACTCGCCCTCCACAGGCGCTGGTTGGGCGTCCAGCGCGGCGGCGAGGCGATCGGCGAAGGCGTGCAGTTCGTCCGTGGCCTCGGTGTCGAGGTAGACGACCTGGGGGCTTGAGCACGCCTGCTGCTCGAAGACGCAGATGTCCTCGGCCAGCGCGGCCAGGGTCGCCTCGTCGGCCCACGCGTCCCGGGTCAGGTACGCGAAGGAGATCTTGTGTCCCCACTCCACCAGACGGCAGCCGGCCGGGACATGGGCGGCCACCCCCTCCACCGCGGCCTCGCCTCCCCACACGGCGACGGCGTCGGCGGGGGCGCACATCAGGCGCAGCCAGTCCGCGCGCGCGGAGGAGAAGCGCAGCACGATGATGCGCTCGGCGAGGGTGCCGCTGGGGTCGCATGCGGCGAGTTCGGCGAGCAGATGCTGGGCGAGGAGGGTGTCGGCGCTGCTGGTCTTGAGGATGTTGATGTTGCCCGCGAGCAGCCCCTCGATGAGGCTGAGCGGGGCGACGGTGGCCGCGTTGCCGGGGGCGATGTGGGCGACCAGGCCGACGGGCGCCCACGCCTCGTACACCGTCTCCTTGGCGTCGGGGCGGCTGAGCCACTGCGGGGCGGTGCCGCCGAGCTCGCGACGCAGCTTGCGGGTGAGCGCGTCGCGGCCGAGGAAGGCGGCGAGTTCGGCGAGCAGACCCTCGGTGTCCTCGGCCCCGCCGGGCAGGTGCGGAGCCAGCCGTTCCCGTACGGGGTGGCCGGGGTCGCGCAGGGCGTTCGCGAGTGCGTCGCAGGCGGCCAGGACGGTCTCGCTGTCCAGCGGGGTGGCGAGCGCGGCCTCGACGGTGGCGGGCAGGGTGGCGAGGCGCCGTGCTGCCTCGCCGTCGTCGATGAAGGCACCCTGCCAGTAGTGGTGGTTGATGGCGTCGGTCATGACATTCCCTTCATCAGTTCGGCGGCGGCCACGGCACAGCTCTTGTTGCGGCTCACCCCGGCGCGGCCGTGGATGGTGAACCAGTCGGTGTCCAGTTCGCAGCCGCACTCCTCGCCGCGGTGCAGCGAGGCGAGGTCGCCCATGACGACGCTCTGCGCCGGTACGGAGGTGATGTACGGGGACACCAGGTGCAGATAGCCCCGCTCGCCGTATCCGAGGGGCTCCAGGGTGCGGGTGGAGCGGATGAACACCCGGGACCAGACGGGCGCGTGGAGGTTGTGGTGCGCGCACTCGATGTACGGGACGCAGTGCTCCACCGAGCCGAAGGTGTCGCGGATCCGCTCGGAGGGGATGCCGAGTTGTTCGGTGACGCGGGCGTACAGCTCGTGCTTTCCGATCTGCTGGTCGGTGTGGCCCTTCCAGCCGCCGCCGAGGATGATCAGGGAGTCCTCGGGGAGCTGGAGCGGCGCCACGCCCATCGCCCGCATCCGCTCCAGGGTGAACCAGAGGAAGGCGGGGAAACCGAGGATGCGTACGGGAGCGTCGTCCTCGGCGAAGCGGCGCAGCGCGGCGACACAGCCGAAGGGGTCGAACTCGTGCCCGTTGCCGGTGGCGCGCAGGGCGTACTCGACCTGGCGTGCCGGTGCGAAGTCGCACAGGTAGTTGTCGGTGAACGCGGTGCCCAGTTTGAGGTCGCGGGCGGGCTCGTAGCTGTAGAGCAGGTAGTTGACCGGCTGGTCGGGGGTGATCCAGCCGTTGCGCTCGAAGATGCGGGCGACCATGCGCTGGGCGGAGCGGATGGTCCACTCGTCGAAGAACATCTGCGACTTCTGGCCGGTGGTGCCCGACGAGGTCAGATGCAGATGGACGTCGTCCCGGGGGATGGAAAGCACCTCGTGGCGCTTGAAGAAGTTCGCGTGCACCAGCGGCGCGCCGTACGGAGTGTCCTGGCGCTCGGCGTCGTACAGGCTCCGGAAGAAACCGGACCGCTCGCGGTGCCAGGCGTTGCTCTGCGCCATGGCGGCGGCGAACAGCTCGTCCTCGGCCGGTCCGCAGGCGTACGGCTCGGTCAGGTCGCAGAGCTGTTGGACCTGGGCCAGCGCCGTGGCGTCCGGGACGTCGACGGGGGCGAGATGGGGGTTCGAGGGGGTCATGAGGCAACCTCACGTGAGGGCAGATAGGTCGACGCCCAGGCCGACACATAGGAATCGAGGAAGGGTTGCAGCGGTGGCTCGACGACTACACCGCGGAAGTCGATGTGCTCGGTGGTCCGGGACATCACGACGTAGTCGTGGAAGCCGTCGCCGTCCCGGCGCATCGCGGGATACAGCGCCCCGGCGATGAAGCCCTGGGCGCCGAACGCCGAGAGCGCGGCGTGATGTTCCAGCGGCACCAGCGCCTCGACGTATCCGGCGCCGGCCCGGGTCAGGGTCCGGGTGACCGACTCCAGCCAGCCCGCGGCGAACGCCGGGTCGGGGTGGGCGGTGACCAGCGCACAGTACCCGCCGGTGCGGTTGAGGTACGCGTACACCTCGAAACCGCCGTCGTCCGGGGTGAGCAGGATGTTGGGCGTGTGCAACGGGTAGAACCAGCGGCCCGGTTCGGGAAAGCGCTCGTGGAAGCGGCGGCGGACGAACGCCGGGGCCTCGACGATCTCCAGCGGAGCCGGTACGGCCCCGGTGGGCGCGGGCCGCGGCGCGGTCGGCCGGGTGTCCGCATAGCTGATCTCGAGGCTGTCCTCGACGGTGCGCAGCAGGGGCGCGAGCGAGGCGGGCACCTCGGCGACGGGCACCCGGCGGTCGAACACGCCCGGTGAGTGACGCGCGTAGAGCGCGAGGCTTTCGCGGCTGCTGAGATCCACGGCGTTGGGCAGGATGCCCAGCGGGCGGAAACCGTTGCGGGCCACGACGCGCTGCGGTCCGGCGCTGACCGTGCGGACCGTGGCGTACACCGAGTCGAGCTTCCCGGCGCCGAGCGTGCGGGCGCACAAAGCCTCGGTGAGCTGTCCGGCGAGCCCCGTGCCGCGCTGGTCGGGGTGGACCGCGAGCCCTTCGAGACGGCCGATGCGGCTGCCCGCCTCGCCGTGGACCGCGGCCGACCCGGCGAGCGCACCGCTGCGGGCACAGCGGGCCACGAGCCAGAGGGTGTGCGGGTCCTGGATGAGCCGGGACATCTCGGCGGGGTCCGTACCGAGGGCGGTGGGGTAGTGCGGCCCGTACACGGCGTAGTAGAGCTGCCGCAGGTCGGCGATGTCGGCGGGGGTGGCCCGCTCGATGGTGGCGGTCATCGCGTGCCTCCGGCGGCGGCCGGTTCCGGCTTGGCGTCGCGGTCAGTTGACGGACCGTCAAGTTCGGTGGCCGTCGTCGGACGGTCGCCCAGGAGGCCGAGGAACACGGCAGCGGGCACCAGACCGGCGGCCTGGATCAGGCACAGCGTCTGGGCGGACAGGTGGTCGCCGAGGAGGCCGAAGAGCAGCGAGGCGACCGGGAAGGTCGCGCCGAGAACGGCCTGCATGACGGCGAAGAACGCGGGCTTGTCGGCGGCGGGTACGAGCCGCTGGAACAGGGCCACGAAGCGGACGCCGATCACCCCCACACACCAGCCGGTCACCAGCAGCGAGCCCGCGATGACCGGCCGCGCGGCGACCAGGCCGGGCACGGCGAGCACGAAGGCCATCATGGCGAGGCAGAGGGAGCCGACCACGGTGGGCCGCCCCGGTACGCGTGCGCCGGTGAACGAGCCGATGAGCGTGCCCGCACCGAGCGATGCCTCCAGGAGGGCCACCGTGCCGCCGTCGCCGTGCAGCACCGAGGCCGTGTACAGCGGCATCACGACGAAGACGGCGGTGGTGAAGAGGTTGGCCGCGGCGAAGCAGAGCAGGATCGCGCGCACATAGGGCAGCGCGCCCAGGATCTGACGCAGCGTCCGCCGCGGCGCCTCTCCCCCGGGCGCGTCCGCGGCGGCGTCGGCAGCGGAATCGGCTGTACGGAAACGTGCGGTCGCGATGAGCAGGGCCGCGGCCGCGTAGGCGCCGGCGCAGCCGACGGCGAGTCCGGCCACCCCGGCCCTGTCCACGACGAGGGCGCCGAGCAGCGCGCCGCCCAGGCTCGCCAGGGACTGGGTGGACAGTTCGAAGCCGGTCGCGGCCTCGATGTCCTCGTCGTCCACGAGCTCGGGCACGGAGGTGGTCAGACAGGGGTCGAAGAACGCCTGGCAGGTGGCGAGGGCGAGGGTCGCCGCGTACGCCGCCGCGATGGGCAGGTCGCTCGCGCAGGCCCACACCGCGAGAGCGGTCGCGATCGCTCCCGCACCCCCCGCGGCGGCGCGCAGCAGCGAACGGTGGGCCCAGCGGGCGATGGTGTGGGCGACCAGGGGCGCCAGCGCGACGGCGGGCACCGTGCTGACCGCCATGAACAGCCCGGAGGCCAGGCCGCCCGCGCTGGACGCGGCGTAGGCGATGAGCCACCAGGAGATGCCCACCTGGAACATGCGGACCGCGGCCTGGGTGAACACCTGGCCCAGCCATACCGTGCCGAAGGCGCGGTTGCGCAGGACGAGCGGGAGGCGGCGGTCGGTGATCGTCGGGGTGGTCATGCGGTCGGCCTCTCGTCGATCACGCGGACGAGCTTGCCGGAGCGGGGGTTGACCACCAGGTCGCGGTGGCGCGCCCATTCGACGCGCAGCGGGTGGACGAACCCGGAGGCGACGCTGTCCGGGTAGAGCGGGCGGGCGTCGTTCAGCTCGGTGACCACGGCCTTGGCGAGCACTTCGAGACCCGCCGGGTCGTCGTCGCCGGGGGCGGTGGCCAGGCGCAGCACGAGTCCGTCGCGCCCCTCCCAGCGGCGTACGACGAGTTGCATGCCCATGACGCGGCCCTCGGTGTCGGCCTCGGCGACGGCGGCCTGGGCATCCTGCGCGTACAGCGACACGGGGCCCACGCGCACGCCTTCCTCGGCGCGGCCGAGGATGCGGAAGACTCCGCCTTCGACGTCGGTCCACTCCGCGCGGTCACCGGCCGGGTAGCGGATGACCGGCATGAGGCGGCGGAAGAGCTGGGTGACGACGACGCGTCCAGCCCGGCCGGTCTCACGGATCGGCTCGCCGGTCGTCTCGTCGAGGATCTCGACGACGGTGTGCGGGGTGAACGCGCGGTGGGTGCGGGGATCCGGCCCCGCCACCGGGCGGCCGAGGAGGCCGCCGTCCACGCTGGCGTAGCCGAGCGAGCGCGGTTCGGCGTTGGGGAAGGCGGCCGCGAGCAGTCGGCGCTGGTCGTCGAAGAGGGCCTCGCCGCCGAAGAACAGCAGCTCCACGGCGGGCAGTTGACGGCCCAGGGACACCAGGTGTTCGGCGAGGCGGCACAGCGTGGTGGGGGTGCCCGCCACGACCTGCGCGGCGAAGTCCTCCAGGGTGGGAACCGTCGACTCGAGCGGCGCGCCGCCGCCGATGGGCAGCCGTACGTTGGCGACGGGAGCGTGCGCGAGCGAGTCCAGGATGAACAGGAAGCTGGCGTAGAGCTCGCCGGCGTAGAAGAGGTCGGCCACCCGGTGGCCCGGACGCAGGCCCGCGTCGACGAGCCCGGCGCCGAACGCGGTGACGAACTCCTGCCACTCCTCCCGGGTGTAGCAGGAGAACTTCGGCGCGCCCGTCGTGCCACCGGTCTTGAAGACGACGGCCTCCCCGAGCGGAGCGGTCAGGACGCGGTTGTCGTGCAGGGTGTTGGCGGCCCAGAACGCGGTCTGGTCCACCACCGGAAGGTCGGCGATGCGGTCGACCTCGGGCGGCAGGTCCGCGTAGAGATCCGCGTAGAAGGGAGAGTGGTCGCGGGCGAAACGTATGAGGTCCGAAACCTGATGGACGGGCATGCGGCGTTTTCCTAAGGAGAGGTGGAGACAAGAGAGGCGGGGATGGGTGAGCCAGCAGACCGGGTCGCCCCCGGAACCCGCCTGCTTCACCGTTCAACATTCCTTGGGGCACGCGCACTTGACGCACCCCGGGCAGCATCGATCCCCGCCCCCCGCTGGTCCACATCATGGAACACAGTTGACACAGCACCAAATCGGGTGTCGCCTTCGAGACCCCTACTGGCCAAAAACAATGTCCTTGGATACGTGGGTCACATTGCATGAACAGTGAACTTTCGAAGGTCAACTCGTCGACCCTCCCGGAGGCACCCAGCACGAGCGCGGACGTGCCGACGGCCCGGGGAGGGGCACGACAGCACGGCACGGACAGCGCACCGCCCGTCAGCCACGCGCCCCGGCTCCTGGGGGCGCGCTCGTGACTCCCCGGGCCGACAGGGTCAGCTCAGGCCGGTGACCGTGCCGCCGAAAATGCCGTTGTTGACGGACACCGCATAGCCGTCGCCGTTGCTGAGGTACCAGTGCGCGAAGCTGCCGTACGAACTCCCGAAGCGCAGCACGACCTGGTTGGCGCTCCAGGAGACGACGGTGATGCCGATGCAGTTCGCGCCGGCGGCGTCGCTGTGACCGGCTTCGAAGTTGTTGTCGTCGGTGAAGTAGAGCTGGCTGCCGTACACGTTGCCGTTGGCCGAGTAGGTCCCGCAGCTGGTGACGTTGTTGTTGGTCCCCGCGGGCGCGGTGGCGCCGAATCCGGAGCCGTTGACGGTGATCGTCGGCGAGGCCACCCCCGGGCCGTGGGTCCCGCTGAAGGACACCGAGCTGATGGAGGGCTGTGACGCCGCGGCGTCCGTGCTGGCCTGGGCGGGCGCGGCGGTCACCGCGAGGCCCGCGGAGAGCGTCAGCGCCGTGGCGGCCAGGGCGAGTTTGCGGGTTCGGCTCATGTCGCGGTCTCCTTCGAGAGGGGTCGATGCGCGTCGGGTTCGACGTGCCTCACCGTGTCCGACTGGGGTTTCAACCGGCTTACAGCTACGGTGAGTTGGTGATCCTCTGCCGGGTCCTGGGCCCGATCGACGTGGAGATCGAGGGCGTCTCGGTCGGGCTCGGCGGGCCCGTGCCGCGCCGGCTCCTCGCGATGCTCGCGGCGGGGGCGGGCACGCCGGTCTCGCTCACGGTGCTGGCCGAGGCGGTCTGGGACGCCGAACTGACCGCCGAACTCACGGGCGCCATCCGGGTCGTGGTGCACCGGCTGCGCGCCGCACTCGGCCCGCGAGAACGCGGCTGCCTGCAATCGACCCCGCGGGGCTACCGGCTGACCCTGGAAGCAGGGGCGACCGACTGCGGCCTGTTCGAGCAGCGACTGCGGCTCGGCACCAGGCAGCTGACCGGTGCCGATGCCGCCGGAGCGGTGCGGACCCTGGAGTCCGCCCTGGCCTTGTGGCGCGGCCGCCCCTGGGAGGAGCTGGGTGAGTCCCTGCACGTCGCCGGAGTGCGCGCGCGGATGGTGGAACTTCGGGAGATCGCGGCGGAAGAGCTCCAGGCCGCGCGGCTGGCCTGCGGCGACACCGCGCAGGCGGTCGCGGCGCTGCGCCAGGCGGTGATCGAGGCGCCGTACCGCGAACGGCGTTGGGAGCTGCTCGCCCTGGGCCTGTATCGCAGCGGCCGACAGGGGAACGCGCTGGAGGAACTGCGGCGGGTACGAGGGCTGCTCGTCGAGGAGTTGGGCACCGAACCGGGCCCGGCTCTGCGGGCGCTGGAACAGCGCGTGCTCACACACGATCCCGGCCTGCTGACGATGCCGACAGCGGTCCTGACGAACGCGCCCCGGACCACCCACGAGGCGCGGCCACAGGAAGCGCGCCCGGCCGAGCCGGTGCGGCGATCGACCGTTCTCCGCCCCTTGACCCGGCTGATCGGCCGCGCGCAGGACCTGGCACACCTGGCCACGGCACTCGGCGCGGCGCGCCTGGTGACGGTCACCGGTCCGGCGGGGGTCGGCAAGACGCGGCTCGCGGTCGAGCATGCCGCCGACCGCACCGACGCCCACCTGGTGCGGCTGGCCGACGTCCGCGGGGCCGAGGCGGTCGCACCCGCGATCGCCCGGGCGCTCGGAGTGACGCAGCCGTCCGGCGATCCGCTCACCGCCCTCACCCGGGTCCTTCGCGAACAGCGGCGACTGCTCGTCCTCGACAACTGCGAGCACCTGGTGGACGCGGTCGCCGACGTCGTCCTGCCCCTGCTGGCGGACTGTCCCCAGCTGCGGATCCTGGCGACCAGCCGCAGGGCCCTGGGCATCGACGGGGAACGGGTGGTCGCACTGGCACCGCTGCCGCTCGACGCCGGGACCGGGTCGGCGGTGGAGCTGCTGTTCGACCGGGTGCGGGCGGTACGCACGGGCTGGGAACCCGCCCCGCACGACACCACGGCGGCCGCCTCCATCTGCCGATCGCTCGACGGACTGCCGCTGGCGATCGAACTGGCCGCCGCCTGGGCCCGGTCGTTCGGCCTCGCCGACATCGCCGCGCAGGTACAGGACCGGTTGCACGGCCTCGGCACCACCGCCCGCGGCACGACGTCACAGCACGACTCGCTGGTGGCCGCCATCGCCTGGAGCGTGGACCAACTGCCGCATGCGGAACGCCAGTTGCTGCTGCGCCTGTGGCCGTTCGAGGACGGCTTCACCTGGCAGGCTGCCGCGGCGATGGGCCCGGACGACGCAGACGGCGCGGTGTTCGCCGGACTCGCGGCGCTGGTCGACCGGTCCGTACTCACCGCGGACATGTCCTCACCCCAGGTGCGCTACCGCCTTCTGGAGACGGTCCGCAAGTACTGCCGCGGCCTGGATCCCGACCGCGCCACCACGCTGCGCGGCCACGCCCGGTGGGCGCGCTCCTTCGTCACCGGCCAGACGGCATTGCTCACCGGGCCCGGCTTCAGCGAGGCCGTACGCGCGCTGACGGGCGAGCTGGCCAACATCCACACCGGCATCGCCCACGACCTGGAGCACGCCCCCGCCGAGGCGCTGCGGACCATCGGCGCCCTGCGCTATCTGTGGGTCCACACGGGGCAGGTGTCCGAGGGCGGACGGCTGCTGCGCCAGGCCCTCGACACGTGTTCCGACGCACCCGCCGCCGACCGGGCGACCGCGTTGATCGGGCTGTCGCTCACCGCTGGTCACGCCGGCGCCGCCGAGGCCGCGCTCGATGCCGCGGACGCCGCCCTCGGGCTGCTCGACGACGCCGACCCGGCCCACGACCAGCTCCTCCTGGAGGCGCACATGCGTCGCTGCAACGCGTTGGCGGACCTGGAGGCCGGCGAGCGCCTGCGGGATGCCGCACTGGCCTTCAAGTCCGCGTGCGACCAACGAAATCCGCCGGGATTCCTGCGTGCGTCGGCGCTGTGGGGCATCGCCCTGGTCCACTTCCAGGACGGGGACATGCCGAGCACCGTCGAAACCCTGACCAGCGCGCGCGACATCGCCGAGCGGTGCGGCTTCACCTCGGGGGCCGCGATCTCCGACCTCCAGCTCGCCTGGTACCTGCTGGCCGATCCGGCGGGACCCGAACCCGGGGCGCGCCGGGCCCTCGACCTTCTGGCACGCGCGGTCGTCACGTTCGAGCAGCAACCGAACCGCTCCGACGAACTCGCCGCACTCCACGCCGGAGCCTTCGCTTTGGCCGTCCTCGGACTCCCCCGAGCCGCGGCCCAGCTGCATGCCGCGGTCATCGGCCACGCCGAACGCGGCGGCACGGATCCACGCCGCTACCGGCGATTCGCCGGACCCGTCCTGGAGAAGCGGGTGGACGAACTCCTCGCGGAACCGCCCACCGTGGAGAGCACTCCCTCGCATGGGACGAGATGGTCACGCTGTTCATCGACACCGTGGCCTCCCTGCCCGCGCCCCCGCGACGACGGCCGTAAGCCGATTGACATGCCGTCCGGTGAGACTCGGAGAACCACGCCGATGCCTGCGAGGAGACCCTGACCATGACCGATTCTCCGCTCACCCCACGCGACCTCGCGATCCGCTGTGTGCAGATGATGGGGGACGGCGGCCTGGACGAATTCGAGGCGCTCGTCCACCCCGAGGCCGTCAACCGGGAGAGCCGGGCCGAGCCACCGGCGGCCCGAGGCTGCGGACCGAAGGCCTTCCACGCCAGTGCGCTGTGGCTGCGCTCCGCCTTCACCGAGATGCGCTGGACGATCGACCATGCCGTGACCGAGAGCGACCTCATGGTCCTGTACACCACCATGTCGGGGCGCCACACCGGCACGTTCGTCACGTACGACGAGAACGCCCGGCCCAGCGGGGCCTTTCCCGCGACGGGAAGGACCTTCGCCGTCACGCAGACCCACTGGTGCCGCGCGGCCGACGGGCGCCTGATCGAGCACTGGGCCAACCGCGACGACCTCGGCCAGGCCATGCAACTCGGGTGGATGCCCCCGACACCCGGGTACGTCCTGCGCATGCGGCTCGCCCTGAAGCGCGCCCGCCGAGCCGAGCAGTGACACGGCGCCCTCTAGTCGTACCGCGCGAAGCAGGTGGCGCGGCGCCTTTCAGGGCGTACCGCGCAGAACAACGGTGACACCAACGCGAAAGCGTCCGCCGCCGCGACTACCCGTCGGCACCCAGGCCCCACCGGGCAGCGCGAAGACCGCGCCAGACCCCGCCACCCGGCCCCTCCCTACACCCCTGGTTGCAGCAAGTGGCCCGTGTCACCCAGGAGTTGACATGTCGAATACCACACTCGTGTGACGACGGGACGACAACACAGCCCTACCGTGAGGGGCAGTTCACCAAGGGCCTGCGCCGTCACTCCATGACCGACGCACGCCTGCGACCAGGTGGAAAACAAACGGAGGACCGATGAAGTCGACCCTGAAGAGGATGCTGGTGGCCGGTTCGGCCCTGGCGGGGCTGGGCGTGGCGGCGGTGGGCATGCCGGCCAGTGCCTCAGCGAGCGGGGAGCTCCAAGTGACCGTCCACACCAACTATTCCGACAACATCCAGGTGTGGGGAACGAACCAGTACGGCAACAAGGTCCACACCGACTGGGTCGCGACCCCGAACTCATGGACCCGGGTCAACGGCTGGTGGTGGCGCGGCACGGTGTCCATCCACAACGTGGGCCGCCACAACGGCCGCACGATCGACCAGTGGACGTCGTGCAACATCGTCCCGGGCGGCACTCCCCACTTCGCGGACTGCTGGGCCATCTGACCGTCGCAAGGACATCGCTGTTCCGTGGAGCGACACCTGTGGGCACCGTGGACCGCACGGTGCCCACAGCCGTTCCCCGTCGCGGTGTCCCGCGGTGCTTCTCGCCCATACCCGCACGCCCCACACCCGCGACGTCGACAGCCCGACGCCCCTTGATCAACGCGACTGGGCTTCGTACGCTCACCCGATGGCACATGACGACCTTCCGACGCTTGAACTCGCCTTTCCGGGCCCGGAACGCGACCGCGGTCTTGCCGCGATCCGGAGCGGTGAGAAGACCGCGCTCACGGGCCTTCTGGAGATCTACGAGCACGCCGGAGAAGCAGTCCCGCGGGCAGGCCAGCGGTACTCGGTGCTCGATTCGGCGGGTCGGCGAGATGTGACGATCGAGCTCGTCGACGTCCGGGTCGTACCGATGAAGGACGTCGACGACGACTTCGCGCGGGCCGAGGGGCGCGGTTACTCCGATGCGGCCGAGTGGCGATCGGCCCACGAGGAGTTCTTCCAGAGTGAGGGTGTGAGCGAGTACCTGGGCCGCACGCCCGTCATCGACGGTGACACGCTCGTCGTCGCCCAACGTTTCCGGGTGATCGAGACCGGCTCGTCCGATCAGTGACGTCTGCTCTGCTCTTGGGCCAGGGATCGGCCCGGCCCATCGCGCGGTGGTCAGCCACCCCGGCAGGGCAACCACCTGTACGGGCGGCGTAGCCGTGAGGGTCGTACACCACACCCGCGACAGGCCAGTCCCCCGGCAACTGCCGCTGCACGCCGCCCAGTTCGACGGAACCGGCCAACGACCGAATGTTGAGGGTCCCAGACCCAGCAGGCAGGATGAGCCTCCGGAACCGTGCGGGAACCAGGGGGAACGATGGGTATGGCACTGCGCTCGAACAGGCTTCTGACAGGCGAGGAAGTGCGGCTCGTCAAGAAGGCGAACGCCGTGGTGCGGGTCGCCGAGGCCGGGCTCACACGCTTCCCCTACGACCAGGCGATGTGGACGATCGGAATGCACGGGTCGGAGGCGATCGGCGGGCAGCTGCACGTGACGAACTACCGGCTCGTCTTCTGCTCACACTTCTTCAATCGCGCCACCGGTCAGTTCAGCATCTTCCTGCCCGTCATCTGCGCGGTGCGCGACACTTCTTGGGGTGTCAGGAGGCAGATCGAGGTCTCCACACGAACCCACCGGTTCACGTTCATCGTGTGGGGAATCCCCGCGCTGCTGGCCGCGATCGAAGGCCTTCGCCGAAACTGGAGCCCGGGCCAGGTGACGTGGCTTGCCGAGACCGCGACCGTGGAACACACCAAGCTGGGCGAAGGATTGGTCCCGCGCCGGAGCCAGGCCATGAGCCCGAACACGAGCCCCTTCACCTTCGTGGGAGCCGCGGGGCTTGCGGAGCTCCGCGAGCTCGCTCGGCCCGCTTGAGACCCGGGCGAGGCACCATCGGCACGGGAGTGCGCCGCGGGTGGCGGAGCCACTCCTTGCCGGACCGCGTCATCCGCGGACGATGACGTTTGTCATGCGGAGTCGGTGCGCGCAGGCACTGATGGCGAGTCAGGACGCGGACGTAATTTTGGGGACATGGAGATCACGAAGAACACCGAGTCCCCCGCCCGTCGCACCGAGTGGAGCCTGTCCCTGCTCGGCGGCCTCAAGCACCGCGGCGCCTTCCAGGCACGTGAGCGCACCGTGCACGTCGCCGCCGTCGGCGGAGCCAAGCTCGACCACACCGAAGCGACCCTCCCGGCCGGTTCGACCCACTTGGTGAAGGCGGCCCTGGTCGGCGGCGCGGAGCTGGCCTATCCCGAGGGCGCCTCTGCCGAGGTCGACGCCTTCTCCGTGTTCGGCGGGGTCGACCTGACAGTTCCGGCGGGCACGACGGTCGAGGTCAGCGGGTTCTCCCTGCTCGGCGGACGCAGCCGTGGCCTGGAGGGCGAGCCCGGTGGCGCGGTGGTTTCGGTGCGCGCGTACTCGCTGGTCGGCGGCGTCAAGGTACGCCAGGACTCCTCGCGCTGACGTCACCAGCGGGGAGAACGGCGCCCCCTCTCGTCTCCTACAGGGCGAGCGGCAGGCAAGTCCGGTACGGCGGTGCCTAGCGGTGTGCAGGAAGCGCCCGCCGCCGGGAAGTTGCCCGAGAGGGGCTCCACCGGAGGGTGTCGGCGCGCCGGGACCGGGTCAGCTCCGGTTGCGCGGGTGGTTGCGTGCCGCGCGTTCGTTGCCGCGCTTGTAGTTCCCCGTCCAACGCGCCATGACCAGCTGAGGATCACCGGCCTCGCACTCGGCGAGAAACTGCTCGGCCCGGCTGCCGCGCAGCGTACCGGCGGCCCGGTTGTGGTGCAGGATCAGGACGGTTCCGTCGGGGCGCACGTCATAGCTGAAACCATGAAGAGAAGGCATGGACGGACCATGCCGCCCCCGCACGCATCCAGCAACAGGATTTCCTCCCTGCCCGCACGTCGATGCCGTGATCACCGAGAGCGCGCCCCCCCTCGGGCTCGCGCGGTGGATCGGACAGACTCGCGCGGCGGCGAATCAGACAAATTGGACTCAGCGACCAGGACTCCTCGTCAGCCGGTTCACAGGGCGATCACGATTGCCGTGGACGTGCCTCTCGGCCCGCATCGCCACGGCGTCACGAATCCACTGGCCATCCGCCAGGCCGTAACGCGGCACCCGCGCACAGAGGACCGGCCCAACCAACGCCTCGCCGCGCCTGCCTCTCTGTGGAACGGGTGGCAGACGTCCGCTCCTCTGCCCGGCACCAGACCTGCACCCCCGTCGCACCCGCGAAATTGCGGGCGTGTCTGAGCGTGCACACATATTCGCACACGTGCTCTAATTCCAGTCATGGCGCGAACTTTTCCCCAGGACCTTGTCCAGCTGCAGCACGAATGGAACCGCACGTACGAAGCGCTGGCCTGCGCGCCGTTCCGTACGGTGCTGCGTCGGCGACTGCGGGCCCTGTCCTGCCGGATCGCAGGTCACCCGCACTGGAGCAGGACAGGCCGCTCTCCGGCTGCGCGTACGGAGCTGCGTCGGCAGGCACGCGCCGCCCAAGAACAGGAGACGAGAGCGGCATGAGCGAGCTTGGCGGGCGGACCCCACGCCAGGGGGAGATCCTGCGGCGCACCCATCGACGGGTGGCTGAAAACGGCGAGGCCCCGTCCGCGCGAGAGGTCGGCAAGGCGACCATCCTCCCCAGCAGCGGCTCGATCGCCTCCCAGCTGCGCCGGATGCGGGAGGCCGGGGTGGTGGTCGAGACCAACGGCCACTGCCCGCACTGCGGGCAGTGGCCATGAACGGGGAAAGACCGGCGGCATACCGGGTGACTCTGCGTTTCGTGCCGGGCGGCCCGGCCGTGACGGGCGACTGGGCCGACCCGACCACCGCCGAACGCGTATGGCGCGCCCACATCGGGAGCTACGGCAACCACCCCACGGCGAGCATCACCCTGACCCGACAACTCCCTGACGGCAATTGGCAGACCATCGCGGTCTGGACACGAGACAGCGGCGAACAGCGGACGTAGCCAGGGCGTCGACATCGCGAAGAAACAGGCTCGCCTCGTGCCGGTGAACGTGCGGATCCCCACCGTCGGGGCTGGGGCAGCCAACCCGCGGAGATGACCAGGCGCTGCGAGCGGCGGCTCCAACCGCAAGGCACGAGGTGGAGGCGGGCGCAGTGTTCGACGCGCAATTCCTGCCTTCCCCCCACTACTCGGTGATACCGTATAGTCGGTACTCGGTGGCACGCAGTACAGAGCGCTGAGAGGACTGAAGAGGACCCGCGATGGAAGACCTGACGGAGATGCTCAAGGGCACGCTCGAAGGATGCGTACTCGAAATCATCGGCAGCGAGGAAACCTACGGGTACGCCATCACCCGCCGACTGAACGAGCTCGGCTTCACCGACGTCATCGAGGGGACGGTGTACACCATCCTGCTGCGGCTGGAGAGGAACGGGCTCGTCCAGGTGACGAAACGGCCGTCGGGGGTCGGTCCGCCGCGCAAGTTCTACGCGCTCAATGATGACGGACGCGAGGAACTCGTGAAGTTCTGGGCGAAGTGGCAGTACGTCTCATCACGCATCAACAAGCTCAAGGAGGGCGGGAGATGAACTTCTGGGAGACCATCACGGGCAGCGATCTCACCAGGGACTGGAAGGCGTTCGAAGCCCGGGCCGAAGTCCTGCCGGACGACTACCGGGCGGCGTGGGAACAGATCAAGGTCCACCTCTCCCCCCACTCGGACTTCACCGGCCGCAACCTGATGCCGATCCTCGACGCCGCGCTGGGGCTGCTCGAAGAAGCGGCCTCGGACGGGCAGAGCGTCCAGGAGGTGCTCGGCGATGACATCCCCGGCTTCTGCACGGCACTGGCCGGCGGAGAAGGCGCGCGGACGTATCGCGACCGGTGGCGCGAGCAGTTGAACAGGAACGTCGCCAGGAAATTGAGCCGGCTGGGAGGCTGACGTGAGCATCCAGGACATCATCGAGGGCAAGAAGCAGTGGCGGGCGCACATGGCCCGGGTGAAGGCGCTCCCGCCGGACTACCAGATCGTCTACAAGGAGATGCAGAAGTACCTGTTCAAGGTCGGACCGGTCGACCTGCCCGACGGGCCCCTGCTCCCCGGAATCGTCGACTTCTTCGAGGAGGGCGCGGGCGAGGGAAAGGGAGTTCTGGCGCTCATCGGCAGCGACGTCGCCGCGTTCTGCGACGACCTCGTCAAGGACTCCCCCACCTACGCGGACATCTACCAGAAGTCCATGGGCGAGGAACCCGGCACGGCCGGAAAATAGCCCACCATTTCCGCGAGGCCCGCACTGATCGGCCTCGGCCCAGGGAACGGGCGGGTGGTCGTCCTCAACTCATCAGCTCAGGCGCGAAGTAGTCGCGCAGGCGAGCGATCTTCCCGTCGTGGACTCGGAAGATCTGCACCAGCGAAACGCTCTGGCCCTCGGCGGGGCTGCCTTCGCCCTCGTTGAAGACCACGTCGATCTCGACGATGAAGATGTCAGGATCGGCGGTGGTGTGCAGTACGTACGCGGACTTCTCAGGGAGCGGTGAGCGGTCGTCCTTCGCCTGTTGTGCGTAGTACGCCGCCATCGCGCTGCGGATCTCCTCGCGACCGACCAGCCTCCGGGGGAAGGCCGCGTCGGCAGGCATGAGCGGCGCCTCGAAGACACCGTCCTGGGTGAAGTGCGCGGCGAGCGCATCGGCGTCGCGAGTCAGTCCGGCGTAGGCGTAACTCTCGAAGATTTCCTGGGGAGTTCGGGACACGACGGCCTCCCGGTAGTCGGAGTCGGGCGCAGGGGTCCACATCATCCCAGCGATGCTGCCGGCGCGCGCGACGAAACCCGGACAGGCCGACGGGCTCGACACGGAGAGGGACGCTCTTCGTGCCTCGCCCCGCCGATGCTGCCGCTGCGTCCGCTCACTGCGCGGGTGCGATCCCGGAGAACGGGTTCGGAAAGTCCTTCAGGGACGACTGGCCGGAGTAAGTGGGGCCGCGGCGTGGGCTGTTCGCGCGGGTCCCCGCTTCCTGCGGGGCCGCTTTCGACGGTGCTGCCGTGCCTCTGGCGGCAGGGGGCGCTGTGACCGCGTCTTCGGCCGCCGACTGGAGCGAGGGCGCGCCAGGGCTCGGGACGAGGCCGTTCGCCTCCGGCCCGTCTCCGGGTTCACGACGGCTTCGGCCCCCTCCCGGCACCACCAGGCCCGCCTCGTAGGCGACGGCGACCGCCTGAGCCCGGCTGCGCAAACTCAGCTTGGTCATCGTGCGGTGCAAGTGGGTCTTGACGGTGGCTTCGCTGACGACGAGTTCCGTGGCGATCTCGTCGTTGGTGAGCCCCCTGGCCACCAGTTGGAGCACGTCCTGCTCGCGACTGGTGAGCCGGGACAACCCGGCGTGCTCGGGACGGGGCTCGTCGGAGCGCAGGGTGTAGGCCTCGATGAGACGCCGGGTCACCACCGGAGCGAAGAGCATGTCCCCTGCCGCGATGGTTGCGACGGCGGAGATCAGCCGTTCTGGCGGGGTGTCCTTGAGGAGGAATCCGCTCGCCCCAGCACGTAGAGCCGCGTACACGTACTCGTCGACATCGAAGGTCGTCAGGACGATGATGCGCGGAGGTACCACGGGGTGTGCGGCCAGGATGCGTTCGGCCGCCGTGATGCCGTCGATACCCGGCAGCCGGATGTCCATGAGGATCACGTCGGGGCGGTGGGCCCGCGCCGCGGCCACCGCCGATTCGCCGTCCGCGGCCTCCGTGACCGCGGCGAATCCGGGCGCGGCACGCAGCAGAGCGGCTATGCCCGCCCGGATGAGGTCCTGGTCGTCGACAACTAGCACATTGGTCACGGTCGTCCCCCTCGAATGCCGTCACGGACAGACTCCTACGTCTTCCGGGGGCGCCGAGCTGGTCGGAAGGGAGAGGCGGACCTCGAATCCCCCTTCACTCAGCGGCCCGGTGGACAGCCTGCCGCCGCAGATCCTCACGCGTTCTCTCATGCCGATCAAGCCATGCCCCGACCCTCGGGAGGCGATGGCCGGTTTCCCCGTGCCTCCATCGTCGCGCACCAGGATGCTCAACTGGTCTTCCCCGTAAGCGATATGCACCTTCACGTGTGCCGATTCCGCATGTTTGACCACATTGGTGAGGGCCTCCTGGAGGACCCGGTAGGCGCACACCTCCAGACCCGGATCCAACCTGCGCGCCACCCCTGTCGTCTGGATTTCGACGGTCACCCCTGCTGCCTCGATCCGCTGGGCGAGTTCCCCCACGCGGCTGAGTTCCGGCAGCGGGCCCAGCGGCGCGGCCGAGTCGTCGTGCGCTTCGCTGTCGACCCGGAGCACCGTGAGCAGCCGCCGCAGGTCGTGCAGGGCCTCGCGGCTGGCGCCCGCGATCGTGGAGAGCGCCGAGCGGGCGGTGAGCGGGTCAGAGGCGAAGACGTACTCCGCGAGCCCGGCCTGGACCGAGATCACCGACATGTGGTGGGCCACCACATCGTGGAGCTCACGCGCGATGCGCAGCCGCTCGTCGATCACCGCGCGCCGGGCCTGCTCGCGCTGCTCGTGCGCCAGCGCCTCGGTCAGCCTCCTCAACTCGCTGTTGCGCAGAGCGAGTTCACGCTGGCCGCGGCCGAACAGGAGGCAGACGGAGGGGACGAGCACCGCTTGGCCGACGGTCAACGGCAGCCCGAGATGACCAGCGAACCCGCTCTGCAACACGACCGCGGCAGCGAGCGCGGCACCCGCCGCGGCCACCCGCGCGGAACGCCGTGCGGCCACGCCCACCAGGGCGACGACCACCGCCCACCAGTTCACCGACGGCTGGTACCCGACCGCCAGGAACAGCGAATACGCGAGGCAGCAGCCGACCAGCGTGGTCACCGGCAGGGCGCGTCGCACGGCAATGGGCAGCGCGACGAGACAGGTGAGCAGATACGCCCGCGCGTCGAACGCGTTCCAGCCCGGCGGTTGGTACTCCGTACCCGCCACGCAGCCGCTCACGGCGACGCCGAGGCACAGCGCACTGTCGAAGAGCGCCTGGCGCAGGCGCGGTGTCGGTCCCATCGCAGGAACGTAAGCAGGATGCGGCGCGACAGTCGTCCAACCTGCGGTTGATCTGCGCGGCCGGCCGCGGGCCCGGCGGACCGTGTCACCCTCTGGTTGCACCCGGTCTCAACCGTGCGGTCGAGGCCGCCGCGCGGGTCAACTGCCCGGTGTACACGGGGACGAGAAGAGTTCCAACCGGCAGTGGACGTCCCTGCGGGCCGCCCCCTCCTAGTCTTCGGGCCGTTGGATCCGCGACGGAGAGGACGAACCCGTGAAACGCATAGTCGGCGCGCTCCTGGCCACGACGGCCCTCCTGGGGGGCGGAGTCGTGGCCGCGGCTCCGGCATCGGCCGCGACCAGCTGCTACGGCAGCAGCTGCAACGGCCTCGACCCCACCAAGACCAGCTGTGCCAACGACGCGAAGACCGTCGAGGTCGGCAACGGCAGCGGCAACATCCAGTTGCGCTACAGCCCGTCCTGCCGGGCCGCCTGGGCCCGCCTCCAGTCGAGCCGGGGCCCCGGCTCCATCGAGGTCAACAACGACCGGGGCAACCGCTACACGGCGTCCGTTCCCAAGTCGGGCAGCGTCAACGTGTACACCCGCATGGTCAACGACAAGGACGTCACCTCCAACGCGATCTACACCTACAACGGCGGCAGGAGCTGGGACGCCACCCCGCGCTACTGACCGGTCCCGGCGGGCCGTTCGCCGCCGCCCCAGCAGTGTGCAGCCGTACCTCATTCGAATGAGACAGGAGTTGGAAGCATGCCCATGCCCTTCGTTCAGCGCGGCCGAGCGCTGGCCGGCGCGGCCGGAGCAGGTCTTCTGCTGGCCCTCGCGGCCTCCGGGAGCGCGTTCGCCGCACCCGCCAACGCGGCGTACTCCTACGCGAGTTCCATCGACGCCAACAGCAGCCTGCGGGTCGGCCCCTCGACCATTCTCCAGCGGGTGGGCGTCACCACGGCGAAGGACCCCGTACAGATCGACTGCTACTACCACGGTGCGGACGTCAACTCCGGCGGATACCACACCGACGTGTGGTACCGCATGAGCCGCGTCACCGACCCCCGGCTCGGCACGCGCTACGACCTGTGGTCGTGGGGCGGCAACGTCAACACCCCGCACGACCCGCCGGCGGGCATGCCGGAGTGCCACTACGAGTGAGACCGCGGCACCCCAGCAACCTGACCGACACCGGGAGCGGGGTGTCGCCACGTCCCGTAGCCCGCGGCCCGGCCGCGCCGGACGAATCGGGCGCGCACACCCGCGCACCCACAGACACCCGCTGCCATTTCCTCAAGGAGCCCTGAGTGAGAGCGATTTCCCCTGTTCGAATACCGGCCCTCGTCACCGCGGTGACCACGGCGGCGCTGGTCGTCCCCGCCCTGAGCGCCTCGCACGCGTACGCCCTCGACCAGGTGCGCGCCGAGCAGGCCAACCTGGCGGGCCTGGGCTACCTGGCGCAGAGCGGCGTCGACGGAGCCGACGGCCCGGCCACGCACACCGCACTCAAGGGCTTCCAGCGGGACAACGGCCTGGACGAGGACGGCACGTACGGGGAGCGCAGCGAACTGGCCCTGCACCGCCAGGTCCAAGCCGTACAGGCCAAGGCCGGCGTGACGGCCGACGGGTCCTTCGGTGCCGGGACGAAGGCTGCGGTCCAGCACTGGCAGAGCGCCCATGGGCTCAGCGCCGACGGCGTCGCCGGGGCCGCGACGATGTCCTCGATGGGTGTGGCGCGCACGGTCCGCGTCATCGCGCAGAATCAGTTCTCCGCCCACGGATGGAGCGTCTCCGCGCAGTTCGACTGCCTGAACAGCCTCTGGGTCGGCGAGAGCAACTGGAAGGTGTACGCCACCAATCCGAGCAGCGGCGCCTACGGCATCCCGCAGGCTCTGCCCGGGACCAAGATGTCGACCGCAGGCGCCGACTGGAGGACCAACCCGGCCACCCAGATCAAGTGGGGCCTGAAATACATCGGCGACCGGTACGGGACCCCCTGCAACGCCTACAGCACGTGGAAGTCCCGCTCCCCGCACTGGTACTGAGCGCGCCACGGGACATGGAACGTCCCGTGTGCGGACCCCGGGAGCCGGTCGCCCACCGAGGGCGCGTTGCGCAGCGCCAAGACGGCCGGATCGGCCGGTGCGCCCCTCGCGTCCCGCTCGTAACCTCCTGTGCGACCCCTCGGGGAAAATTCCCTCTCCTCAGCCTTGCCACGGAAGGAAGTCACCCATGCCCAGCGTACGCAGCCTGTCCCTGACCGCCGGCGCCCTCGGCGCGGCCGTCGTACTGGCGCTGCCCGGCAACGCCTTCGCCGTCACCAAACTCTCCCAGTCGGCGGCCGCGTCCCAGTTGCGGGCCGCCGGGGTCACCTGGTCGTCCAGCGGCAACTGCACCACCCGCTCGAACTCCTCGTGCACGTCGTTCGACCAGATCAACCAGGCCACCGTGACCGGCCTCAAAACCCTCAAGAGCGCCAGCAACTGCGCCATCAACGTCACCGGCGGCACCGAGGTGGGACACGCCTCCGGCACCTACAGCCACTACAACGGCTACAAGTCCGACATCAACCCCAACACCTGCATCAGCAACTACATCACTCACAACTTCACCCACATCACGACCCGCGGCGACGGAGCCGCCCGCTACCGGTCCTCCGCGGGCAACGTCTACGCACGCGAGAGCAACCACTGGGACATCGCCTGGTGCGGTGGCAGTGCCGCTTGCACCGCCGCGGCCAGCAGCTGATCGCACCGCCCCACACCCGGTGGGGCGCCGCGGCGCCCCACCGGGAACCACTCTCTCCCCACCGTCCGAGAGGTACGTCATGAAGCACCGCATCGCCGTACTGCTGGGCACCGGAGCGCTGCTGGCGACCGGCCTGGTGGCCGCGCCCAACGCCTCGGCGGCCACCAGTTGCCTGGGCGCCACCTGCAACGGCAAGAGCCCCGCCGCCACGACGTGTGCCAACGACGCCCGCACCGTGGCCGGAAATCAGGCGCCCATCGACGCGATGGAGCTGCGCTACAGCCCGTCGTGCCGGGCGGCCTGGGGCCGTTTCAAGATCAGCGTCCCGTCCGGCTCGAAGATCGAGATCAAGAACAGCCAGGGCAAGAAGTACACGACGTACGGGAGCGGCAAGTTCTACAGCGTCATGATCAACGACAAGGACGTCAAGGCGTGGGCCTGCGGCTACTGGTCCGGCAACACCGAATGCACCGGGGACTACTGATGGGCTTTCAGGTACGCGGCATCGTGGCGGCGGCCGGAGCAGTGGCAGCCGCCGCTGTCCTCATGGCTCCCGCCTCCCCCGCCTCGGCGGCCCCCACATCGGGGTTCGACTGCGGCTATCCGTACGTCTGCTTCTATGTCGGGGAGAACGGGGTCGGGAAGTTCAAGGACATCACCTCGGGCTGGCAGACGCTGACCCGCAGCCGGGGCGCCGAGTACGTCGTCAATACGCGCCATGACGACGGCGCGCTGCTGCACTTCACCAACGGCCGAACCACCTGCGTCCAGCCCGGGGCAACCCTTCATGCCCCGTCCTTCGGCACGGTGGACAAACTCCGGATCACCGATTCCGCCCAGTGCCGGGGCTGACGACGCCCACGGCGAGGCTGTGCGGGCGGGCTCGTTCGTCGCTGTCCAGCCCGACCCTGATCGGGGCGGGGCGGCCCTTGTCGCGCATACCCGCGTTCGGACGTGGCCCGGTGGTGCTCATCCCGTCCATCCGGTGTGGCGCAGCCAGCCCTCGAAGGTCATCAGGCCGGGGTGCAGACGGCGAAGGAGGGTGAGGTCCCGGTCCTGGACGTAGAGATCGCGCTCGGCGAAGAACCGGAACATGGCCGCGTAGTCATGGCCGAAGTCGGGGACGGCTGCGTGCAGTTCGCTGTGCGGCATCGGGAGGTAGGTGCTGGGGGTGCCCGTGACCCGGGTGAAGGCGGCGGCGATCTCGTCGCCGGTGAGGCTGTCCCCGATCACCGCCAGGTCGCGGGCGCCCCAGGACTGCCAGTTGTCGAACATGTGGCAGGCGAACCAGGCGATGTCGTCGAGGGCGACGAGCGGGTAGCGGGCGGTGCCGAGGGGCAGTCCGAAGGTCAGTCCGCCCCGGCCGTCCGGTCGGGGAGTGAGCCGGTCCCGCAGGTTTTCGAAGTACGGCGCCGTGGTCAGGACCGACACGTGGTCCGTGTACCAGCCGTCGGTCTCCTTGCGGAGCATCTCCTCCGAGCGCATCAGGCCGATGTGCGCGGCGACGGCGGCCTTGCTGTCGAAGTGCGGGACGGGACGGCCGGTCAGCGACACCGCGCTGTCCAACGAGGACCAAATGAAACGCTCGACTCCGGCCCGCTCCGCCGCGGCCAGCAGGTGCAGCCCTTGCCGATACTCCCCCACCGCGCTCCCCGTGGCGAAGAAGTCGGTGTTGGCGAACACGCGGTCGGCCTGCCCCATCAAGGCGTCGAGCGCCGCCGGGTCGGAGCGGACAAGGCGCACGCGGCCGGGCGCGGCGGCGGCGAGCCTGGTGGCGTGGGCGGCCTCGGGGTGGCGGGTGGGCACGGTGATGGTGGCGTCGGTGGTGGCCAACAGGCGCCGGATCACATGCCTGCCCATGGCTCCGGTGCCGCCGACGACGAGGATGCGGGTCATGGCGTTCCTCCCTAATGGGTCAGGACGTGGTCGGCCACCTGGGCGTGGGTGGCCACCCAGACGTCGCCGGAGTCACGGAGGTGGTCGAGGATCTGGCCGACCATGCCCGCGAGGAGTGGTCGGCCTCCGACGTGGGCGTGGACGGTCAGGCGGAAAACACCTGGCCCGGGGGCGGCGAGCAGCTGGTCCAGCAGCTCGCGGTGCAGGTCGCGGTAGGCGTACGCCCCGGCTGTGGCGTCCCGTACGTCGGAGTGGTCGCTGTGCATGAGGGAGACGACTGGCCCGCGCGCGGTAGGGAGGAGCTGCGGGAGGTCGTGGTCACTGTGGTCGCCGGTCCAGCGGTAGCCTGCCTCGGCGAGCAGGTCGACCGTGTGCCTCGACCCGGTGGCGCGGGGGCTCATCCATCCCGTCGGTCGGACTCCGGTGACACGGCGAAGGATGTCGGTGCAGCGCCGGATGTTGGCCCGCTCGGCATCGGCGTCGAGCAGCGCGGGCACCACGTCCTGGGCCCAGGAGTGAGCGGCGATCTCGTGCCCCGCCTCGTGCGCGGCCCTGACGGTCTCGGGGTGCCGCTCGGCCACCAGCCCACTCACACCCACGGTGGCGGGCAGGTCACCGAGGACGTCGAGCAGCCGCCAAATACCCGTGGTGACGCCGTAGTTCACCCACGACGTGCGGTGCGTGTCGTCGACGCCGGGCAGCGGCCACGCCGCGGCCATCGGCGCGTAGGAGGGCCCGTGCCCGGGTGACCACAGCTCCAGTGCGACGGTGACGAGCGCGGCGACCTTCCGCCCGCCCGGCCAGTCGATTTCTGCCTTCATTCGGTCCCCCTGCTCGGTAGCTTCCGTCGTGGACGCTAGTGAGGCGGTGGGTACCTCCAGGTTCCTGGCAGGGGGCTACCGTCGGGGCATGCGTGAGTATCCAGGCAGCGTCCTCCTCGCCGACTGCCCCGCTCGGCTGGCGATCGAGATCATCGCCGACAAGTGGGCGGTGGTCGTGCTGTTCGCGTTGAGCCGACAACCGTGCAGGCACGGCGAGTTGGTCGATCTGATCGGCGGCATCTCGCGGAAGGTGCTGACCCAGACGCTGCGGCGCTTGCAGGGATACGGCCTGGTCGACCGCCGCGCCGAGGCGGGGAAGATCTGGTACGCGCTGACCGACCTGGGCCGGACGCTGGTGAAACCGATCGGCGTGCTGACGCAGTGGGCTCACGAGCACGGAGCGGATGTGGTGGGATTCCAGGAGTCCGAGACGGACTGTCGATGACGCGGCCCGCACTCCTCCTGACGGATCAGCACCCCCAGCCCAGGCAGGCGCCCGCGATCAGCCGGACGGCACGACCGGTGACCTCAGGCCGAGCCACTGCTCCGCGCCCCAGGCCTGGAACCGCTCCACCTCGGTGAACCCCAGTTTCGCCGCGAGGCGCATCGACGCCGCGTTGGCGGTCTGGGTCGCGAGCACCACGGGCTCGCCGGTCAGGACGCCGTCGAGCCAGTCGAGCGCCGCTCGGCAGGCTTCGGCGGCGTACCCGAAACCCCAGGCGTGCGGCAGGAACAGGTAGCCCAGGTCGGCCTTCCCCACGGCAGCCGGGCACCGGTGCGTTGCGGCTTTCCTGAGCAGGATCTGGCCGATCATCGACCCGTCGAGTTCAACGACGAAGCTTCCGGGCCATCGCGCGGGCACCTCCGGCATCTCGTGGTCGAGCTCGTCGCGGGGGCGGGGGCCGCCGAGGTAGGTGTGCACCTCCGACGAGGCGAGCAGCTCGATGAAGGTCGCGCGGTCCACGGCCTGGGGCTCGCGGAGCACGAGCCGTTCGGTCCTTATCGGGGCAGGTGGCCAGGAGACGGGTCCGAGTCCAGTCATGGCGGGCAACCTATCGCAGGCCCGCGCTAGCGATCCGGACGCCCAAGTGTGTCCAAATTGACGGGATATGACAGCTGCGCGTGGTCCGATCGACAGTCGCATCTGCGGGATGAGATCGCTTGGCGGGGCTGTGGTTGCGGCTCAATACGTCTGCTAGAGTCCGCACCTGCGGTTCACGGTGAGCAGGGTTGGCGGCCGGTTCAGGATCCTGGACCGTGACGTTGCGGGGCGGCGTCATCCACCTTCCCCCTCACTCCGCATTCGTGCCGACGGCGGCTACATCCGCAGGGCGCCCGACCCGGTGACGCAGCGGGCAACCCGCCACCACCCGATCCACGTCGGCCGCCCCCTCACGAAACACCTCCTCACAGCACCACCTCACAGTCGACGGGCACCCCGTCGACCACCGCTGCCCCACCCTTCGGCGCCCGCTCCCGTGACAGCCGCTCCGTCACGGAAGGCCTCCCCGGACACCGAATCCCAAGCACGCTGCCGAGCCGCGTCCATCGCGTCGGGATCAGCGCTGCCTCAACACTGAACCAACCAGGGAGAATTCGAATGGACTCAAGATCTCTGCGGCGCTTCGCCGTGGGCAAGGCGCTGGCTGTGGGCGCCGTGGTGGCCCTCGCGGTACCGGGCGTCGCGTACGCCAACACCGTGAGCGTGACGGTGCGGACCCCCGGCGCCACCCTCGGCCCCACCAGCACGTTCTCGGAGATATCGACCCACGCGGACTGCGGCAGCGGTCTCGTCTCCGGCGGCGGGATCGACCAGGCCATCGGTACCGGTACGTCCTCCAACGGCAACCACGTGAACGGCACCGGGCCCAGCCCCGACGGCACCACCGAATACACCGGCTCGACCGGCGTGGTGGGCACCGACAACACCCACTGGCTCGGGATCGGCGGCAGCGGCGGCGCCGTGAACAGCTCGTTCTCGTCGACGCCGTACGCGGTGTGCTTCAGCAGCAACCTGATCAACCACACCCAGACCATCATGAACAAGGCCGCCGGACCGACCACCGCTGCGACACCGCTCGCGGTGACGGCCACCTGCCCGGCCAACACCGTCCTGCTCGGCGGTGGCGCTCGGACCACTCCCGCGGACGTCGGCAGCCTCAAGCCGATCGCGAGCTTCCCCACCTTCAACAACTCCGCGCACGACTACGGCCTCAAGGCCGCGGCCGACAACGAGACCAACCCCGACTCCTGGACGGCCGTCGGCTCCAACGGCGGTGGGGGCGGCACCACCAACACCACGTTCGCGTACGCGATCTGCAGCGGCAGCGGCATCAATGTCAGCGGAGTGACCGTGAAGGTCCACTACAGCGAGGTGAGCGGTCCGACCTCGGCGACGTCGGGGCAGACCGCGACCGTGGGCTGCGGCACCGACGGAAGCCTGGTCGGCGGCGGTGCTGCCATCAGTGGCGGCAGCGTCACGACCACCGACTTCACCGGACCGGGGTCGGGCGGCGA
Organism: Streptomyces sp. NPDC045846; assembly: GCF_056431605.1. Classification (NCBI taxonomy): domain Bacteria; kingdom Bacillati; phylum Actinomycetota; class Actinomycetes; order Kitasatosporales; family Streptomycetaceae; genus Streptomyces; species Streptomyces sp. NPDC045846. Next base: position 167,077 of record NZ_JBWKKJ010000005.1, on the reverse strand, counting down.
CCACCTCAACGGCAGCTTCCCCAGCGACAGCAGTGGCAATCCGGTCGGCGACGGGTCCACCTCGGCCTCGTACTGGACCGCCTACACCCACACCGGCGGAGCCGGCTCGTCCAGCACCTACTCCGACGTCTGGGCCCTCTGCGCCAACGACGGCGTCTGAGCGACCGGTTGACCCCGATGCGCAGGCGGGGTCTTCCCGCCTGCGCGTCCCCCCTCCCCCGCCGACTCCGCACGGAGCCGCGGAGAAAGCACTCGACTCCCATGAGCAACAGCATCCCGAACCCGCGCCGGACGATCCTCGGATCCAGGATGATCTCGATGGCCGGGACCATTGGGCTCGTCGCCGCCGCGATGGCACCCTCCGCCGCGGCCGCCGACCCGGCGAGCACGTCCGCCCCCTGCGGCACAGGCGGTGTCTTCACCATCGCGCCGCACCCCACCTGCACCTACAGCTCCGTCGGCACGGACACCTTCACCGTTCCGGATGGTGTGACCGCCGCCACCATCGACTTGTTCGGTGCCGAAGGCGGCAGCGCGGCCGGCTACATAGTCCCGCACCCGGTGATCGCCGGAGCGCCCGGCGGCCTGGGCGGCGAGACCCGCGCGACTCTGCCCGTCATCCCGGGCCAGACCCTCCAGTTGACGCTGGGCGCGGCCGGCGTCCCCGGCTCGTCCCGGCACGGTGAGTTCGCCCGTCCCGGCGGCAACGGCCACGGGCGCGGCGGGGGCGGCGCGCACGGCGGCGGGGGCTCGGGCGGTGGCGGTTCGGACGTGCGGGACGGTGCCTTCGGGGACTCCGAACGCATCCTGGTGGCCGGTGGCGGCGGGGGCGCCGGCAATGGCGGACCCGAGTTGCGGGGCGGCGCCGGTGGCGGCGAGACCGGTCAGGACGGTGGTCAGAGCAACGGACCGCTGGGCTCCGGCCTGGCCGGCGGCGGTGCCGGCCAGGCCGTGGGCGGCCACGGCAATCCCAACACGCTGTACGGGGGCCCCGGCACGCCGGGCATCGATCTCGACCCCATCACCAGCGAGCCCAACCCCGGCAGCGGCGGTACCGGAGGCAACGGGGGCGCGGGTGGCCCCGGCGGCGGGGGCGGCGGCGGTGGCTGGCACGGCGGTGGCGGCGGCTCCGGCGGCGGGAACCCGGGCTACTTCCCCGGTGCAGGAGGTGGCGGCGGCAGCAGTTACGCCTTCCCGGCGGCCGGAGACGTCTCCCTCCTTCAAGGCGTCAACCACGGCAATGGCAGAGCCGTCGTCTCGTTCCAGTACGGGACTTCGGTCCGGCTCACCGCGGACTCGGCCGCTCCGACGTTCGGCCACGCCGTCACCCTGACCGCGGCCGTCACCCCGGCCAACCCGGCCGCGGGCACCCCGACGGGCTCGGTCACCTTCTCGGACGGCATGACCCCGCTGGCTACCGTGCCCCTGGACGGCGCCCGGGCGAGCTTCACCACCACCAAGTTCCAGCCGGGGGACCACCCCCTCACCGCGACCTACAGCGGCGACCCGAACTTCACGGCGAGCGGCACGGCGCGGCCCACCCCTGTGAGCGTCGGGTTCAGCGAGCCGTGCATCACCGGCCACCACGGCAGGCTGACGGTCGACTCCGGCCAGTCGGTGTGCATCGCCCCCTCGGGACAGCAGGACGGGCCGGTCGTCGTGAAGCCGGGTGGCGCCCTGGCCGCCACGGGCGCCCGGATCAACGGCCCGGTGACGGCCAACGGCGTGGCCGCTCTCACCCTCTGCCAGTCGACGCTGTCCAGCCCTCTCAGCGTCAACGGCACCACCGGGTTCGTGCTGATCGGTTCCGGCCTGGACGCCACACCGGGCTGCGCGGGCAACACGTTCGAGGCCCCGGTGAGCCTCACCGGCAACACGGGAGGCATGGAGGTGTCCGGCAACACGTTCAAGGCGCCCGTGACCCTTACGGACAACAACGGCAGCGGCCTGCTGGCTCACCAGTCCGTGCCAGAGTTCGAGGACAACCAGGTCCAGGGGCCCCTGAACTGCCTCGGCAACACGCCCGTGTTGGGCCAGAGCGGCAATGTGGTGCACGGTCCGGCCGCAGGGCAATGCCGCTGAAGAGCCGCAATCCGGACGAACACCGTCAGTCGCCTGCACGATCGCCCCGGCCATGACGGTGACGAGGCTTCCGTTGCCTGATGCCACCGGCCCGGACAGCGCGCGGATTCGGTGACGACCACCGCAGGTCGCGCGCCGCAGGCGATCCCAGGCGCGCAGACATGGGTGCCACCCCATGTCTGCGCGGCGCCGGACCAGCGGGGGCTGCTCGGCTGTTACGCCCGGTTCGCCGCCTGCTTGACGTTCCTGATCACCGGTGCGGTTTCGAGGTGGGTGATGGCGGGGAGCGCGGCGACCCGGGTGGTCAGGTACCGGTACAGCTCCCGTTGGTCCGCGCACACCACGCTCGCGTACAGGTTGGTCGGGCCGGTCGTGGCGGCGGCGAACGCGATCTCCGGATGTCCGGCCAGGGCCTGACCGGTCTCCTCCAGGTGTGCGGGGACGACCGAGAGCCAGAGCAGGGCTCGGGCGCGCATGCCGAACAAACGCCAGTCGACGTCGATGTCGAGATAGAGCACGCCCCGTTCGCGCAGCTCCGTCATCCGCCGCCGGACCGTCGACGGCGACCAGCCGGTCGCCACGGCCAACTGCTCCAGCCCGGCCCGGCCGTCGGTGGCGAGCACGGCGAGGAGCTTGCGGTCGCCGTCGTCGAGCCGCACCGGTCCCGGCCGGTGCGGCATCGGGGGCGGGCGCAGCCGCTCGATCGCCTGCGCGTCCAACGACCCGAGCTTGCCCACCAGGTTGTCCGGCCCTCCGTAGAAGGCGTGCAGCACGGAGTGCGCGGTCACGCCCTCCACGCGCGGGGTGCGCGGCAGTTTGGCCAAGAGCAGGGCCTCGCTGGCGGCCTCGCTCTCGGCACGGACCACGCAGGTCACCTCGGTCCCGCCGGACGTGAGGCTCACCCAGGACGTGTCGGGGCGTCCGGCCAGCGCCTCGGCGACCGGGAGGGAGGCGGCGGGCGCACATCGCACCCGCAGGAACCACAGGACGGCGCCCAGCGCGAGGGCGTCCACCCCGCACAACACGCGCACCATCCCGGCCGACCGCAACCGGGCGTACCGGCGGGCGATGGTGCGGTCGGACACGCCCAGGGCTTCGGCGATGGCGCTGAACGGGGCGCGGCCGTCGATCTGCAGGGCATGGGCGAGCCGTCGATCCAGCTCGTCGAAGTCGGATTCCATCGAGCCGAGCGTACGCGATGTCGAAATCTGGCACCATCAACTCCCTTTCTGGCTGCGGCATTTCGGTCCGCGCCATGTTGGTTCCGTCCCGAACGACACAGCCAAGGGGAGTCCATGGACACCGATGTACTCATCGTCGGCGCCGGCCCGACCGGAATGACGCTGGCCAACGAGCTCGTACTGACAGGAGCGTCGGCCGCCCTGGTCGACAAGCTGGCCCGGCGCAGCGACCTGTCCAAAGCAGGCGGCGTGCAGTCCCGCACCCTGGAGGGCCTCGACCAACGCGGCCTGCTGGAGCCCTTGTTGGCCACCGGCAACCATCCCGTGACCACCGGCCACTTCGCCGGTGTCCCGCTCCCGCACGACCCCGACCGGCACCGTCTGCCCTGGCGGGCCGTGCCGCAGGTGGTGATCGAGGGGTTCTTCGAGCAGCACCTCGCCGCACGGGGCCTCCACGCCCGCCGCAACCACGAACTGGTCGGCCTCGAACAGGACGACGACTGCGTCACCGCGACCTTCGCCGACGGCGCCACCATCCGCTCCCGCTACCTCGCCGCCGCCGACGGTGCCCACAGCACCGTGCGGTCACTCCTGCGGGCCGCCTTCCCCGGTCAGCCCGGTACGTTGACGGTCGTCGCCGCCGATGTGCGGCTGGACGGCGCCGACCCGGCCACGTCGCACACCTGGAACGAGGACGGGCACTGGGCGGCGCTGTTCCCGCTCGGCACCGATCCCCAGGGCAGGCCGCTGCGCCGCCTGGTCCTCGGCGGGCCGGGCCGGTCGCTGCCCAGGGAGGTCCCGGTCACCGAGGACGAAATACGCCAGGGCCTGAGCACCGTGTTCGGATCGCGCGTGCACCTGCGCGAACTGCGCTACGCCCGACGCATCACCAACGCGTCCCGGCAGGTCGAGCAGTACCGGCACGGGCGGGTGTTCCTCGCGGGCGACGCCGCCCACGTGCATCTTCCGCTCGGCGCCCAGGGCATGAACACCGGAATGCAGGACGCGTTCAACCTCGGTTGGAAGCTCGCCGCCGCCGTACACGGCTGGGCACCGCAGGACCTGCTGGACACGTATCACGCGGAACGGCACCCGGCCGGAGCCGCCGTACTGCGCAACGTCCGCGCCCAGAGCCTGCTGATGGACTGGGCCGGAACCCGCGATCCCGAGGTGCTGGCCGCCCGGGACACCTTCACGACCCTGGCCCAACTGCCCGACGTCCAGAACCATCTGGCCGACCTGATGTCCGGGATGGCCGTCCGCTATCCCATGCCCGGCACCGAGACCCACCCACTCGTCGGCCGACCCGTACCGGACCTGGACCTCGGCGCGATCCGCGTGCACGAACTGCTGCGGTCCGGGCGCGGCATTCTGCTCGACCCCGCCGACACCTTTGCCAAGGCCGTCGACGCCTGGTCGGACCGGGTGGACCGGGCGGGCCAGGGCGCCGACACCGAACCCATGCTCATCCGGCCGGACGGCTATGTGTGCTGGGCCGGCACGGACAACCCGGAACCGGCACTTGAGCGATGGTTCGGCGAGCCCCGCTGAGGCGGACTCCCGCGTACGGCTCGGCGAGCCCCACGCCGGCGTGGCCTCCGGGTGCAAGGTCGGATGAGCTGGGTCGTTGTCGGCCGGTCATGGCACACGTGCGAGACTCCTGACCTCATCTCAGGGAGGGGCACGGCACGTGGAGAAGTCCGAGGCGAGGGAGATCCTCACAAAGGCGCGGGAGGCGTGGGAGGCGCAGGAATGGCTGCGTTCCGCCGAGCTGTACGAGCAGGTCCTCGCGCACTATCCGGACGAGGAGCCCAGCGCGGTGTGGTGGTACGACGCGGCTCTGGCCCATAAGTTTCTGCGGAACTGGGCGAAGGCCTACGAGCTGGGCCGCGGGGCCGCGGCCCGCTCGCCACGCGGCAAGCAGGACCCGGCATTCTGGAACCTGGGCATCGCCGCCACCATCCAGGGCGACTGGGCGACCGCCCGCGACGCCTGGGAGGGCTTCGGCATCCCCATGCCGGAGGGCGAGGGGGAGATCAACGCCTCCTTCGGGCCGGCCTGCGTGCGGCTGGACACCGGCGGAGAGCGGGAGGTGGTGTGGATCCAGCGCCTCTGCCCCACGCGGGGGCGCGTGATGAACGTACCGGCGACCGCCGGCCGCCGCTTCGGGGAGATCGTCGTGCACGACGGAGAGCCGACCGGCGAGCGGACGTTCAACGGTCAAAGCGTCTCGGTCTTCGACGAGTTGCTGCTCCTGGAGACCTCTGATCTGCCCACGCTGCGAGTCAGCGTGAACGCGGCTGCGGCCTCCGACGTGGAGGCGCTGGTGGATTCCTTCTTCGCCCGGGACTTCGGCGCCGAGGCGGCGAGCAGCTTCCACATGCTGTGCGCTTGTTGCAGCACGGGCCGCGTCGACTGGGACACCTCCAGCACGCCTTCCCACGGTGGATCGCAGAAGGTCTGGCTGGCCGCCCCCGAGGCAGAGGCGCGACAGCTGCTGGAGGCGTGGGCGGCAGCCGCCGGACGCACCTGGAGCGACCTGGAGCCGGCGCATTAGCGTTTCTTAGCGGCCTCGGACGTCAGCGGCTCGTCGCGCACTCGCAAACTTCCAGATGCCGGGGCGGACGAGTCCGAAGAGCATGCCACGGACAACGGGCCCCTCCCCCCACCTTCAGTGGGAGAGGGGCCCGCGTGCGCCGGTGGCGTCACCCGTCGGCCTGGAGTCAGGAGACGGTCACGTCGTCGTAGTAGGTGTACGTCTCGTCACCCGCGTAGTCGTCGTCCTTGCTGGTGAGCGTGAGGGTGTAGCTGTGGCCCGCGGTCAGGGAGCCGGAGACGGTCTTCCAGCCGGCGCCGTTGGTGCAGGTCTTGGGCAGGACCGTGGCGGTGGTGCCCGTCGTGTTGTCCTTCAGCGTGGCGGTGGCCCAGTCGTAGGTGACCGTGTCGGGGCAGGTCATGTCGTAGGCGAAGGACACCTTGGAGCTACCGGCCGGCGCGGTGAAGGTCTGGGCGATGGAGGAGGTGTTGGTCGGGCTCGACGAGCCGACCAGGGCGCCGTAGCTGCCGGTGTGGGCGGCGTCGGTGCTGGCGGTGGCGGAGCCGGTGGCGGTCCAGCCGCTCAGGTCGCCCGACTCGAAGGTGCCGTTGGTCAGCGCGCTGCCACCACCGGTACCACCGCCGGTGCTGCCACCGGTGGCGAAGGCCGTGGTGCCGTTCGGGGTACCGAGGCCGGTCGGGCCGTCGTAGCCGGTGCCCGCGGTGCACAGGTAGCTCGGCGAGCAGGTGCCGTTGCTGCCGGTGGTGACGTCGTTGAGCGCGCTGGTGTGCGCGTACGGGTACTTCGACGGGTAGTCACCGGTGCCGGGCGTGCCGGCCAGCGCGTAGACGCCCGCGATGATCGGCGCGGAGGCGCTGGTGCCGCCGTACACGTTCCAGCCGCTGGCCTGGTAGCTGTCGTACACCGCGACACCGGTGGCCGGGTCGGCGACGGCCGACACGTCGGAGATGGTGCGCTTCGAGCAGCCGCTGTCGGTCTGCCAGCTGGGCTTGGCGTCGTACGCCGAGCAGCCGGAGCCGGTGCCCTCGGTGCTGTTGGTGTGCCACACCGACTCGGACCAGCCGCGGGCGCTGGAGTCGCGCTTCAGGGCGGTGCCGCCGACGGAGGTCACGTACTGGGAGGCCGCCGGGTACTCGGCGCCGTACGCGGAGTCGCCCGCCGAGACGGTGATCGCGACACCCGGGTGCTTGAAGTACTGGTTGTCCGCGGTGAGGTCGGAGGAGTCCTCCGCGCCGCCGTAGCTGTTGGACACGTACTTGGCGCCCCGGGCGACGGCGGTGTTGACGGCGGTGCCGAGGTCGCTCATGTTGGCCGTGCTGGACTCGACCAGCAGGATGTGCGCGTTGGGGGCGATCGCCGAGACCATGTCGAGGTCCAGGGAGATCTCGCCCGCCCAACCGGCGTCCGCAGTCGGGTAGTTGGTGCCGCCGCTCTGGTCGATCTTGCTGAAGCAGCCGTTGGCCGTGGTGCAGGAGGGCAGGCCGTACTGGCTGCGGTAGGCGGCCAGGTCGGACTCGGCGTTCGGGTCGTCCTGGGCGTCGACGATGGCGATCGTCGCGCCCGCGCCGCCGTTCGCGGGCAGGTTGTACGCGCTCAGCAGGTCGGACGGGCCGTAGCCGGACGGCACGGCGAGCGGGGAGACCGCGTTGACCGTGAGCGCGTGCGGCTGAACGATGTCGGTGCGGGCGAGCGCCTTGCAGGCCATCACGCGGTGCTTGGTGGGCTGCGAGCACAGCCGCTTGACGTGGGGGGTGGTCGAGGCCGACGCCTCGGCGGCCTGGACCGAACCGGCCGCGACCAGGCCGGTGGTGGCGAAGGCCAGCGAGACGAGCCCGGTCAGGGCGGTCCGCTGCGCGGCTCTTGATATATGGGGGATACCCATGGGTGGGGGTGCCTCTCTCGTACCGGTCACGACGCGTCGATCGACGGACGTGACCGCTCGGCTGGACTGCGGCGAACGGCATGCCGGGTCACGCCCTGAACAGACACTCGCCACCCCGCCGAAATATCCGCGTGAAGAGAGCAGCGAAAAGGAGCGCCGCGAATCGCACAGGGGATTCTCCTGGGCGTGCGGTGGCCATTTCGCGGGGAATTGATCTCTCCGCAGACAGGGAAGTAAGCCCCCGGACCGAAACGCGAACCTCATTCAACTAACGAACTGTCACCACGGGCTGTGGTGGCACCGTTCGCCGGGCGGAAGCAAACCAGACTTGACGAGCACCGGTCAACAGGTGCGACCTGCGGTTCGTTCACCCAACTCGTTACGGGGATGTGAACGGGACGGACAGATCAGGGCCAGAACAGGTAAATGTCAGGCGGGCCATTACTTGCGGCTGTACGGGAATTGGCCTCCGCCTGGCCCGGCAAACAGAAATGCATGGTCTGATCTTGACCACTCATTGACCACGATGCCAGCCCCGAGCCACCCAACCCTGCTTAGCAATGGGACAGTTGGGGCTCACCTGATCGCTTTGCCGGATTGCGGACGGAAGAGAGCAGGCCCTCGTCCGCCCCGCCGTAACGCCCAACCCTCACTTTCCGTCGAGCGCCGTGCGGGCTTTGGACGTCAACTTGTCGGAGTCCGGGCGGATTTCACAGCCGTGGCGTCGCGGACGGCACCCGACGCGGCTGGGGTATCCGAGCGGCTCATCGGGCGTTGACTTCCGACTCGCGGAATTTTCGCTGACGCCTCATCAGCTCCAGGACGGGTGAGTCCGAAAGCGCCACACGCGGTCAAACCCCTCCGCCTGGGGCCTACGAAAGGTACGGAGCGGGCGCCAGGGATTCTTCGGGGCGATCTCTGCCGCCGACACCGGAATTCACACGTAGCGCTCAAAGAGGGCCAGGACATACTCTTCGAGCCGGTCGGCCAGCAGGGCAGGAGTCAGATCCGAACGGCCCAGCTCGCGCCATGGGACGGCCACCTTCTCGGCGTCCGGAGCGAAGGCCAACGCGTCGAGCAGCCGCCAGTACAGGTGCGCCGCGGCCTCATCCGCGAGCAGGCCTCCGGCCGCGACATACCGGTCCGCGAAGCTCATGCCCAGGGGCACGCCGTGGAGCAGGGCCAGGGCCGTCGCGCAGTGGGCCACATCCAGATCGGCGGGACCCCACGAGGTCTCCACCCAGTCGACGACGCCGCTGATCCGGATGGAGTCGCCGTCACCATCGAAGAGAACATTGCCGGGATGAAAGTCCCGGTGAAGGAAGCGAGCCTGGTAGGCGGGCGGCGACTGCCGGATGACATCGACAGCCCGCTGCCACAACTCCGGCCGCGCCGTGGACTCGGGAGGCGTCACTCGCTCCGGGGAGGTCCAGGGCTGCCAGCTCCGCGGCCTCGCCTCCGTGGTGACCTCGACCTGGTGGATACGAACCAACTGGTCGGCCAGCAGGTCGGCGCGCCGCTCAACTCGGTCGCCGTCCACGCGGACGCTCCCGTGCAGCAGGGACATCAGCAAGGACGGATGGTCGCAAGAGGTCGCCGTGGCGTCCACATCCACGAGCACGGCCGCGGGCACATCCGTCTCACCCAGCAGGCGCAGGATCTCGGCCTCGCGTGTCAGCAGGCCCTCGGCGTGACGGACATAGAAGGGCTTCACGAACGACCGCAACACCAAGTCACGGCGACCGTCCGGCCCGACGATGCCCAGCCGGCGCATCTCCGAGGTCCAGCCGCCCCGCAGCCGGGTGACCTCGTCGATACGCTCCCCGGCGGCGAGCCGCTTGGCCACCCACGACCGCGTGGCACCCCAGCCCCGCACCTCAGGCCCGCCACCGACACGGCCCTCGCCCTCACCTTTGATCACGGACGGAGGCTATCGGCCCGCCCGGTCGGACAGGCGCGGGGGGCGGGCCACGGCCGAGTTGGAGAGGGCCCCGGCTCCGGCGAATTCTCCCGACGTGTTCGACACCGCCTCGCCTAGACCGGCCCCACCGTCGCGGCCTCCCGGCCACAAGCTCCCCTGGCTCTCTTCTTCCATGATCCTCAGGCCCCTATACTTCCTCCGGCTCGGCCGACGAGTCGTACAGGGGACGCACGGGGGAAACGTGACGGACTTCGATGTCGCGGTGACGACGCTGGGCTCGGGCCTCATGGTCGTCGCCGTACTGGCACTGGTGGTGCGACTCGCCTCACTCCCCATGCTCCTTCGATCCCAACGGGCCGCACAGCAGCGGACGTTGGAGGCCTCCGACGGGAATGCCCCGGTGAGCCTCTCGGCGGCGGCCGTCGGAGAACTGGCGCTCGGCCTGGTGGGCGGCGTCTGCCTGGTGCTCCTGCTGGACAGCGGCATGGTCAGCGGTTTCGACACCCTCTCCCAGCCGGTCGCGTGGGGTGACGTCGGCCCCCTGTCCCAGACGCTCGGCCTCTCCGACGCGATGGCACGGTTCTCGCTCCTGATCATCGGCATCCCGATCCTGCTGCTCTGCCTGCTGTCCTGGTACCTGACGCAGCGGAACCTGCTGAACACCGTTGGAGCCAAGGGGACTTGGGGGACCAGCACGGTACGCCGCCGACTGACCATCCTGCTCGTCCTGCGCGCCGTCGTGGGCCTGATGGTCCCTCTCGGGGTGGTCGTGGCCGCCTTGCTCTTCCAGCTGACCGCGCTCGTGGCCGGCCGACGGCTGCGGCCCGCTGCCGCCGTGACACCGCCCCCACCCGCGCACCACCCCGCGTACGGCCCGCCCAGCCCGTACGCGCAGACGTCTCCAGCCGCACAACCGGCCCCCACCCCGCCCGTCCCCGCCTTCCCGCCCGCTCAACCGGCTGCCTATGTGCCGACGCAAGCCCACCCGGCCGACCATGCGGCGCCGCAGGTCGCGTTCCACGACCTGCATCCGGGCGAGCCGAGGACCATCGCCGGGTACCAGCTGCTCGGCCGCATCGGGGCCGGCGGCATGGGCACGGTGTACCTCGCGCGGCGTGAGGGCGCGGCGACTCAGGTGGCCCTGAAGACCATCCACCCCGAACTCCTGGACCACGCCGAGCTGTTGCGCCGTTTCGAGCGCGAGGCGGAAGTCCTCTCGATGGTGTCCGGCGCCTACACCGCCCGGGTGCTCGACGCGGGGGTGGATGCCGGACGGCCCTACTTGGCCATGGAGTTGCTGGACGGACGGCCGCTCGACGTGCACCTGCGCGAACACGGCCCCATCCGCTCCCCCGAGGCTCTGCGGGCCCTCGCACTCGCGCTGGCGCTCGCCCTGTCGGGGGTGCACCGGCTCGGCCTGGTCCACCGGGACCTCAAGCCCGCCAACATCATGCTGACCAGTGCCGGGCCCCGGCTGCTCGACTTCGGCATCGCGGCGATCGTTGACGGCACCCGCCTCACGCGCACGGGCGGCGGCCCGGGAACCCTGACGTACATGGCTCCGGAGCAGTTCGGCGACGAGCCGACCGGTCCGGCCGCGGACATCTGGGCCTGGGCTTGCTGCGTGGTGTGCGCGGCACACGGGGCCAGCCCGTTCCAGGCGACCAGTACGGGCGCGGTGATCCGCCGGATCGTCGACACAGGGCCCGAGGCAGCCGCCCTCGCGGCGGTGCATGCGCTCGACCCGGCGCTGGCGGCCGTCGTCGAGAGGGCCCTGACCACCGATCCCGCAGGCCGCCCGGCGGACGGCGCGGCCCTGGTGGACCTGCTGGGCTCGTACCAGGGTCACCTCCCGGACGCGGCCGCCGCGCGCGACCAGATCACCCAGGGTTGGCGCACCCTGTCACTCTGACACTGGGAACAGGCAGCGCGGCAGAGCACCGAGGGGATCGGGCGCAGCACGCGGGCCGGGGGCCAGGGCCAGGTAGGGAGCTTGCATCCACCACCGCACGCGCCGTCCGGTGACTTTCTAGGGTCAGTCCTGGAGCGAGGCGAGCCAGGCGGTCAGGTGACGGTTGACCTCGTTCGGCTGTTCCTGCTGGATCCAGTGGCCGCAGCCGTTGAGGATGTGCGCGGAGACCAGCCCCGGCATCGTCGCCGGGAAGGCGTCGATCGCATCGGCCATCCACGTCGTGGAGGCGTCCAAGTCGCCACCGATGAAGAGGGACGGCTGCTTGATCGGGGCTCCCCGGTACGGAGCGAGATCCTCCCAGTCCCGATCCATGGTGCGGTAGCGGTTGAGGGCCCCGGCCATCCCGGTGCGCTCGAACTCCTCGGCGTACAGGTCGAGTTCGTGCTCGCTCAGCCAGGCAGGGCGCGGGCCGTTCGGGAAGCGGTCGCGGAGCCGACCCGTGGTTCGCTTCACGAAGTGCGGATCGGGCTCGCCCGGTCCCGGCATGGTGTCGGCGGACAGAGCGGCGAAGAAGCCCGCGAGCCAGCCCCGTACATCGGGTTCCATTTCCGCCTCGGCCCGGCCCGGCTCCTGGAAGTAGGACACGTAGAACTCCTCCTCATGGCCTCCGAGCCGGGTGAAGACCTCAGTAGGGCGCGGGCCGCCGGGCGGGGCGTAGGGGACGCTCAGCAGTCCGACCGCGCGGAAGACATCGGGGTGGAGCAGGGCCGACGTGGAGGCGATGGCGGATCCCCAGTCGTGGCCGATGATCACCGCCCGGTCCTCGCCCAGGGCACGTACCAGAGCGACGTTGTCCTCGACCAGGTCAAGCATCCGGTACTCATGCGGAGCCGCGGGCTTGGAGGAGCGGCCGTACCCGCGCACGTCGAGCGCGACCGCCCGGAACCCCGCCGCCGCGAGGGCCGGGAGCTGATGGCGCCAGGAGTACCAGAACTCGGGGAAGCCGTGCACGAGCAGGACCAGCGGACCGCTGCCCTGCTCGACCACGTGCAGCCGTGCGGCGGGCGTCTCGACGGTGCGGTGCCGACCGGCGAACGGCATGGGCTGGGACATGGCTCTCTCCTCGACTTCCGGGGAACTGCGGGCGCACACCGATGATGCGCTGGAGCGGCCGACCGCCGCGAAAATCCTTGCCCATCTGGCAAAGTGGCAGGACACGGCCTCAAAGGAGTCCGTCGGGAAGGGACGATCGACCGGTGAAGGACGACGCTGTAGCCGACACGCTGGCCGCGATGGCATCGCGGCTGAGGGAGGCTCGGGAGCACCGGAACGACACCCTCTCCGACGTGAGCCGCGCCACCGGCATCTCCCTCAGCACGCTGTCGCGGATCGAGACCGGCCGAAGGAAGCCGACCCTGGAGGTGCTGTTGCAGCTGGCGACGGCATACGGCCTCTCCCTGGACGAACTGGCAGGCACAGCACCCACCCGACCACGCCCGCCCGCACCGCGAGTTCGGGGCGACGACAAGACGGTCCTGCCGCTGACCCGCTACGTCGGAGGCCTGCACGCCCACAAGCACGTCCTGCCGCCCGTGGACGAAGTGCCGGAACGGCCACGACAGGTCGCGCACGACGGGTATGAGTGGCTGTGCGTGCTGTACGGGCGGCTATGGCTGGCGCTCGGCGACCAGGATCTCTTCCTCTCCGCCGGCGAAACGGCCGAGTTCGACACCCGCACCGCGCACGGCGTGGCGAACGCCGGTCCCGGCGGACCCGTCGAGTACCTGGTCATGTTCGGGCCGCAGGGCGAGCGTCTGCGGCAGCGTCTCCATCTGGCCGGTAGTCCCCCGGGCCGGTAGCCGACTGCGCCATCGCGGTACGCCGAGCCACGATCAAAAACGGACCCACCACAAGGCGGCACAAGGCGGTGCTGCCCCAGTCTCGCGATTCACTCCGACCGAGTGGTGTTCCGCGGTACGCCCTGAACGAGTCCGCATGCGAACCGCGGCCGGGGCTGCTGGGCAGAGAGGCCGGGGCGGGCGCGTCCGTGAGCATGTGAGCGCTCGCCGGATTGCCACCCGCTGTCCGCCCCGCCACCCGAGTGGAGGAGCCTCGGCCGTGGATCTGGGCCCATCGCCGAGGCACGGCCAGCCCCTGCCGGAGCCGGGCCCGAAGGCTGCGAAACCCGTTGTCGGAGCAGTGCCGAAGCGGGTTACGTCCAAGTCTGACGTGCCCCGGGGCGGTGGTCGCAGGGGGCCGGGCACGCGCCGGGCGGCGTCCGGCAGAAATGGCAGGGGTGGCATCGCTCCGTTGTGATGGAACTCAGATGTGTGTACCAGACAGCACATACGGGCTGCCGCAGTGGTCTCTCAAGCAACTTCGGCAAAGGAAACCTTTCATGGCATCTGCTCCCAGCCCCATATCGGACGAACCAAATCCGATCGACACGGGCGACACGACCCATCTCACTCTGCTCCAGACTGCGGCCATGTCCCGGCCGCTGGACGAGGTCGCCTCCTTGGCGCACCTCCTCAACCAGACCGGCGAACGACCACGGCCAGGCGATAAGGCGCTCCACATGGCTGCCGTCTCGCGCCCGCTGGACGACGTGCGCCAGCTGATCTCGCTCCTCAAGAAGCCCCCGCACACGGACGACGAAGCCGATACGGCTCTGCGCGCGGCCGCGGCGGAACGGCCCATCGAAGAGGTGGCCGAGCTGATCGCCAGCTTCCGCCCAGGGGCTGACGCGTCCCCCGTAGAGCGCGAGGCGCCGCATCAGGAGCCGCCTCCGAGGCCCTTCGGTCCGCAGGCCCCCGCACCGCAGAACCAGGACGTGCCCAAGGCGGCGATGGCCCCGGCGGGTGCCCCTCCGCCGCCCTCATCCGCGCCGGCGGTCGGCAGGCCTGCCCCCGAGGCACCCGCGGCGACCGCTGGGGCAGCGAGAATGCCCGCTCTGCGGTCCGTACTTCGCTGGCCTGCGGCGGCCGCTCTGCTGATGATCGGCGTGATCCACCTGCCGACCGACATCACGGCCGCGCAGTCCGGGAACAGGGCGGCGTACGCCTCCATGGGCATCGCTGCGATCTGTCTGATCCTGGCCTGCCTCCTGCCCCTGCACGACCCCGTCTGGGTCTGGGCGCTCGGCGCGGCCGCGGCCGTCGCCACCGCGGTGGTTCATGCGGTGGGCGCGAGGTTCGCCTCCGTACACCTCCTGAAGGACAGCCTGGGCAGCTCGTTCACGGGCGCGACCACGCTCGCGGTGTTGTGCGCGGTGGTCACCGCCGGGCTGGCGGTGGCGGTGCTGCTCCGCAAGTCGGACAGCGGGCAGCAACCGACACGATCTGAGTGACCCACCGCGTTACTCGGTGGCCAGGGCCCGGTTCCGCGTCACGGATCCGGGCCCGTGGGCATGCGGTACCGCGCGTCCGCCGGTCACCTGGAACGACCCCTCGCGTACGCCCAGGTCCTCCACGAGTTCCCATGAAAGGCCGTCACCCGCGACCTCGATCCGGTCCGGCGCCAAGGTGACGCTGCCGAAGACCTGCGGTTCGTCGCGCCGGACGCCTTGCAGCGTGGCGGTCAGCCTGGTCTTAGGGAGGTGAGCGCACACCATCCGGCACAGCTCGGAGCAGGCGTATGCCTGGGGCGGCCCGAAAGGGTCGACCTGTGGCTTCTTCATCCGCCCGAATCGGTCATGTCACCGACGGGGCGGGCTGGGCCGCCATCGGAGTCGCGGTTCACACTCATACGCTGGCGCTCTCCACAAGCCCAGCCGAAAGCCTGCGAAAGCGCCCGGCCCTCGGTGTGTCCGCCTCCGCCCCACCGGGTGCCCTGTCGCTTCACCGTACTGACAGCGCCCGTAACCTCGGGGCGGCCCGGGCGTTGAGTACAGCAACACGTGGAACTCCCTCCCGCCTCCTGGCGGTTCGTGTTCATCGGCCCTGACGCCGCCCTCCCATCGGCGTCAGGGCCAACGCGTGTCCGGTGCCGACGTCGGCTGGGCGCGAGTCGAGCGGGGCACCGGATCCTCCAGCCCGATGAACCTCACCGTTTCCGCCATGTCCGCCCGCGCGGTGCGCACCCGTGGTACGCCCTGCTTCTCGAATCCCACCGCGACGCCGCAGACCAACGTCAGGCCGTCGTCGGCTCCGACCGTCCGGCTGACCGTCTCGCGAAACATCGTCCACATGACCTGGGGGCAGCTGTGCAGCCCTTCGGCTCGCAGCAGCAGCATGACCGTTTGCAGGTACATCCCCGCATCCGTCCACTGTCCGGGCCCCATCGACCGGTCGAGGTAGCAGAACAGCACGACCGGCGCTCCGAACGCCTCCGAGTTCAGGGCAGCGATCTTCATCGGCCGGTCGGGGTCGTCGCGTTCGATCCCCAGCGCGTCGTACCGCTGGGCTGCCGCGGCGGAAAAGCGGTCCTTGTACGGTGAGGTCATTTCGGCCGGATACATCGGGTACTGCCGCTCGTCACCCGGGTCCCGCGCCAGCGCCCTGGCCCTCGCACGCTTCTTCAGCTCGGCCAGGGGCTCTCCGGCCACGACGTACACCTGCCACGGCTGGAGGTTCCCACTCGACGGAGCCCGCGCCGCTGCCGCCAGTACGCGTTCGAGTACGCCCTTGGGCACCGGCTCATCGCTGAACGCCCGCACCGCCCGGCGACTGCCCACGGCTTTGTACACATCCACGCCACTCCTCCTCTCGCCTCGGACATGGCCGTCACCGCCAGTAGTCGCTCAACGTGCACCACATCCGTCCGCCTGGTTCGCTGAGGGAACCCCTCCCCCGATGCCCCCTGGAGTAGCCATGAGCACCACGGACGGACTCGGAGACCGCAGCGCCGAACACGTGCTTGCCCAGGTGAAGGAGCTCGACGCCGCCGCCCTGCGCGCCCAAGACCCCGAAATACGGCAGGTCTTCCAGGACAAGGCCCGCCATCTCCGAGAGGAGAACGAGCGTCGCCACAACTCCGACGGTGACTGACGGGCCCACGCCCGGCCGCACCTGCCGGACTTAGCGTGAGAAACCGACCCCTTCGCCCCCGGCACGGACCGGGCCCGGCAGCGCAGGACAGGACGCCGGTGAGCGTCACGCGTCGATGCGTGAGCGGTCCAGGGTGGCGGCGGAGCTGGTGATGAACTCCTTGCGGGGCGCGACTTCGTTGCCCATCAGGAGGTCGAAGACCTGCTCGGAGGCCTCCAGGTCACCGATGTTGATCCGGCGCAGGGTACGGAAGCGGGGGTCCATGGTCGTCTCGGCCAGCTGGTCGGCGTCCATCTCGCCCAGGCCCTTGTACCGCTGGATGGCGTCCTTGTACCGCACGCCCTTGCGCTGGAACTCCAGCAGCGTGGTGCGCAGTTCGTTGTCGGAGTAGGTGTAGACGTACTTGTCCTGGCCCTTTTTGGGCTGGACGAGTTCGATGCGGTGCAGCGGGGGCACGGCGGCGAAGACCCGGCCCGCCTCGACCATCGGGCGCATGTAGCGCTGGAAGAGGGTCAGCAGCAGAATACGGATGTGCGCGCCGTCCACGTCGGCGTCGACCAGCAGGACGATCTTGCCGTAGCGGGCGGCATCGAGATCGAAGGTACGGCCCGAACCTGCCCCTATGACCTGGATGATCGCGCCGCACTCGGCGTTCTTCAGCATGTCCGACACGGACGCCTTCTGAACGTTGAGGATCTTGCCGCGGATCGGCAGCAGCGCCTGGAACTCGGAATTGCGGGCCAGCTTGGCCGTGCCCAGCGCGGAGTCGCCCTCCACGATGAACAGCTCACTGCGCTCCACGTCGTCACTGCGGCAGTCCGCCAGCTTCGCCGGCAGCGACGACGACTCCAGAGCCGTCTTGCGGCGCTGGGCCTCCTTGTGCTGCCGCGCCGCGATCCGCGTCCGCGCCGCCGCGACAATCTTGTCGAGAACAGCCCTGGCCTGCGCCTTCGCATCACGCTTCGTCGACGTCAAGAACTCCTTCAGCTCCCGCGCCACCACATTCGCCACGATCCGGTTCGCCGCCGAGGTACCCAGCACCTCCTTGGTCTGGCCCTCGAACTGCGGCTCCGCCAGACGCACCGTGACCACCGCCGTGAGCCCCTCCAGCGCATCGTCCTTGACCACATCGTCCTCGGCCACCCGCAACAGCTTCGCCGACCGCAGCACCTCATTGACCGTCCGCGTCACCGACCGCTCGAACCCGCTCACATGCGTACCGCCCTTGGGCGTGGCGATGATGTTCACGAACGACCTGAGCGTGGTGTCATACCCCGTCCCCCAGCGCAGCGCGATGTCCACGCCCAGCTCCCGGGTCACCTCCGTCGGCGTCATGTGCCCGCGCTCGTCCAGAACCGGCACCGTCTCCTTGAACGTCCCCGACCCCGACAGCCGCACCACATCACTGACCGCCTTGTCCTGCGCCAGATACTCGCAGAACTCACTGATCCCCCCGTCGAAACGGAACGTCTCCTCGGTCTTGCCCTCCCCCTCCAGACCCCGCTCGTCCCGCACCACGATCGTCAGACCCGGCACCAGAAAAGCCGTCTGCCGCGCCCGCTGATACAACGTCTCCAGCGACAACCTCGCATCCTTCAGGAAGATCTGGCGATCCGGCCAGAACCTCACCCGGGTCCCGGTCCTGGCCACAGGCGTCTTCGCGGTCCGGCGCAGCCCCGACGCCGGGGTGAACACATCGCCGGTGAAGGTGCCGGGGGTGCCGCGGCGGAAGCTGATCGCGTGGGTGTGGCCGTGCCGGTCGACCTCCATGTCGAGGCGGGCCGACAGCGCGTTCACCACGGAGGCGCCCACACCGTGCAGACCACCGGACGCCGCGTAGGACCCGCCACCGAACTTCCCGCCGGCGTGCAGTCTGGTGTAGGCGACCTCGACTCCGGACAGGCCGGTGCGCGGTTCGATGTCGACCGGGATGCCGCGGCCCCGGTCGGTGACTTCGATGGATTCGTCGTCGTGCAGGGTGACTTCGATCCGGTCGCCGTGGCCTGCCAGGGCCTCGTCGACGGAGTTGTCGATGATCTCCCAGAGGCAGTGCATCAGGCCGCGGCTGTCCGTGGACCCGATGTACATCCCGGGCCGTTTGCGGACGGCCTCCAGGCCCTCCAGGACCATGAGATGGCGGGCGGTGTAGTTCTCGGTGCCCTCGTGGCGGGGTGACGTTCTCACGCGCATGACTCCTGGGGGAATGGGGCCGCCGCGGCGGCCCGGTGGTGGCGGACTGCGTCAGATGTCGAGGAAGCGGACGTCCTTGGCGTTGCGCTGGATGAAGGAGCGCCGGGCTTCGACGTCCTCGCCCATGAGCACGGAGAAGAGGTCGTCGGCGAGGGCCGCGTCATCAAGGGTGACCCGGCCAAGGACCCGGTGGTCGGCGTCCATGGTGGTGACGCGCAGTTCCTCCGCGTTCATCTCGCCCAGGCCCTTGAACCGCTGGATCGAGTCCTCCTTGACCCGCTTGCCGGCCTCACGCCCGGCTGCCACCAACACGTCGCGCTCGCGGTCGGAGTAGGCGTACTCGAAGTCGTCCCGGCTCCACTTGATCTTGTAGAGGGGAGGGCGGGACAGGTAGACATGACCTCCCTCGATGAGGGGGCGCATGAAACGGAACAGGAACGTCAGCAGCAGGGTGCTGATGTGCTGGCCGTCGACATCGGCGTCCGCCATCAGAATGATCTTGTGATAGCGGAGCTTCCCGATGTCGAACTCCTCGTGCACACCGGTCCCGAACCCGGAGATGAGGGCCTGGATCTCGGTGTTCTGGAGGATCTTGTCCATCCGTGCCTTCTCGACGTTCAGGATCTTGCCGCGGATCGGCAGGATGGCCTGGAACTCGGGGTCGCGGCCGGACTTGGCGCTGCCCCCGGCGGAGTCCCCCTCGACGATGAAGATCTCGCATTTGGCGGGGTCTTTGGACTGGCAGTCGGACAGCTTGCCGGGCAGCGACGCCGACTCCAGCAGCCCCTTGCGACGCGTCAGATCACGCGCCTTGCGGGCCGCGACGCGTGCGGTCGCGGCGGAGATGGCCTTGCGCACGATGTCGGCCGCCTCGACCGGATGCCGGTCGAACCAGTCCGACAGATGCTCGTGCACCACGCGCTGAACGAAGGTCTTGGCCTCCGTGTTGCCGAGCTTGGTCTTCGTCTGGCCCTCGAACTGCGGCTCGCCCAGCTTCACCGAGATGATCGCCGTCAGACCTTCGCGGATGTCCTCGCCGGAAAGATTGTCGTCCTTCTCCCGCAGCAGCCGCTTCTCGCGCCCGTAGCGGTTGACGATCGTGGTGAGAGCGGTCCGGAATCCCTCCTCGTGGGTTCCGCCGTCATGGGTGTGGATCGCGTTCGCGTAGGAGTACACGCTCTCGCTGTACTGACCGTTCCACTGCAGGGCGATCTCCACCGACAGCAGCCGCCCGGCGTCCTCGGCCTCGATGTCGATGACGGTGGGGTGCACGGGCTCGCCCTTGCGCGCGTTGAGGTACGCCACGAAGTCGACGATGCCGCCGTCATAGCGGTATTCGACCGCCCTGGGTGCCGGGCTCTCCTCAACGGCCGCCCCGGCCGGGCCCGTTGGCGCGGCCGTCCGCTCATCGACCAGGGTCAGGGTCAGGCCCTTGTTCAGGAAGGCCATCTCCTGGAAACGCCGCGAGAGCGTCTCGAAGGAGTAGTCGGTGGTCTCGAAGATGTCGCCGTCCGCCCAGAACGTGATGGACGTGCCGGTTTGCGAGGACTCCTCGTGCCGGACCAGTGGACCGCTCGGCAGCCCGTGTTCATAACTCTGGCTCCACCGGTAACCGTCGGCGCGCACCTCTGCCGTCAGCCTCGTCGACAGGGCATTGACCACCGACAGGCCCACCCCGTGCAGACCGCCCGAGACGGCGTACCCCCCACCCCCGAACTTGCCGCCCGCGTGCAGCACGGTCAGGACGACCTCGATCGCCGGCCGCCCTGTGGCGGGGTGCAGGCCGACCGGAATGCCACGGCCGTTGTCGACGACCCGCACACCGCCGTCGGCCAGGATCGTCACGTCGATCCGGTCCGCGACGCCGGCCAGGGCCTCGTCGACGGAGTTGTCCACGATCTCCTGCACCATGTGGTGCAGGCCCCGCTCACCGGTCGAGCCGATGTACATGCCCGGACGCCTGCGGACCGCGTCCAAGCCGTCCAAGACAGTGATGTCGCGTGCGTCGTAGGAACCAGAGGGCTGCTCGTCCCGAAGGGGATCGAGGGTTTCGACGCCGGCCGGAACACCGGATTCACTCAAGGCAACACTCGCTTTCGGGCACGACGAACATCGCTGCCGCTTACGCGTACGGCAGCGATGGGTCACTGGCGATTGAGGAGCCGCAGACGGACAGCCGAAAGCCCGCCTGCCAGGCCAGGCCCCGGACCACCCACGCGACCGGGACACGCTTGAACTCTACCCAAGGATGAAATGAGGACCAGGGCGAGAAGACCGCTGGAACGGCCCCTGGCGCCCGAACTCGCGCTCTCATTAATCCCCCCACCTGGATCCGCCCAATCCGGCCCAGGATGGCCTCACGGCCGTTCTGCGGGTGTCTCAGGAGCGGGCTCGACCGACAATTTTTCAACCTCCCGCAGCGCGTGTCCTACACCCCTCCCTGGCCTCCGCCCGCGGTCGTTCGGTGCTCCCACCCATGCGGAGGATCCCTCCAAGGGGGCAGGCGCCGGGATTTGCCGGACACCCGCCTCGCGCACGGTCTAGCGTGCCGGGGTACCGCGATTCCCGCCGCGGTCACATGAGGAGGAATCCCGTGCCGTCACCCTGTGATCCGCAGCATGCTCCCGCCGGAGACGTGGGGGGAGCGCTCATGGTGATCGACTCCCGGCTCAAGCAGATCCGCGAGGGCAAGAAGGGGACCGATCCGGACCAACAGGCGCTGATCGCCCAGTACATGGCCTCTCTGGGACCCCGGGGCGCTGATGACCTGGTGGACGGCGCGTGCACGCTCATCTACATGTTCATGCAGTGGCTGCGGGCGGCGTACGAGGATCACGGCAAGGACGTCATCGAGTACGTGGTGCCCAACCTCGTGGCCGCGATGCGCATGATGCCCAAGAGCGCCCGCCCCGAAGCCATCCCCACCATGGCCGGCCTGCTCGTCGCCGCGGGCACCGGACTGAGCCCCAACCTGTGGCGCAAACAGTACGGAGACTGGACCAAGGAGGAACTGACTCCTCTCGAAGCCACCGCCTTCCTGCTCGCGGAGCACATCAACCGCCTCACCGACGACCCGGACTTCGCCACCCGTCTGATCACCGAGGCGCTGTCCCGGGCAGAAGAGGGCTGAACTCCGGCCTCTCCCGACCCGCCAGTAACGACGCCCCGGGGCGGGGCCATCGCCCGTGTCGCGCGCCCTACCCCGCCGTCCACCAGGGGGCAGGGGTCCGCCGCGCGCTGCCGGGCCTGCGCACCCGGGTACGGTCGCCGCGTATCAGTGTCCGCATGATGGCCGCCCCCGTCAGCACCGCCGTGAGGTGCAGGGCCACGGCCATCGCGACGTTCTCGGGGTAGGCGATGCCGGACGGGTGTACCAGCGCCACATACATGGTGGCCGGCAGTCTCCAGCCGCTCCACGCAAACATCGAGCCAGACCCCAGCCACGCCAGCCCGAGCAGAAGCGGATACGGCAGCCTTGACGATCGGCGGACGAGAGCCAGGACGGCGGCGGACGCGACAAATGCCCAGCATCCGCCGACTCCGACGAGCACCTGCCAGTCGGCCGCCCGCCCGTCGCCGTGCGCGATGCCCAGCGAGCCACCGGCCGCCCAGTAGAGCCAGACCGCGCCCGTCACGGTGCTGGTCACCACGGGCCAGGACGGTGGCGAGGATGCGCGGACGCGGGGCCGCTCCGGCCGGCGCAGCGCCTGGGGCCAGCGCCGCCACAGATAGGCGGGAAGCGCGACGGCCAGCGCGATCCCGGTCCCTGTGAAGCTGCACTGGAGGAGCACCGACTCCCAGCCCGGCATCGCGGCGTCGCCCCCCGACGTGCCCGAGTCGGCGGGGCCGCCCGTCCCGGAGTCGAGGAGTGCGCTGACGACCACGAACGGCAGCATCGACACCAAGAACCCCGAGCCGATCCACGCGACGAGGACCACCAGTCGGCCCGGGATCCGCATCCCCCACGGTCGCACCAGCGCCAGCCCGAGCATGATTCCCGCCGCCGCCATCCCGATCGTCACGGTGTTGAGGACCAGCCAACCGCCGAGGCTGAACCCCCGCCCGACCGGCAGCAGCCCCAGAAGTGAACCGACCACCCATGACACCTTGATCACCAGATACGGCACGAGGGCCGCCGCGGCCCCATACGCCGCCATGCGCCCGACGCGATCCCAACGCTCCACCAGGTCTCCCTCCGTTGAGACCCATCCTTCGGCGCCAGGCACCCCTCCACATCAGCCCCGGGACGCACCCCGCTCCCCCGCTGGGCGGACTCCCCCTCCACCCTGCGGCCCCCCGCCCCCTTGGTGTCAAGCCGCGTACTGGTGGGCCGAGTAGGTCAGGTAGCCGGAGTCACCTCCCTGGTAGTACGTGGCCTCATCGACAGGGGCGATCGGAAGGCCGGACCGCAGGCGCTCGACCAGGTCGGGGTTGGAGATGAAGGCGCGGCCGAAGCTGATGAGTTCGGCTCCCAGACCGAGCCAGTGGTCGGCGTCGTCCCGCCCGACCTGCTTGGGGCCCATGGGGAGCGCGGGGTTCATGATGAGGGTCCCCGGCCAGGCCCGGCGCAGGGCCACGAGTGTCTCTTCGTCGGCCGTCGCCTCCAGGTGAACGTACGCAAGCCCGAGCGGGGCCAGTTCGGTGAGCAGCGCGGTGTAGAGCTCGCGGACATCGGTTTCCTCGACTCCCCAGAACGTCGCACCTGGTGAGAGCCGGATTCCGGTCCTGGCGCCGCCGACGGCCCGGACGGTGGCGGAGACCGCCTCGACGGCGAACCTGATGCGGTTGGTGATCGGACCCCCGTAGCGGTCGGTCCGCAGGTTGGCGTTGGACGAGAGGAACTGCGAGATGAGGTAGCCGTTCGCGCCGTGCAGTTCCACTCCGTCGAAGCCCGCGTCGACCGCGCGGCGGGCGGCCTGGGCGTAAGACTGCGCGTGCTCAGGCACTTCGGCGGTCTCCAGCGCGCGTGGCATCGGAGCGGGTTGGGGTCCGGTGGGGGTGAACACATCGCCGACGGCGGCCACCGCGGAGGGCCCGACCGGTTGCAGACCGGTGGTGTCGGGATGGGAGACACGGCCGCCGTGCATGATCTGGGCGAAGATCCGTCCGCCGTTGGCGTGGACGGCCGCGGTGACGGGGCGCCACGATTCCACCTGCTCGTCGGTGTGCAGGCCCGGTGTGCCCGGGTTGGACTGCCCGATCAAGCTGGGCTGCACACCCTCGCTCACTATGAGCCCGGCGGTGGCCCGCTGGGCGTAGTAGGTGGCCATCGACGGCGTCGCAAGACCACCGACGGCGGCCCGGACCCGGGTCATCGGCGCCATGACCACCCGGTTGGGCAGCGTGAGGCCGCCGAGTTGGTAGCTGGTGAAGAGGGTCGTCACGTCAGGACTCCTTCGCGATCCGCCGTACCCGCCCTTCGGGTACGGCAGTTACGCTAAAACCTGACATTGACGTCAGAGGCAAGTGCCTGTGGCGCGGAACACATCGGGGAGGCTCTGTGCGCATCGGGGAGCTCGCGTCACGGGCCGGAGTCAGTGTCCGGTCCGTGCGGTACTACGAGGAGCAGGGGCTGCTCACCAGCACCCGCAGCCCCAGCGGGCAGCGGCACTACACGAACGACGAGGTCGAACGGGTCGCGTTCATCCAGCGGTTGTACGCCGCGGGCCTGTCCAGCCGGACCATCGCGGAGCTGTTGCCGTGTGTCGAGGCCCCCAGCGAGGAGAACTCCGACTCGGCGTTGGAACGGATGGCTGTGGAGCGCGAACGGCTCTCCACTCACATCGCCGAACTCCTGCGTACCAGGGACGCACTCGACGAGGTGATGGCCGGCGCCCGAGCGTACCGGGAACAGCTGGGAGCGCCCTCGACCGTCTGACCGGTGGGCCCGGGCTCCGTCCCCTACGGGTGCCGCTCGCATGGGCCGCGCAGTGTCAGTCGGCCGACAGGGCTCGCAGAAGGTCGCCGACCTTGGGGGTCGGGCAGGGCGCGGGCGACATCCGCCAGTGCGTGTCCGTCGATGACGGGCAGCCGACGCACCTTGTGCTCGGTCACGGTGCGCAGGATCTCGTCGGCGTCGTCGTCGGCTCCGATGGTGACGGCCTCACCCTGAGCGAGGTCGCCCGCCTTGACGGAGGCTGGGCCCCTGCCCGCTCCCAGGACCTTCACCAGGCTGCTGCGGCTGAACCCGGGCACTGGATGGGTGCCCTTTGCCCCAGCCGCACAACGACCTCCCCCGCACATCGATCCGACGGCCCCGTCTCGTCCGGCCCAACTCGACGCGCGGACCGTTAGCGGCCTCCGTCGTCGGGAACCCGTTGCCGTGGTCGGCCAGAGCGGTCGGCACGTGCGGAAAAGGGGAGCCATGGGCCACGGCGGAGATGTCATCAACGAACTGAGCACGGATCACCAGGAAGTCCACGAGTTCTTCGCGCAGATCGAGAAAGCCCCTCCGGCCAGCAGCGAGCGCAAGCAGCTGGCTGACCAGCTCACCATCGAGCTCGTCCGGCACTCGGTGGCCGAAGAGCAGCATCTGTACCCCGCCGTGCGCCAGTACCTGCCGGGCGGTGACGCCCTGGCCGACAAGGAGATCGCCGATCACGGACGGGTGGAAGAGCTCCTGAAGACCCTGGAGGGGCTCAGCGCCGACGACCCCGAGTTCAACCATGTCATCGTCAAGCTCCGCACCGAGGTGGAAGCTCACATCAAGGAAGAGGAGACCGTCCTCTTCGCCCGGCTTCGCACCGTCTGCAACCCGAGCGATCTGGAAGAGCTGGGAGACAAGGTCCGCACCGCGAAGAAGCTTGCCCCGACCCGCCCTCACCCCAGCACCCCGAGCACTCCCCCCGCCAACAAGCTTCTGGCGCCGGGCGTCGGCCTGGTCGACCGGGCCCGCGACTTCGTCACCGGCCGCGGCAAGTAGCCGTTCACCACCGACCCGGTGAGGGGTGGGGGCTACCGCGGAGCCCACGCGATCGACCGCGCCCACCAGGCGCTGTTCGACGGCTTCCTCAAGGGCACCCGGCTCATCCTCGACCTCGTCGATCTCCGCTTCGGCGGCACCGACACCGCGGTCGCTGTCGCCCGGGGCGACGTCCGCAAGCAGCAGGGCGCCAGGGCGCGGGGCAAGGGTGTTGAAGTGAGGCAGTCCGCCCGGCAGTTCAGCCGACGACCGGGCTGCGGCGTTCGACCAGGACCACGTCGCGCCACTGGCCGTCGTGCCGGCCGATGCGCTCGCGGGTGCCGATGACGCGGAACCCGGCCCGCTCGTGCAGGGCCAGGCTCGCGCTGTTCTCGGGGAAGATGCCGGACTGGATCGTCCAGATGCCCGCGGTCTCGGTGGAGTCGATCAGGGCCGTCAGGAGGGCCGAGCCGACACCGCGGCCGCGGGCGCCGGGATGGACGTAGACGGAGTGCTCGACGACCCCGGCGTACGCGCACCGGTCGGACACCGGCACCACCGCTGCCCATCCCACCACCTGGTCGGCGTCGTCCAGGGCCACGAGGCGGTGCTCGCACAGCTTGGCCGCGTCGAAGACCTCCCAGGTCGGAGCCGCGGTCTCGAAGGTGGCGTTGTGCTCGTCGATGCCGAGTTGGTAGATCGAGAGCACAGCAGAGGCGTGCTTGGGCTGCATCGCCGCGACGCGTACGCCGATGGTCGTGCTCACCGCTTCGGCTCGATGCCGAGTTCGGTGAGCAGGACGCGGATACGCCGCTCGATCTCGTCGCGGATCGGCCGGACGGCCTGGACTCCCTGTCCGGCGGGGTCGTCCAGCTTCCAGTCCAGGTAGCGCTTGCCCGGGAAGTAGGGGCAGGCGTCCCCGCAGCCCATCGTGATGACCACGTCGGAGGCCTGCACCGCCTCGACGGTGAGGACCTTCGGGGTCTCCGCGGAGATGTCGATGCCGCTCTCCTTCATGGCCTCCACCACGGCGGGGTTCACGGCGTCGGCGGGGGCGGAGCCGGCGGAGCGGACCTGGACCCGGTCGCCCGCGAGGTGAGTGAGGAAGGCGGCGGCCATCTGGGAGCGCCCGGCGTTGTGCACGCAGACGAACAGCACGGACGGGGCGGCGGGAGTGCTCATGAGGACACGGCGCTTTCTTCTGCGGGGCGGGCGGGCGCGGCGAGCCGCTGCTCGCCGTGCGGGACGACAACCTCGTCCCCGGTCACGGGTGTTGGACGGCCGAAGGTGACGGCGACCAGGACCGGACCGCCGACGGCGCCGACGAGCTGGGCGGCGAGGAACGGAGCCACGGAGGCGGGGGCGATGCCGGCGAAGGTGTCGGTGAACGCCCGGCCGATCGTCACCGCCGGATTGGCGAAGCTGGTGGAGGAGGTGAACCAGTAGGCGGCGCCGATGTAGGAGGCGACGGCGACCGGTGCCAGGTGCGCGCGGCCGACGCGCGCCAGACCGAAGATCAGCCAGACCAGTCCCGCGGTGGCGACCACTTCGCCCAGCCATAGGTGCCCGGCGGAGCGGTCGTGCGTCGACCACTGCACCAGCGGTCGGCCGAACATGGCGTCGGCGAGGACCGCGCCGCAGATCGCCCCGGCGATCTGCGCGGGCACGTACACGGCCACCTCCAGGGGGCTCGGCCCGTCGCCGTCGCGGCGCCCGGTGAACCAGGCGGCCAGCGTCACGACGGGGTTGAAGTGCGCCCCGGAGACCGAGCCGAGCAGGGCGATGAGCACGCCCAGGCCGAAGACGGTCGCCAGCGAGTTGGCCAGCAGCTGTACGCCGACGTCGCGGCTCAGCTCGGTCGCCTGGATGCCGGAGCCGACCACCACCGCCACCAGCGCCGCGGTGCCGACGGCCTCGGCCGCCGCCCGCCGCGCCAGCGGCGCCGGCGCGCTCACGCGGACGCCTTCGCGGGCACGGCGGGGGTTTCAAGGAGAGCGGACAGCTTGGCCAGGGCCTCGGGAAGCACCCAGTAGTACACCCAGGTCCCCCGCCGCTCGGAGCCGACCAGCCCGGCCTCGCGCAGCACCTTCAGGTGGTGGGAGATGGTCGGCTGGGAGACGTCGAACGGGCCGACCAGGTCGCACACGCACGCCTCCCCGCCCTCGTGGGAGGCGATCAGGGACAGCAGCCGCAGCCGGACCGGGTCGGCCAGGGCCTTGAACATCCGCGACAGCTCGGCCGCCTCCACCTCGCCCAGCGGTTCGCGGACCATCGGGGCGCAGCACGCCCCGTCCTGGCCGAGCACCGGCAGATCAGCTTGTTTCGACATTCTTCTATGTTGACGGATGTCTATCCAGCTGACAACCTCGGCTGTATCGACAGCCGTCGATACAGCGTCGTCCCGGATGGGAGACCGCCATGTCCCGAGTCCAGCTCGCCCTGCGCGTCGCCGACCTGGAAGGCTCGATCGCCTTCTACTCAAGGCTGTTCGGCGCCGAGCCCGCCAAGCGGCGCGAGGGCTACGCCAACTTCGCGATCACCGAGCCCCCGCTGAAGCTGGTCCTCATCGAGGGCGATGCGGGCGAGGAGACCCGCCTGGACCATCTCGGTGTCGAGGTCGCCAGTACCGAGGACGTCAGTGCCGCCACGACCCGGCTGAAGGAATCGGGCCTGGCCACGTTCGAGGAGAACGACACCTCCTGCTGCTACGCGCTGCAGGACAAGGTGTGGGTGACCGGTCCGGGCAAGGAGCCGTGGGAGGTGTACGTGGTCAAGGCCGACGCCGACACCCTGGAGAAGGATGACGCCGCCCCGGACGCCTGCTGCGGCACCACCGCCTGCTGCACTCCCGCGGAGCAGGCCCTCGATCCCGAGCAGAGCCCGGCGGAGGCGAAGGCCGCCTCCGGGTGCGGCTGCGCCAGCTGAGCTGAACGTGTCCAGCCCGGCTCGATCCGCTTCAACCCGCCGGTCCAACAGGGAAGACGATCGCTGCCCCGGCCTCCACGCGCCACATCGCGAGGCGCTGTGCCCTCCGGCGCTCGCCGTGCTGTCGCGGCTGCCCCTCTTCAGCGTCAGGCGGCGGCCGCTGCCCCGTGCGCCGGGGGGCGTCGATCACGGCCTCCCGGGTGGCGGTGGCGCCAGAACCAGAACACCGCGCAGGACAGCAGGGACCATCCGGCCAGCACGAGGAACGGGAAGGCGTGCTGAGCGTCCGAGAAGTACACGGCGGTGTGCTGCGCGTTCACCGACGCACCCGGTGGCAGCCAGCGCCCGACGTGGCCGAGCACCGACGGCAGCAACGGCCAGGACACCGCGCCGCCCGACGAGGGGTTGCCGAGCAGGACCATGAGACCCCACGTGGGCAGCATCGCCCAGCGCCCGATGAGGGTGTTGAACATGGTGAACACCATCCCGGACGTGAACATCGTGAAAGCGAGGATCAACCAGGACTCGAAGAACGGCAGGCTCACCGCGCCGAGTCCCCAGTCGACCACGGCGGCAATGGTGAACCCGCCGAGCAGCGAATAGGCCACCGTGAACGCGATCCGCTCCAGCGGATTCAGGCTCCGGGCGTGCACGCTGAGCTGAATGGACCCGACGAAGCCCAGCACCACGGCGGCCAGCGAGATGTAGAACAGCGCCAGGCCACGCGGGTCGCCCTGCTGGAGCGGTTTGACGTCCGTGATCGTCACCGGCACGCCGATCGCCTTGGCCACCTGGGGCGCGGCCTGCGTGAGCACCTGAGCCACGGAGGCACCGGCCGCGCCCGCCACCTCCATGCGCACGCCGTCGGGGCGGACGTCGAGCACCGCGAAGACGGTCTGCTCCTCCATGGCCCGCCGGGCCGCGCGCTCGTTCTCGTACGGCCGCAGGGCGAGAGAGGTGTTGAGCGCCTGGTCCATTCCCGCCACGAATTTCTTCGCGTCGGCCGAGTCGGGCGCCGCGACCAGAGCGGTGGGAATGTGCCGCGGCGTCGGATTGGCCATGGCATACGTGTAGGACCCCGCGAACAGACCGGCGGCAGCGGCCAGGATGAAGACCAGCACGACCGCCGGCAGGAACGGGGAGTCCCGGAAATCGGCCCATGCCCCGGCCACTCCGCGCTTCCTGGCGTGCGCGCCGTGCGGTGTGCTGACGTCGTCGTCTTCCAGGGGCATGGGCGGCTACTCCGGGGCTTGGGACGTTTTCCGTGCGCCTTCCCCGTGCGCCATGACCCATCTCAGGACCTTCGGCCCTGCGCACAGGGCCAGTGGTCCCGGAAGCGGGCTCGCTCGGGGGGGCACTCGTATCACGGCGATCGGCAAGTCCGTTCCCCCTCTCCGCTTCCCCGGTCACGCCGCTACCGAGTTATCCGAGAAAGAAACCAGAATTCCGATATAAGCATCATTGCCCGAATTTGCCCGACCTATCGCAGCCCTCACCACCCGAATACCGGCCGAGGCCGGCCCTGATCCGCGGAACAAACTCCCGGGCAAGCGCGGTCGGCGCCTCCTCCGGCATCATCGAGCGGTTACCGGAAAGTGATCGCACGTACCGCTGCACGGCGTACGCACGGCCGCTTGCAACCCTTCCCAGGCGGCCACCGGTCAGCCACGCAGGCGGAGCACACCCGGCGCCTGCGGGCAGCACAGCCTTGTTCCTCGCTCGGACACTGCGGCCACAACGGCTCGGGGAACAGCGCACTCGGCGACGGCCTGTTCCCGCGCTTGACGTCCGACCGCCCGCCCCGACCGACACCCAAGCCGGGCCTCACCCCCGGTTACGGCGCTCAGCGGCGTCGAAGGCGGGCGCGAGCGGGGCCAGCGCCGAGCGGAGTTGGTCGGGCAGAGAGCCGGAGGGCACGACGAATCCGCCGCCCGCCAGGCCGGCTCCGGCCTCCGCGCTCCCTGCCGGACGGAGCCAGCTTTCCAACGCGATGCGCACCGCCGCGGCCACGCTCGCGGCGAGCACACGGGCGGTGTGCACTCCGGGATCAGCCAGGCGTTCGGCGATCGCCTCGGTGAGAGGGGGCTCGATGCCTGCGGTGGTATCGAGGAACGCGTCGCGCAGCGCGGTCCGGGTGACGATCAGCAGCAGCGCCGCGGGGTCCTGCTCGCCGGTGTTCGTGTACTGCTGGACCACCGCGTCGGTGACGGCGTCGGCGAGACGCACTCCCGCGGGCCGGGCCGCGACCGCCGCCGCGATCCGCGCCTCCCGGTCCGCGGTGACAGCGGAGACGATGGCCTGCTCGCGGCTGGCGAAGTAGTTGTTGTAGGTGCGGGGCGAGACCCCGGCCGCCTCCGCGATGTCCTCGACCCGCACCCGGTCCGGCCCGCGCTCCAGGGCCAGGCGCAGCGCCGCCTCGCGCAGGGCCGCGCGTGTGGCCCGCTTCTTCCGCTCCCGCAGTCCCGCTGGTGGTGTCGTCACGGTCTCAGCGTTCCACACAGAACTGCGTGGGCGCAATCTTGCGTGCACGTACTTTTCCTGCCAGTCTCGACCGGACCGAGACCGAGGGAGAGGACCCCGCCATGCGCGCCAGAGGAATGACGTACGACACCGGATTCGTCCTGCACGGTCGGACATCCCGCGAGCACTTCGACCCGGGGGTGGTCCGGCGCGAACTCGCGATCATCCGCGACGACCTGCACTGCAACGCCGTCCAGATCATCGGCGGCGACCCGGACCGACTGGAGCTGGCCGCGGAAGCCGCAGCGGAACTCGGCCTGGAGGTCTGGTTCTCGCCCTATCCGCTGGAGCTGGATCAGCAGCAGATCCTCACGCTCTTCCGGGACTGCGCCGAGCGGGCGGAACGGCTCCGGCAGCACGGCGCCTCGGTCGTCTTCGTCGCCGGGGTCGAGCTGAGCGTGATGAACCGCGGGTTTTTGACCGGAGGGAGCCCCGAGGAGCGGGTCGAGCAGCTGATGGGCCGACCCGAGCGCCGGGCCGACGAAATGCGCCGACTCGGCGACCGCGTCAACGCCTTCCTCCGCGATGCCGCGGCCGTGATCCGCACCAGTTTCCAGGGCAGACTCACCTACGCGTCCATCCAGTTCGAGCAAGTCGACTGGACGCCTTTCGACTTCGCGACATTCGAACTGATCCGCTCCGCCGAGGTCGCGGACCGGTTCCGCGAGGCGGTGCGCACCCTGGCCCAGGGCCCCAAGCCGCTCGCCATCACCGGGTTCGGCACCGCGGCCTACCGTGGCGCCGGAGACCGCGGAGGGCGGGTCCTGGAGGTGGTCGAATACGACCCCGAAACCAAGGCCCCCGCGCGCCTGAACGGCGTATACGAACGTGACGAGTCGGGCCAGGCCGCCTATCTCAGCGAACTGCTGGACATCTTCGAGACCGAGGGCGTGGACAGCGCGTTCGTGTTCTTGTTCTCGCTGCCCGGCTACCCGCACCGTCCGGACGGCGACCCGAGGGACGACCTCGACCGGGCCGGTCTGGGCATCGTCAAACTCCTCGAAGGGCGCCGGGGGCAGACCTATCCCGAGATGGAGTGGGAACCCAAGGCCGCCTTCGCGGCCGTGGCCCAGCGGTATCGGAGCTGACAGGCCCACGGCGACCGCGGCCTCGGCCCCGGGCGGCGGACTCCTCCCGGAACGGACACGTCAGCGGCGTGCGGCACGGTCGGGCAACGGCTCCGGGGCGTCCGCCGGTTCGGGTGGCGCCGGTGTGTGGCTGATCTTCGGGAGCGCGTACGGGTGCTGCTCCTGCAACCAGCCGATCAGCTTCTCCCGGACGACACAGCGCACGGTCCACAGGTCGTCGGCGTCGCGGGCCGTGACCAGGGCCCGGACCTGGATCGTGGTGGGCGTGGTGTCCGTGACCACGAGGTTCCACGCCCGTCCGTCCCACGCGTCGCAGTTCTTCAGCACCCGGTGCAGTTCCTGGCGCAGCAGAGTGACCGGCGTGGCATGGTCCAGGTGGAAGTAGACGGTGCCGGTCATCTGGGCGCCGCCGCGGGACCAGTTCTGGAAGGGACGGTTGGTGAAGTACGAGACCGGCATGGTGATGCGGCGCTCGTCCCACGTCCTGACCACCAGATAGGTCAGCGTTATCTCCTCGACCGTCCCCCACTCCCCCTCGACCACCACGGTGTCGCCGAGCCGGACCATGTCGCCGAAGGCGATCTGCAGTCCCGCGAAGAGGTTGCCGAGCGTGGACTGCGCGGCGATACCGGCCACCGCCGCGATCACGCCCGCCGAGGCGAGCACCGAGGTGCCCAGTGTCTGCATCGCCCGGAACTGCATCAGCATGACGGCGCCCGTGACCGCCGCCACGACGGCGATCACCACCCGCTGGATGAGCGTGACCTGCGTCTGCACCCTGCGTACACGGGCCGCATCGTGCGACACCGACGCGTAGTGAGCGTATCCGGACTCGACGATCGCCCCGGCGATGCGCACGATCAGCCAGCCCACGGAAGCGATCAACAACAGGGTCAGGGCTCGATCGATACCGGCGTGATGCCCCCGGCCCACCCCCGCGGTCCTGTAGCTGCTCAGCAACAGGGCGGTACAGGCGGCGACTTGCAAAGGGACGCGGCAGCGGCGCAGGCGTGGCCACAGGAGGACCGCCGGATGCCGGGAGGCGATCTGGCGCAGCGCGAAGTCTGCCGCCCACCCCACGGCGAAGGTTGCGAGGATGACGCTTCCGGACACCAACAGTGGACGCAACACGATCTCCATGCACACCTTTCCTTCCTCAGCGTTCGTCGACGGGTGCTGGAGCGGCCGCCGTCATGCGCTGAACTGCCGTACACACGCGCAGCCTTCGGGCCGTCCCCTGCTCGCCGCCCCACGCCTTGTGCTGTTCTTCGCTGTCGTCCCGGCGCTCGCCTTCCGCCCGGGACGGGGCGTCCCGCATGGCCGGCTCCTTTCGCCGTCGTACCCGCACGGGGACAGCCCGCAGTGCGTCCGCGGGGTGCGCCCGGAAGGCGCATACCCGTCATACGTCGCTCCAGACCCAGCAGGGCCAAGACGTCGCCCAGGCTGTTCGCAGTCCTCTTCCTCGCGGCGCTGGCCCTGCTCAACGTTCGGGCAATCAGCGAATCCACGCGCGCCAACGTCGTGGCCACGCTCATCTGGACCAGTGGACTTCTCCTCACCATCGGACTCTCGGGCCGGGCCGCCGCACGGGAACAACGCGGGGGAGCCGAGCACGCGCGCCGGGCGTTTCGGGGAGACGGCGGCGGGAACCCGGCTCGCGCGCCGCCGACGGTCGGCCGTCCGGCGGTGTGGTCTACCGAGCCAGGTATCCCCACAGCAGAGAGAAGATGAGGCGCCGTGATCACGCGTACGGCCGAGCACAGGGCCCTGAAAGTGGCTGAGACCGGTTGGGCGAAAGCCCAGCGCTCCCGGAACAAGGGCATACGCACCTGTCTCCCACCCGTGGCGGAGAGCGGCTCCGAACCCCGCCCGAACGACGGTCCCGACGAAAACTTCGTACGAGGCGAGGACTGACCACCTCCAGCCGTCGCCCAACGCCGCGCGCTCAAGGCGAGGTCGGTATCCTCGCCGCCGTAGCCGGTGCGACCCCCCTCACAGAACCCGTCGATGCGTTCCCAGTCGGGAGCGATGAGCGGGCGAAGGACAGAGACCGGGTGCTCGCGGCGGGGAAGCGCGACCACCGGGGACGTTCGAGGTTCTGGGAAGCCCATGGCCTGCGGTCGCTCGGGTGGGCGCCGCGACAACCTGCGACAATGGGCGCCACCCGCACGGGCGTTGGGGGACGACCGGCCGAACGCGAGCCCGCACCACGAAGACTTCAGGCGCCCTGCCTGCTCCAACCCCACGGACGGGACACGTAAGCGAACGGCCGGACGCGTCGAGGGGCCCTGGCGCCGGATGACACCAGGGCCCCGAAGGAACTGCTACACCATCGGTCGGCCGTCATAGTGCGCCGACCTTCTCTTTCCGCGAGTCCGGCCTGAACAGTGGCGGGACTGCGGGGATCGCGGATGCGTGACCGGAGACCACCTCGCTATCGATGTCCTGCGGTACCCGGACCGATCTCTGCTGGTCCGGGCGATCCTGATGGCGTCCAACTCCTCCGTTCTTCCCTCTGAACCAATCACTTGCCAAAACGGGAACTGCGAACTGCTGGTACTGCCGTACCGCGAACCGCGAACCGCACCAACCGAAGACCACCGCCCAACAGCGGTACTCCTCGTGGCGGCCCCTCGACACTGCGGGCCACCCGGTCCGGTCGTCAGCCCCGTCGCCGTCCTGCAACCTCTCTGGCTTCGGAACTCCACCACCGCACCGTGCTGCGAACGCGGTTCCTGCTGCCCGGCAGTTCGTCTCTGCCGGGCCTTGTCAGACCTCGATGACAAGAGAAACCATAGTGACGTCACAACCCAATGTCTACCTCGGCCAGGATAGATTTCCTCGCGTCCGACGGCGAGGCGGTCGGCCGGACCCAAGCCCGGAACGACAACACCCTCGTTACCCCCGGAAGCGGACCGTTCCCACCGTTTGGCGGCTTCCTTCAGCCGATGCCCCTGACCCAACCCCCTCCGAGCCCGCGGCCCCGGGCGGCCGTGGCTCCCGCGGTCGGATGCGCCCCGCCGCTGGTCGGACGCCCTCGGCATGCGCTTCCATGACGTTGCGGGAGCGCCTGCTCAGTACGGCGTTCCATTGGCGAAGTCGGTGGCGAACGGCGCTTCGATGCCGTTGAGGACGTCGGGGCTGTTGACGATCAGGCCGAGTTCGCGGTTGTTGCTGAGCGAGTTGTCGGAGAAGTTCTCCGAACCGGCGAAGACCTTGGCCGTCGGGGTGCCGTAGTCGGCGACGATCGCCTTGGCGTGGATGTAGAGGCCGGTAGTGGAGGAAAAGGTGACGACCGCGCCACCGGCCTGCGTCACCTGGTCGAAGTAGCTGCCGTAACTGTCGGGGTTCATGCCGACCACCCGGACGGCGACGCCTCGGTTCTCGGCCGCCACCACGGCGTCGACGAGCGTTTGGTCACCGAACTCCAGCTGCTCCAGGTCCAGGGAGTGCTGAGCGCCGTTGATCAGGTCCAGCAGGCGCGTCTGCGAGTCGGTGGGTGACCAGACGAGGTGGTCGCCGTCCGAGGGAGTGATCGCGCTGTGGGTGTAGTCCGCGCTGAAGGTCCCCTCTATGGCAGCCACATCGGCGGCGTCGGTGTCGAAGACTCCGTAGTCCCGGCTGCTCGCGTAGTACGTCGAGTCCAGGTTTCCCGTGAGGATGAGCGATTGGGTGCCGTCCACGGTGATGGTCTTCTGGTGGGTGTAGACGTAATCGGGCGACGAGTACACCACCCCGACACCTGCGGATTGGAGGGCTCGGTAGGCCGCTCCGTTCACGGACGTGTGCTGGGCGTCGAGGATGACACGGACTCGCACTCCGGCCTTCTTGCGGCTCACCAGGGCGTTGACGGCGCTGGTGTCACGCAGTTCGTACATGGTCATGTCCACCGATTTGGTGGCCGAGTTGATGAAGTCGTACACGGCGGTGTGGTTCTGGTCGGGGAAGACCAGAGGGTTGGCGGCAGTCGCGGCCCGGGCGGCGCCCGGGGCGGCCAAGGCGACCATCGAGGACAGCAGCAGGGCGCCCGCCGAGAGGGCGGCCCGGCGGGCAGAATGAGGCAGCGGCATGCCGAACTCCGTCTGTGTGCACCGTAGTTGGTGGTCCAGGGCGTGTGCAGGACCCCATGGTGCGACCGCCGGGGTTTACGCGGGTAGACAGCGGAGGTTAACTTTTGGCATAGCCACGACAATGCCTTTTCGATGGCGCGCGCCGAGACTCCCCCGCGCTCAGCTGCTCACCACGCAGACCGCCGCCGTGCCCCACCTCTGTGGGGCACGGCGGCGGTCAGTCAGAAGCCGACGGTTGAAGCGCGCGGGTCAGGCCGACTCGGGGCTCGTCGCGTTGATGACTGCGAACACGCCGCCCTGCGGGTCCTGCACGACGGCCATCCGGCCCGCCATCATGTCGAACGGCGCCTTGAGGATGTTGCCACCCGCCCTGATCAACGCGTCGACCGTACTGTCGGTGTCATCGACCGAGAAGTACGTCAGCCAGTGCGAGGGCGTGCCCGGCGGGAGGCCGTCGAGTGCGGAGAGTGCCTGCATGCCGCCCACGGTCCTGCCCTCCGCGCTCAGCGCGAGGTAACCGCCCCCGCCCTCGAACGGCGCGGCGGTGAGGCCCAGCGTGTTGGAGTAGAAGGACGCGGCGACATCCGTGTCCGCGGTGTTGAGTTCGCTCCAGATGAACGCGCCGGGCTCGTTCACGATGCCGGCGCCGCGGAAGTCCTTGGCCTGCCAGAGGCCGAAGACGGCCCCGGTCGGGTCACTCATGACGGCCATGCTGCCGAGCGTCATCACGTCCATGCCCGGCACCATCACCTGGCCGCCATTGGCGGCACACTTCTTCTCCGTCGCCGCCAGGTCGGCCGTCGCGAGGTACGTGGTCCACACCGTCGGCGGCATCGGGTCCGGCTTGCTGCCGTCCGGGTTCATCGCGGCCATGATCCCGGCGACCGGTTGGCCCTTCAGCGTGCAGACCGCGTAACCCCCGGTCTCGGGCGCTCCGACCTCTCCCTGCCAGCCGAAGAGATCACGGTAGAAATCGAGGGCCGCTTCCTGGTCGGGGACCATCAGATCGACCCAGCAAGGGGTCCCAGGTGCGTACGGACCGGTGACTGTGGGCATGAGCAGCCTCCATGGACTGATCGAGCGGGGGTCCCGGTGCGGCGTGCGAAGAAGCTCGGCCCGTGATCCATCCCCTGCTGTGACGTCGAAGCCAGTCAAGCACTGGTCCGGGTCGTGTGCACCAGGAGGGATCCGGGCTCGCGGCCGCGCGTCCGACGGTGGCCGGCCTCCCCGTGCGCCGGGCGCGCCCGGCCCAGGTCCGCGCCCCCTCGCACGCCACAAGCACCCCCACCGAGCATGAAGGGGAGTCGAGATCCTTCCACCCCGGTTCAGCTGAACGATCGTCGGTAGGCGTGCGGGCTGACTCCCGTCGTGCGTTTGAAGCGGTCCCGGAAGGCGGTCGGTGAGCCGAAGCCGACCTGGGAGCCGATGCGCTCGACGGAGTGCTGAGTGGTTTCGAGGAGGTGCTGGGCCTGTCGGATCCGGGCCCGATGAAGCCACTGGAGCGGGGTCGTGCCGGTCTGTTCGCGGAAGCGGCGTATCAGCGTCCGGGTGCTGGTTCCGGCCTGGGCGGCGATGTCGGCGAGCGTGAGCTCGGCACCCAGGTTGTCCTGCAACCAGTTGAGCACGGGTTCGAGGAGGGAGCCGCGCGGTGTGGGCGCGTGGTCGCGGACGATGAACTGCGCCTGCCCACCCTCCCGTTCCAGGGGCATGACGGACATCCGGGCGGCGTCGGCGGCGACGGCCGAGCCGTAATCGCTCCGGATCATGTGCAGACACAGGTCCAGACCGGCGGCAGCGCCCGCGGAGGTGAGGAACTGACCGTTGTCGACGTACAGGACCCCCGGATCGACCGTGATATCCGGATGGATGGCGGCCAGCGCGTCGGCCGCCACCCAGTGCGTGGTGGCACGCATGCCGTCCAGGAGGCCCGTGGCGGCCAGGGCGAAGGTGCCCACACAGACGGAGGCGATGCGCGTACCGGCCTCCGCCGCCCTGCGCAGCGCCTCGCGAACGGCCGGGGCGAGCGGGTCCGTAGGGGTGTTGATGCCGGGCACGATGATCGTGTCCGCGCCCTGGAGCCCCTCCAGGCCCCAGGGCGCGCGCAGGGTGAACACCCCCGTGTCGATCTCCGGCTTCTCCGCGCATACGCGGATCTGGTATCCGGGGCGCCCGTCCGGCAGTCGAGTACGGGAGAAGACTTCGATCGGGGTCGACAGGTCGAACGGGATCACCCCGTCCAGCGCCAGAACAGCGACAGTGTGCATGGCCAGAAGATACCGCCCCGCCAGGCGACCAGCCCCTCGTCCAGGAGCTGCCAGGTCCTTGTCTGCCCAGGTCAAACGCCTGACAGGGCCGCATGGCAATAATCCGTTGAAGCGTGTCATTAATGCCACTGGGCCGAGAAATGCCGGGCGCCTAGCGTCAGGGGCGAGCCCGGCACAGGCAGGGCCGCTCGCACGCGGAGGAACTCTTCATGTACGCCCAGATCGTCCTCTTCGACGGCTTCGATCCGCTCGACGCCATCGCCCCCTACGAGGTCCTGCACGCCGGTGGTATCGCCTCCGGCGGCGCGGTGAGCGTGGAGCTCGTTTCCGCCGAGGGGCCGCGCGAAGTGGTCAGCGGCACCGGGGGCCTCGTACTGCGCGCCACGGGCACGCTCGACCCCGCGCGTGCGGGGCTGGTCCTCGTCCCCGGCGCCGCGGGCCGCATCGGGGAACCCGGCGAGGTCCTCGATCCCTCAGAAGGACAACAGGACGCGTCCATCCCGGTGTTGCTGGGCCGCACCCTCTCCACCGGGCTGCCCGCGCTGCTGAAGGCCGCGATGGACAACCCCGAGGTGACGGTCGCAACGGTGTGCGGCGGCTCGCTCGTACTGGCCATGGCCGGACTGCTGGAAGGCCGCCATGCCACCACCCATCACCTGGGCCGGGACATGCTGGACGCCACCGGCGCCCATGCGGTCGACGCCCGCGTCGTCGATGACGGCGACCTCGTCACCGGCGCCGGTGTCACCTCTGGACTGGACCTAGCCCTGTATCTGCTGGAGCGCGAAGTGGGCCCGCGGATCGCCCACGCCGTCGAGGACCTGTTCGCCCATGAACGCCGCGGCACCGTCTGGCGCGAGCGGGGCCCGGTGCCCGCCGCCTTCTGACCCCGCGCCACTCCCCTGTCCCCCTTCCCCCCGTACCGCTATGTCAGGAGTCGGCAACACCATGCTCGTCGAAGGCACTTGGGACCTGTCCGTAGCCACCCCCATTGGCAAGATCGCAGCCGTCATCGAAATCGCCGGCCAGAACGGCGCACTGACCGGAGTCGCCCGCGGCACGGGAGAGGAAGTCCCTCTCACGGATGTCGCACTCGACGGCGACCTGCTCACCTGGAAGCAGACCGTCACCAAGCCCGTGCGCCTGAATCTCGCTTTCGCCGTCACGGTCACCGGAGACACCTTGACGGGCACCTCCCGGGCCGGGCGGCTCCCGGCGTCCAAGGTCACGGGCGAGCGCAGGGCGGTACGGGCGGCCGGAGAGCGCTGACGTGACGAAACTCTTCCTCTCCCTGCACGTCCTGGCCGCCGTTCTGGCCGTCGGGCCGGTGGCCGTCGCCGCGAGCCTGTTTCCCGCCGCGCTACGGCGCGCGGACGGCGCTCCGGACGACCTTGAGGCGCTCTCGACGCTGCGGATGCTGCACCGCATCTGCCGTGTCTACGCGGCGGTGGGTCTGGCGGTTCCCGTCCTCGGATTCGCCACGGCGAGCAGCCTCGGTGTCCTCGGCAGTGGCTGGCTGATCACTTCCATCGTGCTGACGGCCGCGGCGGCGGCGATCCTGGCGCTGCTGATCCTGCCCGCCCAGGACAGCGTTCTCTCCGCGGTGCGGACACCGGCGCCCGGCCGGGAGCCCGCCCCCGCCCTGCCTTCCGCCAGACGCCTTGCCCTGTTGGCGGGCCTCTTCAATCTGCTGTGGGCGACGGTGACCGTCCTGATGGTCGTCCGCCCCGGCTCCACCACAGGAGCGTGACCGTGCTTCCTCGCCCGCTGCGCATCGCGGCACAAGTCGAACTCACTTCCCTGATCGTCCTGTTGACCAACCTGTTCACCGCGCACCTCGCATCGGTCTCCTCACTGGCGGGCCCTCTCCACGGCTGCGCCTACCTGGTCGTGGTGGTCGCCACCTGGCGTCTCAAGGACGCGCCCGTTTCCGCCAAGGCCATGGCCGTCATTCCCGGCATCGGCGGTCTCCTCGCCCTCGGTCGGCTATCGCGTACCGAGGCGGTTGACCGGTACGGCAAGGACGTCGAACCGTCCATGTAGCGCCCCGAGTTGGCACCGGAGTCTCCGGTTCGGGTCACCCAAGG
Source organism: Streptomyces sp. NPDC045846 (assembly GCF_056431605.1). NCBI lineage: Bacteria > Bacillati > Actinomycetota > Actinomycetes > Kitasatosporales > Streptomycetaceae > Streptomyces > Streptomyces sp. NPDC045846. Next base: position 126,509 of record NZ_JBWKKJ010000005.1, on the reverse strand, counting down.
GCTTCAGGGGTTGTGACGGTGGCGAGGCAGCCTCGATCTCCCCAGTGCCGTGTACAGAGGTAGGCAGCGGTACCTGCACGACAGGAGGCTCCGCTGCCACGGGTTACACCGGAACCGGTGGCGGCAAGGAGGCGACCAGCGACTCCTACGCGTACAAGCACCTGTGCGCGAGCGATCAGATCGCGGTCGGCGCGAAGGAACTCGACAACGACCCCGACCAGTACGTCATCACGGTCACCAACCACGGCAAGGCCGCCTGTGACCTCTCGTCGTACTTCCCGATGCACTGACCAGCATGCGGTCCGCCGGCACCAACGCGCAGTGAGGTCACCCCCTTTGCCGGGGTGAGCGGTCCCGCACAGGGAGCGGTCGGATCGCCCGGCAATCACGCGACAGTCGTCACGGAGGCCTAGACGACCCCTTCCGGAACCGGGCCCTGGGCTTCTGGCCGAGCCGGGGCGACGGCACTCAGCGCCGCCTCGACCCGGCGGTTGCTGGTCATCGTCGACGTGACGGCGGTCATGGTGAGGAGCAGCCCGGCCGCGGTGTAGAGCGTCGTGCGGACGTCATAGACGGAGGCCAGCCAGCCGCCGAGGAACGCGCCGAACGGGGCGGCGCACATGGCGAGCATGCGGGAGGTGGACGCGACCCGGCCCATCAGTTCGGCGGGAACGATGGCCTGCCGGAGCGAAGGGCCCAGCACCATCGTGGCGCCCATGCCCGCTCCGCACACGGCGAGCGCGACACCGGCGGCGTACGGGTTCGGGGCGGCGGCAAGGCCCAGGATGGCGAGGCCCTCGACGGCGGCCGTGCAGGTCAGTGCCGTGCCGGTGCCGAGGCGTCGGCCGAGGAAGGAGGCGATGCTCGCGCCGAGCAGCCCTCCCGTGGCCTCCGCGGTGAGGAGCAGGCCGAAGCCGAAGGTGTCCGTGCCGAGGCGATCGTGTGCGAAGAGGGCCAGTACGGTCTCCACGGCGAGGAAGGCGATGTTCCCGACCGCCGGACGCAATGCCAGCCCGAGCAGCAACCGGTCCTGGAACACGTACGAGGCGCCGGCCCGCGCCTGACGCAGCAGCGAGTCACGGACCTGCGGCACGGGCCGGGGCGCTGCGGGCAGCGACCGTACGAGCAGCGCGGAGACCGCGAACGAGGCGGCGTCGGCGAACAGCGGGAACGCCCGCCCGAGCGCCAGCAGCGCACTGCCCGCGGGCGGCCCCGCGAAGCCGGACGCCGCCGTCTGGGTGCCGCGCAGGCGGGAGTTGGCGCGCTCCAGGAGCACCCGGTCCCGGCCGAGCAGATCCGGCAGATAAGCCGTCGCGGCCGTGTCGAAGAGGAGTTGGCCGAGGCCGAGAAGGAAGGCGACGGCCGCGAGCAGGGGGATGCTCAGCACGTCGAGCGCGGCCGCCGCCGTCGGTATCGCGAGCAACACCGCACGCGCCGCGTCCGTGACCCACATCGTGCGCCGCCGGTCCCAGCGGTCCACCAGCGCACCGCCCAGCACCCCGAAGAGCAGCCACGGCAGTGTTCCGACGGCCGTGACGGCGGCGAGCGCCAGCGGGTCCCGCGTCAGCGTCAGCGCGAGCAGCGGCAGCGCGGCATGCGTCACCCCGTCACCGAGCGAGGACACCGTCTGAGCGGTCCACAGCCGCCCGAATCCGGTCGGCAACTTGTCGCATTCCGAGGTCACTTGACGTCCCCCTCAGCCTGCTGACGCACTGCCGGATGGAACAGCGCGAAGACGAGCGACGCGTCCGGCAGCGAGGGATCGGACAGCTCGCGGTACTCCTCCGCCAGTGCGTGGAGGCGCGCCCCCAGCTCCGCGAACTGCTCCTCCGTGAGCCGCAGATGCGCCATCCGTATGTGGCGCTCGCTCCCCACGGGGGCGGACTCCAGGTCCGCCACCGCGTGCCGCATCAGGACGTCCGGCCCTCCCTCGCCCGGGTCCGGCAGCACGATGGCCCGCGCGGCCATGGCGTAGTACCGCTCGGTGACCCCGCGGACCTTCCGCGTGCGTACCACCTTCACCAGGCCGGCTCGTTCGAGCAGCCGCACGTGATAGCTGGAACTCCCCTTCGCGAGGCCCACCCGCTCGGCGACCTGTGTGATCGTCGCGGGCTCGAAGCGGAGTACGGCCATGATCCGGTGCCGCGTGAGATTGGAGACGGCGCGCAGCTGCTCGTCCGTGGTGACGTGGAGCGCCTCGGGAAGATCGTCGGTTGACATGGCCACAATGGTCAACAGTTCTTGACCATTTGGCAAGGGTATTTGTTCGGGGAGTCGGGAGACCGCACGGCCGGGACTGCGGAACAGCGGAATCCGCATCGAGGAGCCCTCCGTGCCACGGGAGTTGAGGGAGTCGGGCGGATCGCCCGACCGAGCATCGAGGCGTCCCCGGGCGCCCGCGAAGCCCGCGCCGTGCCGCACGCCGCCACGACCGCCGCGTCCCGCTTCACCGTTCCAGGACCCTCACGTTTCCGCAGGCCACCAGCGTCCGCCGCGTTCCAGCGTCCTGAATTCGCCCCGCACTGTGGCGTTCGGAGTGGATCTCCCCGCAAGCTGAGATCTTCAAGGCCCTCTCCATCGACGGCATCTGGCCCTGAGACAGGGCGCACGCGGTCCCCCGCGTCAAGCGCCCGGCACACCGCATGCGGCGGAGGGACTTCAGCTGTCCGCCCCAGGACACCGACATCGAGGAGTACCTTCTTGACCACTCAGCTTCGACAGGGCGCCCGCCCGCGCCTGTTATGGGCGCTCATGGCAGCGCTGTGCGGGATCGTCGGCGCGACCGCACTGAGTACGACACCGGCCGCGGCGGCCGACCAGCGCCACGCGATCTACGCCATCGCGCACCGCGTCGACACCCTCGACGGTGTGGACGCCGCGCTCAGCCATGGAGCGAACGGCATCGAGATCGATGTGTGCGCCTGGTGGAACCCGAACGAATGGCGCGCCTATCACGACTGCTCATCGGCCGGTGACAACCGCTACGGCCCCAGCTTCGACAGCATGATCGACCGCATCGTCTCCAACGCCAACGCCGGGCGTCGGCTCGCGCTCGTCTGGCTGGACATCAAGGACCCGAACTACTGCGGGGAGACCCCCAACCGCACGTGCAGCGTCGCCGGGCTGCGGGACAAGGCCCAACGGCTGACAGCCGCGGGCATCCAGGTGCTCTACGGCTTCTACGAGTACCACGGCGGCAGCACCCCCGATGTCGGCGGCCGGGGGTGGCAGAGCCTCGAAGGCAAGCTGGGCCCGCTGGAAGGCATCACCACGACCGGGACCCGTGACCAGGCCCAGAACGCGTTCAACCGGTCCGGTTCGGGATTCCCGGCGGGCCACCGGGCGATGGACTACGGCGACACCGACATCACCGACGGCTTCGGCAACTGCACCGAGGCCACCTGGAACACCTGCGCGGAACTCAAGAAGGGCGCGGGAGACCGTGGCGCTGGAAGGCTCGCGGCGACGTTCTCCTGGACGACCACCTACAACGACCCCTGGTACGTCGACAAACTGCTCGGCGACGCGGGTGTGGACGGCATCATCGCGGGCTACGGCGCCTTCACGGGCGTGCGCGAGTACGACACCAGCTGGCAGTGTGCCAACGCCATCAACCTCGTGCGCGACTGGGTGAACAAGCACAGCTTCACCCATCGCATGGCCACCAGCTCCGACCGCCTCTTCAGGTAATGGGCCGCCAGGGCCTGGCCGCCTGAGCTCCGCGGGCCGTCGGCCGGATACCGGCCGACGGCCCTCCTCGCGTGAGCTCACGACGCTCGACCGGGCGGGCCCGCTCCGCGTCGATGGCCGCCGCGTCGGGCAGAACGCACCGGCCGCCAGCGACTCCCGTACGGCCGCGGGAAAGGGCCGTACTGTCTCTACCAGTCGCCGGTGAAGCCGCCTCCTGAGTCTCCGCCGAGGTCGCCGCCCGAGCCTCCGCCGAAACTGCCGGAGAAGTCGCCGGGGTTGAAGTCGGTGCCACTGAACTCGCCGCCGCCGGGCAGGCTTTCCGCTCCCATGGTGCCGGACTCGGCGAAGGCACTCGGCGCGCTGATCAGGCTGCCGAGCGCGGTCCCCACGAGCAGGCCACCGAGCAGGCCGCCCGCGCCGCCGAAGTAGCCACCGGCCCACGGGGCGTACGCGGGACCCGCGTTCCAGTACGGCTGGGGCCCCTCGTCGGTGGGGACCATGCGGGCCTCGGGGTCCTGGCCCCTTCCCACGCGCGCCGCGTCGTCGGCGCAGGCGGGGACCGAACGCGGCGTGCCGCCGGCGGGGGCCCACTGGACATCGGCGACCGACGGACCGTGCCGCGGGTCGAAGAAGCACGGCACCCGGCGTTCGGGCAGGGGTTCACCCTTGCGCCGGGCGGCGAGGGTGGCCAGCGCGAAGCGGCCGTCGGCCAGCGTCTCGGTCACCGGCTGGACGTCCTGGGGTGTCCGGGCCGCCGCCATCTGCCCCTTCGCCCTGTCGTACGCGTCGAGGGCCTGCTCGTAGTCCGCGCGCATCGCGTCGGTCGCGCCGGGTTCGGACGGCGCGAACGCGAGCCGGTCGAGTTCTTCCCCGTACGCGGTGATGTCCTCGTCCACCACGGCGCGCAGCGCGTCCAGTTCGGCGCGCTCGGCTTCCTCGCGCTTCTTGCGCGACCGCCTCAGCACGGCGTACCCGGCGCCCGCGCCCAGCACGAGCACGCCGCCCACGACCATCCACAGGGTGGTCGCCGATCCGTCTTCGTGGGCACCCGCCCAGGTGCTGGGCGCCTTGCCCTTGGCCTGGCTCAGAGCCTGGTCGACGAAGCTGTTCAACTCCGACGTGGCGTCGTGCGCGCCGTCCCGCCTGACGGCGCCCACCAGGTTCTCGACGGCGTTCCTGGGCATGACCTGCCGGTCGGCGCCGGCGTTGAAGCCGTCGCCGAGGCGGATCGCGTAGACCCCGCTGAGACCGGTGAGCGAGCGCACGTCTTTCAGGACGGTGGCCTGGGGGAATTCGGCGCCTTGCGGGAGAACCGCGACGAACACCGGCTTGCCCGCGTCCTTGATCTTTTTCGCGAGCGCATCCGCGTCGGACTTCGGCAGCTGGCTCTCGACCCGCGGATCGACGTACACGGGGCCCTTCTTCAGCGCGTCGGCCACGGCGCCGGTGCCGCTCGCCGCGTGCGCGGGAGAGGCAACCAGAACGGCGGCGAACGCGAACAGCAACCCGGCCAGAGCTGTCGCCAGCTTCGGTCCTGCGGCCCGCGGGTGGGTGGACATGGGGGTGTCCCTTCGGGTTCCTCGGGAAGGTGGTGCTCGTACGCGGACGTACGAGGTCAGACACCTGTCCCTGGGGTGCGTTCGAGGAAGGAGGAGACCTTCTGCCTCCACCTGACAGTTTTATAGTTGCGCAATATAGCAACTTTCTGAGCGGATGCCCGTCTGCCGCACCCGCCTCCGCGGCCAGGGAGTCCGCCCCCAATCCGCGCGCCACCGCCCACCGTTCAGGCCTCCCCGCCCGGGACACCCCAAGGCTTGGATTGCGCAAGCATGCAACTATGATGCCGGGCGAGGACCCACGCTCTCTTCCCGCCGGGGCCCTCGCGCGACGGCAGCACCGAGCATCACGAACGGCCTGAACGGGGGCACTCCATGCGCTATCTGGTACGCGACCGGATGCTGGCTTTCCACGAGGAAGCCTGGGTGGAGACCGAGCACCGGGACAAGCTGTTCAAGGTCAATCGCAAGCTGCTGCGCCTGCGGACCACGTTCGACTTCGTGGACCCCCAGGGCAACCAGGTCGCCAGCATCGTCAAGAAGGCCCTCACCCTGCATCACACCATCCTGATCAAGCAGGACGGCGAGGCCGTCGGCGTGATCAGCAAGCGGGCGTTCCGGCTGTTCGGGGACCGCTTCAAGATCCGCTTGAAGGACGGCCGCCGGCTGCGCATCACGGGCAACCTCTGGGACCGCGAGTTCGACATCCAGCACGACGGCACCACTCTGGGCCACATCTCCCGCCGCTGGTTCACCATCCGCGACGCCTACGCCGTCGACGTGATGAGCGAGCGCGACGCGACACTGCTGATCATTCTGGCCGTGTGTGTGGACCACATCATGGAGGACCGCAAGGGCGAACGCCTCACCAACATCTGACGCACCACCATGTGACGCGCGCCCCTTCGACGGCGCCGAACCGGGGGAGAACAACCACACCATGATGGGCCATTCCCATGCCGTCAGCGGCGCGCTGCTCTTCGCGGGCGCCGCGCCCTACCTGCCGCCGATGGTGCTCCACACCCATCTGGCGCCGCAGGAGATCCTCATGGGCACCGTGCTGTGCGCCGGTGCCGCTCTGCTGCCCGACCTCGACCATCACGACGGGACGATCGCCAACTTCCTCGGCCCGGTCTCCCGCCTGCTCTGCCGCTTCGTCGCCTGGATTTCGGGGGGCCACCGCCACGCCACCCACTCCCTGTTCTTCATCGCCGCGGTGGTGCTCGGAAGTTGGGCCGGGATCACCTACTGGGGACGCCCGTTCACACTCGGCGTCACCTTCTTCCTGCTCGCTCTGGCCGTACGGGCGCTCAACCTGTGCCCGCCCGGCCACGGCTTCCACGCCTGGGGCACCATCGTGGCCATGGCCGCCCTGGGCACGGCGGCGATCGCCAAGTTCATCCCCTCCACTCCCAGTTGGCTTCCCTACGCCATCGGCCTGGGCTGTCTGGCCCACCTGCTCGGGGACTCCATCACCAAGCGCGGCGCACCCTGGCTGTGGCCGCTCAAGACCCGGTACGAGATCGTGCTGATCAAGCGCAGCGGGAACAAGGTGGAGACCGAGATACTCACTCCCCTGATGGGCATCGCCACCATCGTGCTGCTGTGGCTGACCGTCCTCGCGCCCAACCCCCTGAGCTGAACGAGCGCCCATGGCCGTCGGCCCCCAGCCGTGCACCGGGGCCGACGCGGCGCGCTGTCCGCGATGGAGCCGTGGCAGGGGTGCGACCCCGTCCGCCGCGTGAACGCCGCGACGACGGGGCCGTACCCGGGCTGACGCGCAGCCGTCAGTGGAAGTCGCCGAACGAGCCCTCCCTCTGGAAGCCGTCCACGTTGGCGTCCACCACGCCGTCCGAGCCGCCGACCATGCTGAAGTTGCCGACCAGGCCGTGGCTGGAGAAGCCGTTGCCGTGGTCGTCGTCGTGGTCGTGCGCGAAGGCGGTGCCGGAGGCACCCAGCAGGGCGGTGGCGGCCAGAGCGGTGGCGGCCAGTGCGGTACCAATACGCATGGAATTCCTTCCCTCACGATGAACAGCAGACGTCAGGAGATCCCCTCCAGGGACGGCGCCCAGATACGCGAGGGCCAGACTCCACCCGGATGGCGGCCCGTACTCACCATCTCGCAGGAACCGAAGCGCTTGTGAGACCGCTCGCTCTCCGGGGGACGCCGGATCGGCCCCTGCCGCGCCGGGCCGGGGTCCAGGACCTGTGCGGGGAGTCCGGCGGCGGCCGGCGCGTGCACGGCCTGGAGGGCGATCCCGGGTGACGCCCATGTGGCGGGCCGGCGCGTACACCGTCGTCCCGCCCTCGTCCAGCGCGGCGAGGAGCTGGGTCCGGGTCGGGGAGACCGGCTGGGCTCCCGCCACTTCCATGGCTGCGGCGAGCCCTTCCTCGAATCAGCGCCGGGCACCGGCGAGCGGCCGCTCAGGCCCGGCGTCGCTACCGGACCGGGCTACGCGGTCCGCGTGCCTGAGGAGCCCTCTCCTCGTCCCCGCCCGGCGCACGGCCCGGGCCGCGGGGAAGGAGCACGAGCACCACGCCGAGAATGGCCAGCACATCGGCCGCCAGCTGGGGCAGGAACGGTAACTGCTGCACCAGCGGGACGTAGGTGCACAACAGCGCGACGACCCGCCGGACCGCGCGGTCCCACCGGTCTCGGGAGCAATCGGAATGCCCCGTCCTGTTTCCCGCGACACGGTTGCGTACACCGTGGATTCCTGACATTCGAGCATCCCCTTTCCGCGACCCCGCGCGGTGCCCGACCCGACCTGACCAGCGCTCCGCACCGCGATGTTCCTTCAGGGGACCAGAGGCGTCCGGCACCGGGGCAGGGCTCGCAGGGGGGCTCATATATCGCGGCGGACGCTCACGCCAACTCCCGCTGGCTATCCTGGCGTTCAGACACAGCCGACCCAAGGACGGTGGCGGACGTGGCGGGCGCGACGACAACAACGACGGTACCCAAGCGTCAGCGGAACACCCGGCTGGAGAACCTGATCATCGCATCAGGGATCAGTCACAAACGGCTCGCGTACCGGCTGAATCAGATCTGCCTTTCGCAGGGACTCGTCAGCGACTACACGCACACGTCCGTGGCGAACTGGTGCCGTCGCGGCGTACGCCCGCGCTGGCCCGTGCCGCGCCACATATGCGCCGTACTCTCCGAATCCTTGGGCAGGCCGGTCGGCCTGGAAGAAATCGGCATGGAATGGTCGGGGCGACTCGATCAGGATTCCGGCCTCCGTTTCCCCAGAGACCAACAGGACGCGCTCACCGAAGCCACGTCGTATTGGAGCACCTTGAACCGCCGGGACTTTCTCACCTCCTCGCCTTTCGTCGCCTCTGCGTTCTCCGAGCCGGTGACACGGTGGCTGGTCAGCCCGACCGAACCACTGACCGCCTTCCCGGATCGCCCCACGATCGGGCGGTCGCACATCGAGGAGTTGCATGCGGCAGCCGACGCGGCACGGCTGTGGGACTCCCGGTTCGGAGGTGCTGCCTGGAAGTCCCAGTCCCTCACCACCTACCTGTACGAACGGGTCACACCGCTGCTCAGCGGCCGCTACACCGAACGCGACGGACGGGAACTGTTCTCCGTCACCAGCGAAATGGCCAGGCTGGCCGGGTGGACGGCGTTCGACGCCGGAAAGCACCAGACGGCGCAACGTCACTACATTCAGGCCCTGCGCCTGGCCAAGGTCGGTGGCAATGTGCACCTGGGCTCGTACATTCTCACCACCATGGCCATGCAGGCAATGATGCGGGGCTTCACCTCCGAGGCGATCGACATGGCACAGGGCGCGTACGAGCGCGTTCCTTCCGCGGACCCCAGGGTGCTGGGATTCGCCAAGCTGATCGAGGCGCGGGCGCACGCGAGGGAGGGAAACGGGCGAACGGCATCGGAGTGCCTCTCCCTCGCCGAGCGCCTCCAGGAACGCGGCATGACGGAAGGCCAGGGGGAACGCCCGTGGATCGACTTCTTCACCAGGCAACGGATCATTACCGACGCCGCCGAGATCTTCCGTGATCTGAGGATTCCCCGTGCCACGTTCACGTGGCACGCGCTGGGGGAAATGCCCGGTGACGCCTACGCGCGGTCGCGCGGAATCCGCCTGTCCGTACTCGCGACCGCCCACGCGCAATCCGGAGATCTCGACCACAGCCTGCGGCTGGGCAAAGAGTCCCTGCGGCTGTTCTCGCGGCTGCAAAGCGTGCGCGGAGTCGACTACCTCAAAATCTTCACCGCTTCCCTCAAACCCTGGCAGCAGGAGAAGCCAGTGATGACCTATATCGACGAAGTACGGGAACTGGGACGGTCGTTGGCGGCCGCCTGACCTGACCCGGCGTGCTCATACGAAGACCAGCGATCCGACAGGAGATGGGCATCATGGATCGTCGCACACTGCTTTCGGGAGCTGGTGGCTCCGTGGTCGCTTCAGCCCTGGCCGGCGCGCCCGACGCAGGCTCAGGTCCCGTACATCAGGCGGGCCGTAGCGAAGTGGCGGCCCTGCGACGGGCCGCCGACGCCATCCGTCACGGCGACTCTCGCCACGGGGGCGGAAGCGCACAAGCACGGCTCGCCGTCCATCTGCTCGACACGCGGGCACTGCCGCTGTTCAGCCGTCAGCTCACCTCGCAGACCGAGACCGAACTGTGTGCCGTCTGCGCCGAGTTGGCGCGACTCGCGGGCTGGGCCGCCCTCGACGTCGGTCGGCACGGAACCGCCTTCTACCACTTCGACCGCGCGCTGGCCTGGTCCCGGCAGGCGGACGACGCCGACCTGAGCTGCTACATACTCGCGACGATGGCCTTGCTGGCCACCCTCCGCGATTGCCCCTCCACAGCCCTCGACATGGCAGAGGGCTCGGTAGAGGCGGGCGGAAGCCGCGTGAACGCCCGCGTCCTCGCCTTCACCCGTCTCGTCGAGGCCCGCGCCCACGCACGGGCCGCCGACCCTCGTTCCGCCGCCACCGCGCTCGCCGCCTCGGAACGCCTCCTTGAGCGCGCATCGCGACAGGACGAGGCTCCGGAGTGGATCGATTTCCTCACCCGCCCCCGGCTGGCATCCGACGCGGCCGAGATGTACCGCGACCTCGGCAATCCCCGGGCCTGCCTCGCGTGGAACACGCAGGCCACCACCATGGCTCCCGACACCTTCACCCGTTCGGTCGGGATGCGGCAGGCCGTCGTCGCCACCGCCCATCTGCAGAACGGAGACCTGGACGCGAGCCTGGCGGCGGGACATCGGGCGATCGACATTCTCCGGCTCGTCGACTCAAGCCGCGCCCGCGGCTACGTACGCGACCTACTCCTCGCCCTTCGGCCCCACGCCGACGCGCGCCCCGCCCGCGCCTTCCTCACCCGCGCACGCGAGGACCTCGGTCTTACGGTCTGAGAAGGCCCTCGGCACCTCCAAAAACCCCACGCAAGGCCGATGTCGCCAAGGCGAGTTGCTGCCGCGCACTCGGCGTCCCCTAGTCTCTCGCCATGAGCCGACCCCCCAGCCTCACACTGCCGTCGGGCACCCGCGCGTGCACCATGGACACGAGCCGAGGTTCCTTCGCGGCGCTGGACTGCACTCCACCCGACGGCGTGCCCCACAGGGGCACCGTGCTCATGCTGCCCGGCTTCATCGGCAGCAAGGAGGACTTCCTGCCCCTGCTCGCGCCGCTGAGTGCGGCAGGCATGCGCGCCGTCGCCGTCGACGGACGCGGGCAGCACGAGAGCCCGGGGCCGCAGAGCAGGGAAGCCTACGCCCAACCTGAACTGGCCGCCGATGTAGCAGCGTTGGGAGCAGCCATCTCGCAGGCCTCCTGGCCGGTCCCGCTGCACCTCGTGGGGCATTCCATGGGCGGCCACATCGCCCGGGCAGCCGTACTGGACACCACACCCTCTAGCCCATGGGCCACGCTCACCCTGATGAGTTCCGGCCCCGCCGCGGTCCAGCCCGCACAGCGCAAACGGATCGAACTCCTCATCCAGCTGCTGCCGGTTCTCGGAAAGGAGCAGTTGTGGCAGGAGATGCAGAAGCTCGAGACGAGAGAACCCCCCGCCGACGACGTCGCGGACTTCCTGCGTCAGCGCTGGCTCAACACCGACCCGGATCAACTGATGACGACAGGCCGTCAACTCATGACGGAGCCGGACCGGGTGAACGAACTCGCTCAACTGTCGCTGCCCCTGCTGGTCGTCTGCGGCCAAGAGGACTACGCGTGGCCCATCCCCTGGCAGCTCGACATGGCGACGCGCCTCCGCGCCCGACACGCCGTGATCCCCGGCAGCTCGCACTCACCCAACGTGGAGAATCCCGCCGCAACCGCCCAAGCCTTGATCCACTTCTGGAACCGGGCCATCCACACCCCGGCCCAGCCTTCGGGCGGCGAGAGCCTCCAGGCTCTTCTGTCATCCCGAACGTGAGGCATACGAGGCGTCGACCGGTACGAGATTCCCCGCCGGTCGACACCGCTCCAACGACCCTTGCGGGGAAGGACGCTGACGCCGGACGGGAGGCGTACCGAGAACATGGTGGGTGTGTCGCTGACGAGGACCAGCCAGAACACATCGGAGCCTGAGACCATGACCGATCCGACCCAGGACCCGTCCTTCCTCCAGGACCCCTATCCCACGCTCGCCGCTCTGCGATCCGGGTGCCCCGTGCAGCCCCTGTCCATAGGCGCCGGGAAGCCGCCCAGCTACGTGGTCACCGGCTATGCGGAAGCACGGGAGGCCCTCGGCGAAACCCGGCTCTCCAAGGACACGGCCGCGTTATTCGCCGACCGGGAGTCCCGGCGCCGCCTGCACCCGGCGGTCGCGCACACCATGCTGGCCAGTGACCCGCCCCAACACACCCGGTTGCGCAAGCTGGTGACCAACGCCTTCACCACCGGGGCCGTCGCAAGGCTTCGCCCCTTCATCACCCGCGTCACCGACGAACTGCTCGATCGGTGGCACGAGGGAGAACAGGTCGACCTCGTCGCCGCCCTCGCGGTCCCGCTGCCCGTCATCGTGATCTGCGAGCTGCTCGGCGTACCGGAGGACGAACGCCCGGCGGTCCAGCGCCGGTCCGGTGAACTGTTCGCCGCGGGAAACCCGGACCTCATCGACGCGGCGTCGCACGCCCTGGCCGAGCACATGACCGCCCTGATCGAAGCCAAGCGCGCACGGCCCGGCGACTCCCTGCTCGACCGCCTCATCTCGGCCCGCGACGGCGACGACCGTCTCAGCGAGGACGAACTGCTCTCCCTCGCGGTACTCCTGCTGGTCGCCGGGCACGAGACCACGACCAATTTCATCGGCAACGCGGTCTTGGCACTGCTCCGCCACCCCGCCGAGCTGGATCACCTGCGCCGCAACGTGGACGACGTCGCGGGTGCCCTGGATGAACTGCTGCGGTTCGACTCCCCCGTGAGCATGGCGACCTTCCGATTCGCCACGGAGGCATTCACCCTGGGCGGCACCGAGATCCCGGCGGGCGCCCCGGTGCTCGTGGCCCTGGGGGCGGCCAACCGCGACCCCGAACGGTTCCCCTCGCCCGACCGCCTCGCCCGGGACCGGGACGCCGCAGCCCACCTCAGCTTCGGCCACGGCATCCACCGTTGCGTGGGCGCGCCGTTGGCGAAGGCCGAGGCCGAGATCGCCCTGCGAGCGATTCTGACCCGCTTTCCCGCAATCCGCCTCGCCGTACCACCTGACCAACTCACGTGGCGACGCACTCGTCTTCTCCGCGGCCTGGCGGCCCTCCCCGTCCTGACACACGGGGCCGTCTGAAGCTCCGGGAGGGCTGGCAGCGAGACAACAGCGACGGGCCCGCCAGGCGCCCGGTCCGTTACGAATTCCCTGTGGGCGGCGGCACCCGGTTCACCAAGATCGGGTTCACCGGCGCCGCACGCTTGATGCCCCGGGCGATGAGTTCTGACGGCGGTGAGGGTCTCCCCTGTCATGACCCGAAACATCGCAGCCAACTCGGCCTCCCCCGGCAGCTCGGGCACCGACGCCCAGGCCCGGATCGCGGGAGCACTTGTCCGTATCGACCGCGACGCACCGTGCCCACGACGTCTTGCGGTGATTCGATGACCATCGTCCACGCCAACGGGATCGACGTGGGTGTCGAGTCGTTCGGTCCCGAGGATGCGCCGCTCGTCCTGCTCGCGGGCGGGACGACGATGCTCTCCTGGCCCGACGCGCTGTGCCGGCGCCTCGCCACCGGCGGACGCCGTGTGGTGCGCTACGACCTGCGCGACAGCGGGGAGTCGACGACGACAGATCCGGAGGCGCCCGCCTACACCCTGCGCGACCTCGCCGCCGACGCCGCGGCCCTGGTGGACGCGCTCGGCGGGCGCCCTGCGCACATCGCGGGGATCGGCGTCGGCGGGATGGTCGCCCAAGTGGCCGTGCTCGACCACCCGGGCGCCTTCTCGGCCCTCACGCTGGTCGGCACCCGGGCGGTCGCGCCTGGGCCGCCCGACGATGACCTCCCCGATCACGACCAGGCGACGATGAGCCGCCTGTTCGCGTGTCCCCTGCCCGACTGGACCGACCGCGAGGCGGTCGCGGAGTTCGCCGCGGCCGGAGCGGAGGTGCTCGGCAACGACCCCGTCACCGCGCGCGCCATCGCCGCACGCGTCTGGGACCGCACGCCCGGCACCGCGGCCCCGGTCCACATGGCCAACCAGATCGGCCTGGTGTTCTCCAGGCTCGACTGCGCACCACGCTGGCGCGAACGGCTGCCCGAGATCGACATCCCCACGCTCGTCGTCCACGGCGACCGCGACCCGTTCTTCCCCCTGGGCAACGGTGAGGCCATCGCACGCGAAATCCCCGGAGCGAGCCTCCTGGTCCTCAAGGATGCCGCAACCGCGATCCCCGATACGGCGGCGTCCGAGGTCACCGAGGCGATGCTCGCGCTCGCATAGGGGGTGGTGGGCGCCGCGCCGCAACGCACGCACTGATCAGAGGCCGGAGAGCGGCAGGCATGCACCGCTGGCGCCCGAAAAGGCCGCGCCCTTCGGCCTGTTCGGGCGCCGCGTAGACACTCGTGCGGCGAGGTTGGGCCGGGTGCCGCGCGAGCTTCGCCCAGTGCCGCTCGCGGCCCGGCGCGACAGCGGCACAGGCTGGGTTGGGGGGGCGACGAGTTCGCCCGGAGGCCTACGAGCCGTCGGGGCGCATGCTGTCGTGCTGGGCGAGCACGGAGAGGAGGTCGGCGACGGTGGCCTTGTCGGCCGGGTGGCGCAGGGGGTTGTCGGGAGCGACCTGGTAGATGTTGGAGCGGCCTTCGCGGGTGTGCGTGAGGTAACCGCCGCGCTCCAGGTCGGAAATGATGTTCTGCACGGACCGTTCCGTCAGTCTGCAGTGCGCCGCGATGTCACGTATGCGCACCGTGCAATCCCCCGCGATGGTCGCCAACACGCGGGCATGGTTGGTGAGAAAGGTCCAGCCTGTGTGCGCTTCAGGTACTCCCGCCATCCGCCCACCATAGGCATTTTGATTCACGCAATCAAAAGGATGAAGCAGATTTCCGGTAAGACTTGACGTGTGAGGATTCGTGGGGGGACATTTGGAGGGACCGCAACCAGGTGGAGTCCTTGTGGGGAGCCTGCCGTGAAAGATCCAGAGATGGCCTCGCAGGCCGCCGGCACCCCGCCGCGCACGCCGACCGGGCCGGTAGTGCATCGTGTGGCCAGGGACGGCCTGGTCCTGGTCGCCGGAGAACTGGACCTCGACGGCGCGCAGACCCTTTACGCGGCCCTGCGCGGAGCACTCGACCGGTCGGCGTCAGGGCTGACCATCGACCTGCGGGGCGTCACCTTCTGCGACTGCTCCGGCCTCAACACCTTGCTGCGCCTGCGCCACCGCGCGCTGTCGCAAGGCAAAACGATCAGCATTCAGGGTGCAGGCCCGGAGGTGGCGAGGCTGCTCGCGATGACCCGCACCAGGTCCCTGTTCACCCCCGCCCAGGTCTGCCCCGACGGGCGGCGAGCCCCATCCTTGAGGCGATCGGCGTGAACGAGTCCAACCGCGCCGAGGACGCCGACGCACTGCACCGCGAAGTCGAGCAGCTGCGCCGGGCCCTGGAGACCCGGCCCGTCATCGACCTCGCCCGCGGCGCGCTGATGGCCTCCTTCCAACTCAGCAGCCAGGACGCCTGGAACGTGCTCGTCACGGTGTCCCAGCGCTCCAACAGCAAGCTGCGGCACGTGGCCGAGAACGTGCTCGACTCCATCAACGGCGACCCCCTCCCCCGGCCGCTCCAGCAGCAACTGGCCGCAGCCATCGCCCCGTTCCGCACCAAACCCGCCACCCCGCCCGACAAGCTCGGCATGTCTGCCACTCGTCCGGACACCCACCAGGCCGCAACCGAGTAACAGCGGCCACCCCCGACCGGCCGGGTCCCATCCGAAGGAGCACACAGGGCCGCTGGTGGGTCGGGTACGCGTAGCGGGCAGCGAGCCGGAGAACTCCACCAATTGGCCCCCTTCCGCGAGCGGTCCCGACACCGGCACCGGCCCAGGCCGCCTTGTTCGAGAACCCTTGTGCGGGCAGGGCGGAAGCCGTTCACGAAGCGGCACGACCTGAGCGGCAGCCGCTCACCGACGGTGAGCGTCCGGCGTGCGCACGCCCGGCGCCGCTGATTTCCTGGATGCGCCCCGCTCTCCGCGACCATGGAGGACCCATGAGCAGCACAAGTGAACTCGGGGTGCGCCGCCTACAGCAGATGCGCGCCCAGGTCAGCGAACTCCGCCACGCCGCGGACCGCACGCTCGACCCCGAGCTACGCCGTCGTCTGGAGGCCAAGATCCACCGCTTGCAGGAGCAATGCGGCCAGGACCGCGGCACGGACGCCGCCCGTCCTGAACCGGTCTGACGCCACCCCCGCGAAGCACTGACCCGGCAGCCCGGCGGCACCGCCGCCGAGCTCCGGCTCGCCTCCGACAGCCCGTGGTGCCGGGCAGGGTGACGGCTGGGCCGTGCGCTCATTGGCTCTCCGGGCCCCGCGGACGCGGAGCGCTCAGCCGCCCGCCGCCTACCAGGACTCACAAATCCCGCATGCCCCAGCTCCGCCCCACCCGCACCCGCGCGATGGAGCCGTGGGGGCTGATCCATGGGGACAAGCGGCCGCCTTCCGCACCAGGTCATCCATCCGATGACGGAACATTTGTCATCCATTGGATGACGTGCTACAACGGTGTCGTGAAGCGCATTGGCAGGTACTGCCCGAACGTTCTGGAGGTGTTTCGTGATGTTGATGCGCACCGACCCGTTCCGTGAACTCGACCGCCTCGCCCAGCAGCTGACCGGGAGCGGCACGTGGTCGCGGCCGTCCGCGATGGCGATGGACGCCTACCGCGAAGGCGACGAGTACGTGGTGGCCTTCGACCTCCCCGGCGTCAGCGCGGAGTCGATCGACATCGACGTCGAGCGGAACATGCTGACCGTCAAGGCGGAGCGACGCCCCGTGTCGAAGGCGGACGACGTGCAGATGGAACTCTCCGAGCGGCCGCTCGGCGTCTTCTCCCGCCAGCTCGTCCTCGCCGACACCCTGGACACCGAGCACATCGCGGCCGACTACGACGCCGGGGTGCTGACCCTGCGCATCCCGATCGCCGAGCGCGCCAAGCCCCGCAAGGTCTCCGTCAGCGGGACGTCCTCCCGCAAGCAGATCTCCGGCTGAACCGGCGGCGCGAGCAGGCCAGTGGCGGCGCAGGACGGGCTCCGATCTCCCCCTCTCCCCCGTCCTGCGCCCCACGCCATGGGAGGCGGTGGCTGCGATGACCCTGCGATGGGAAGCGTTCCTCGACCAGGTGCGGGAACGCGGCGAGTACGAGAGTGTCCACGAAGCGGAACGCGCGGCCCGCGTCGTGCTCGCCCTGCTCGGCGCCCACCTGGTGGGCGGTGTGCGGGCGGAACTGGCCGCGCGTCTGCCGGAAGCGTTCGCCCTGATCCTCCTGAACCCCCTGCAAAGCGCCGAACCGCTGCCGCCCGAGCGGTTCGTGCGGGCCACGGCGGCCTGGATCGAGGGCGCCACCGAAGCCACCGCGGCCTGGGACGTCAGCGCCGTCCTGAGCACCGTGGCCGACGCGGCGGGCGACCGCCTCATGCAGCAGGTCCTGCTTCAACTGCCCGTCGGCTACGACCTGTTGTTCGGCCGACCCCAGCCCATTTGACCACTACCCGCCCGCACCTCCGTGAGGTGCGGGCGGTCCGGGGTCGCTTTGGTGCGAGCGTGCGGGAGCCGGTCGGGATCACGGGCGGGCCAGAGGCGTACGGCCGTGGCACCCGCCACGAGAGCGAGAGCACCGAGAGCGATGACGGCCGACTGGAGCCCGGCTCCGACAACGAGCCAACCGGCCAGGGGGTATGTGAGCAGCCAGCAGCCGTGGGAGAGGGAGAACTGTGCGGCAAAGGCAGCGGTGCGCTGCTCGGGCTCGGTGGAGCGGCGGATGAGGCGGCCGGTGGGAGTGAGCACCAGGGAGCAGGCGGCGCCGAACGCGGCCCACATGGCCAGGAGCGCGGGCCAGCGCCAGCTTCCGCCGTGCGCGGCCGTGATGAGGCCGAGCCCGGCGAACACTGCGGGGAGCAGCACAGCGCCGCTCAGCATCACGGCCCGGTCCGAAGCTCTGTCCAGCAGGCGCGGCACGAGGAGGGCGACGAGCATGGAGCCCGCTCCGAACGCGCCGAGCGCGAAGGGGACTTGAGCGGCGGAGCGCCCCAGATGGTCGCGTACGTAGACGACGCTGTTGACGGTGACCATCGCCCCGGCCGCCGCCACGGCGACGTTGAGGGCCAGCAGGGCGCGCAGGCGCGGGCTGTCGAAGAAGAGCCGGGTACCGGCCGTCACCCTCGCATACGCGCCGCCCGCACGGGGCGCGGCGGGAGCAGGGCTGGGCAGAACGGCCGTGACGACGAGGGCGGCCGAGGCGAGGAAGCCGAGCACGGTGCCGGTGAACAGCCAGTCGTAGGTGATGACGGTGAGCAGGGCTGCGGCGAGGGCCGGACTGAACAGGCTCTCGAGGTCGTAGGCCAGCCGGGACAGGGACAGTGCTTGCGTGTAGTCGCGCTCCCGCGGCAGGACGTCGGGGATGACGGCCTGGAAGGACGGGGTGAAGGCGGCCGAGGCGGACTGGAGCAGGAACACCAGGACGTACACCTGCCACACCTGGTTCACGAACGGCAGGAAGAGCGCGACGCCGGCCCGGGTGAGATCGGCGCCGACCATGAGCGCCCGGCGCGGCAGGCGGTCGGCCACGGCGCCGATCGCGGGAGCGATCACGACGTACGCCACCATCTTGATCCCCAGCGCGGTGCCGAGCACCGCACCGGCGCGGGTGCCCGCGATGTCGTACGCGAGCAGTCCGAGCGCGACGGTGGCCAGCCCCGTCCCGATCAGGGAGACGACCTGGGCGGCGAACAGGTGTCGATAGGTGCGGTTGCGCAGAACGGAGAGCATCCGGCGGATCCCTCGGCCAGGGGCGAGCAGGGCGTGGACGCCCCCACTATAGGCACACATGCGCAGCTGCGCACATGACCATCAGAAAGTCCCTTGCCGGTCGCGGCGCGGACGCCGTCGGAGCGGGGCCTAGGCTGTCCCCATGCCTGATCGCGACACCATCCCACCTGCGCCCGGCGCGCATCTGCGTGCCCCTGACAGTGCGCGGCTGGCCGAGGCGACCGGTGTGTTCGCGCTGCTTTCGGACGCCACCCGGCTGCATCTGCTGTGGCTGCTCGCGCAGCAGGAGTCCGACGTCAGCTCGCTCGCCGAGCGGTGCGAGGCCTCGCGCACCGCGGTCAGCCAGCATCTGGCGAAGCTGCGGCTCGCCGGACTGGTGGAGACCCGCCGCGAGGGACGCCACATCGTCTACCGGCTGACCGACGGCCATCTGCGCCGCCTGGTTCTCGAAGCGCTCAGCCACGCCGACCACCGCGTGAGCGGACAGGCCACACACGACTGAACGGGCCGCGACATACGACCGGCCACCATGCGCCGCGCCCGCTCCACGGCGACGGGGCCCGCCGCGCGGGGCCCCTGTCGCGCACTCACGGTCCCCGCGCCCCGGCCTACGAAATCACCCTCCAACTCCCATCCTGCGAACGGCCCTTGACGAGCCCGGACGGATTTCGTTCGGTACCGGCGGACAGGGGGGGCGGGCCCACGGGACAGCTCACCGCAGGGGTGTCGCGAGGCACCGGCGATGATGAGGTCATGGACCATGTCGTCGAGCTCGACTCGGTTGCCGCCGAGATCACCGCTCGCCTTCCGGCGTGGAGTGCGGCAGGCCTCGTCCCCCTTCACATCACCTCGTATCCACGCGACCTGTAGGGGCCAGGCGCGTCCCGCTACGGCCAGTTGTCGCGGCCGTACTTGACGATCGCGTTGAGGTCCGGGCCACCGGCCACGATGTTGTTGTCCTCGCTGCCGATGCCGAGCGGTCCTGAGATCTCCTCGTAGCCGCTGACCGTGCCGATCGCGTACGGGCCGTCGCCCCAGGTCCCGAAGAAGGGGCCACCCGAGTCACCGCCGGTGTCGTCACCGTGGTGCTCCAGTTCCTGCGCGTCGCCGTCCTCGTCGTCGTCGATGACGTGGATGGCGGCCTGGAAGCTCGGCCGCTCGGAGGTCACAGCGCTCGGATAGCCGACCAGCGTCCAGTAGTTGCCGCCCTCCCAACCGGCGTCGTAAGCCTTGGTACCGAGGGAGCCGAGCCAGCTTCCGAGGGGATCGGCGAGGCGCATGACAGCCATGTCATGGGCGCTCACCTCATGGCCCGCGTATCCGTGGGCGTCCGTGACCCAGGACTGCCCGCCGCTGCCGGCTGCGGAGCCTCCGTCGTAGTAACCCGCGACGAACTGCGCCGCCCAGTTGGACGCGCCCCACGGCACCATGTGGGCGGCCGTCAGCACCGTGCGGTTGCCCACGAGAGCCGCCGTGCCGTAGGAGTCCCAGTTCGGCTGACTCGCGTCGCTCCAGACGAACAGCCGTCCGATGCACGCCCAGGGGTACCCGGAGGGGTAGTACGTCTGCCTCGCCGTGTACTCGCCGTACACGTGGCCGCTGTCGGTCGGGACGATGACGGTGCGGCCGTTGATCCGGCGCAACCGCGTCTCGGGCACCCCGGTCAAGCGCGGATAGTGCAGTTGCGGTTGCCACAGAGGCCGGTGGGGTCGGGGCGGGGCGTCCGGCGGCGCCAACGAGCCGGGTTCGTGCAGCCGGGTCTCGGCCACCGTCCGGCCGTGGAATGAACCCTCGGGCAGGACGAGGGTGGGACCGCCGTCCTGGTGCACCGACTGCCACTCGGGGACGGTCACGGTTACGCGGGCGGACGTCAGGCCCGCCCGTGCCTCTCCGGAGAGGTTCTCGGTGGCGGGGATGTCAGCACGGCGGGCCAGCTCCTCCAGGGTGAGCGGCGGGTCCTGCCGGGCGTCGCGGTCGCTCATGATGTGTGCCTCCTCGTCAGCCGGAGGCGCGCGGACGCGGAGGCTCTCGGCGCCTGCGCCGTCCTCCTCTCTCCATGGTGGACCCGTCCCGGCAGGTGTGCCCACCGGTGACCGCGGTAGCAGCCGATCAGCAGGCGCTGCCCCCGCGTGGATGGCCGGGCGGGCGTTCGTGGTGGCCCGGGCGGACACGGCGGCGGTGCCCGAACGCACCCGGATTTGTCGGGGAACGGTAACGGCTCCCAAGGGGGTGCAACGGGCAGGCCAGGCGGCCCATCTGCCTGATCAGCGAGGCGCGTTGGGCGTGTTCGCCAAGTGGAGGATCGCCCCGTGAGCGGGGTGGTCCACGGGAAGGAAAGTCCATGACCAGGACGAAGAGGACCGTCACGACAACACGGGGCCGCCGGGCGGCGGTGATCGGCACGCTGGGGCTGGCCGCAGTGACGCTGGCCGCCGCGCCGGCGTTCGCCAAGGGCAGTGTCGACATCTCCGCGCAGCGTACGGCCCATGTGGGAGAGACCTACAAGGTCACGGGCCAGGGCAACGACGACGCCGCGCCCTATCTGCGGATATGCCTGGAGAGCCGCAGCGGCCAGAAGGCCTGGCAGCAGATCTCGTGCGGTCACGTGGTCGCCACCGGCACCGACGCCCAGGACGTCGCGCACATCAAGGCCGCCCGTCACGGCATCACGGAATACCGTGCGGTGGTGTACGGACTGACCAGCCCGACCGACCGTCACCCCGTCCGCGAACGCACCTCCGGCCTCGCCACGGTCAGCGTCCGCTGAACACGCTGGCGCGGTACGGGAGTTGGCATCAGCTGGTTGTGACCTGGCGGTCGGTCGCACCCCGGCCCCGGCGGTCCGGGTTTCGTGAACCGGTCGGTCCCACCTCGTAGGTGCACCGTCTCAGGGGCTTCGCCACAGCGCGGCCCCTGAGCCGTTCCGCGTCCCGCCGAGGGCCATTCGGTCCGCTGAGGCGATCGTGCACCCGTGCGCCGGGGCGGGCTCGGTCACGGGCTCCGTCACGGGCTGCGGAGTTTGACGGCCAGGAAGTAAGGCTGCTGGTGGGTCTTCTCGTACCGGCGTGGGTCGACGGGCTGGGCCTGTGATGTGGCGCGTGGTTCCGTCAGTTCTTCCAGTACGAATCCCGCGCCGAGCAGCTCCCCGAGGAACTGCTCCAGCGTCATCCGCCAGTAGCTGAGGGCGAATTCATCACCGAAGGGGAGCTCCACCCGCTCGGCGGCGAAGTAGGAGCCGCCGAAGTAGGTCCAGTCGCTGGTGGGGTGGGTGGTGGACACGAGCAGGGTGCCGCCCGGCCGCAACACGCGGCGCAGCTCGGCGAGGAGCTGGGCCCGTGCGTCGATGTGGTGGTAGACGAGGGCCATCACGGCCAGGTCGAAGGACTGATCCGGCAGGAAGGACAGCGGCTCCTCCAGGTCGTGCTGGTGCAGGACCGCGCTGTCGCCGAGCCGCTCCTGGGCGGCCCGCAGCAAGGTGTCGCTCCCCTCGACACCTACCACCCGCCCCGCCCCCATCCGCAGGAGCTCGGCCGCGTAGTGTCCGCCCCCGCATCCGAGATCCAGAACCCGCGAGCCCCTGACATCACCAGCGAGCTTGAGCATCGCCGGGCGATCGGTGTGGGCGTTGTAGACGCTGGTCGTGGCCTGAAGGGCGAACTGCCTGCCCATTTCGCCGTGGTAGGCGGTCTCGGCTGTCATCGAGGCATCCTCGCAGGAATCGCGGCCGCATGACCACGCCGCTACCCCGGGTTTCTTGGCGCGGGCCGTGGTGGGGTGGGCTGGGCCGTCGTTTGATCCACACGGTGGGCAGCCCCCCAGTGGGCCTGCCCACCGGACTCGTAGAGCCCGACGAGAGTCCTCGCGCCGCCGCCCGCCGAGAAGCGTCGAGCGTCGCCCGCCGGTACCGGTTGCTCAGCTTGCCCGTACCCGGACGGAGTCAGTCGAGGAGGAGAGGGTTGGGGAGGTCGGCGTCGGGGTGCATGCGCAGCAGGGTGTGGAGGACGCCCGCCAGGCCGGACATGAGGCTTGGGGAGAAGGCTTCCCTGGCCAGGCCACCGACGGGGCCGCGCTGTTCGAGGCCGGTGAGGATCTCGGCGTCGAGGGCGGTGGGGTCGCCGGACTCGACGGACGTCAGGAACTCCCACAGCCCCAGGTCGCCGTGGCACAGGGTGTGGCTCCATCCGAAGCCTTCGGCCGCACAGGCGCGGGCGGCCCGGTGGGCCATGTCGAGGTGGGCGGGGTCGCCGGTGCGGCGGTGCAGGTCCAGCATGCCGATGCCGACGCCCGCACTGCCGTGGCACCAGCTGGTGAAGTAGTCCTCCTCGGCGCCGATGCGGGCGTCCAGCCAGTTGCCGTCGTCGGGCCGGTAGAGGGATTCCTGGTAGGCGAAGGCCCGTTCGGCCAGCGCCCTCCAGTCGCGGCGCTCGGAGGCGGTGCCCGCGTCCGTGAGGGAGAGCCGGGTCAGTGCCCAGCCGATGCCGGTGGCGCCGTGGGCGAAACCGCCGATGCCCTCCGGGTTGAGGCGGGTCGGCCACCGGGCGCCCGCCTCGTCGATCACGGCAAGCCTCGCCAACCGTCGACCGATGTGCGCGGCGGCGGCCGGCCAGCGGTCCTGCCCGGTCGCGGCGGCCAGGTTGAGCAGCGGGACGACCGCCCCGGCCGCGCCGTTGAGGAGGTCCACCTCGATGTCGTCCTCGATGAGCGGCCCCGCCGTGAGCAACCGGGCCCGCTCGGCGGCCCGCTTCAGAAGCCAGTCCTCGCCCACCACACGGTGCAGCGCCAGCCAGGTCCACACCTGCGACGCGGCGCCACTGAACGCCCCGGCCGACGGCGTCGGAGTCAGGTCCTCCGTACTGATGAGCACGCGCAGCGCACCCTCGAACGTCTCGCGCACGCCCGGCACTTCGTCGGCCCGCCCGGCCCGTACCTCGGAGACGTACTCGGCCAGCGTGAGCGCCACACCGCCCTGGCCCGTGTAGAGGTCGGCGGGCAGCACCCTGATCGACCATCCGGCGGGGGTGAAGACGGGGCTGATCCAGGTGACCGTCCCGTCCTCGCCGCGTACGGCGCCGTCGCACAGCCGCCGCACCATCTGTGCGGCCAGGGCGCGTCGACGGCGTTCGCGGTCACGGGCGTGCGGGTCGCGGGCGGCGGCCTGCACCCGTTCGGGAAGCGAGCGTTCGTTGAGGTAGGCACCCACCAGGGCGTCCTGGATCACCGAATCCTCCAGGGCCAGATCGGCGGTGCGCCAGTCCTCGACCGTGGCCCGCACGGCCGACGCGTCCACGGTGAAGCCGAACATCGGAACGTCCCCGACCAACAGGTCGCCGATCTCGCCGTCGATGGCCGCGCGGTCGGTGGGCGCGCCGGGCAGCACCTCGGCGTTGCGGCGCAGGATGTCCCGCGCCCGCTCGACCGCCGCCGCCTCGTCGTGCAGCGAGGCCGGGTGCCACAGCATGCGGCCGATGTCGACGTACGCCTGCGTCGGCCGCAGGATCCGCCGGGCCCGGACCCCTTCGAAACGGCGCAGCAGCCGGTACGGGTCGGTGCCGGGCCGGCGCAGCTGCGCGGTCATCTCCTGGAACCCGGCCAGGACCCGGTCCCAGTACGTGCTCAGGACCGGCGTGGCCGCGGGGTGGTTCCCCGCCACCGGCATGGCCACCAGGTCCACCTCGAAGCGGGCCGCGGCGGTGCCGCCGTCGGCGATCACCGGGTGCGGGATCAGGGGCTGTTGGCCGGGCAGGGCGCCGATCCCGGAGATGTCGACACCGCCGAGCGCGAAGCTGGTGCCGCGTACGGGCAGCAGTCCGGTGCGCAGCACGGTGCGGCGGATCGCGGCGGCCGCCACGTCCACCGCCCCTCCCCGGCCGCTGGGCGGGAACGGTGCCGGGGCGTCGAAGAGGGTCTCGGCGTCCACGATCACCGGCACGGGCCCCGCGGCGATCATGTTCTCGGCGTGCATGTCGGTGCCGCCGGTGAAGCGGAGCACCGCCAGCCAGTGCCCGATGTTGCGGTAGAACACGGCGAGTTCGCGCTCGTCCGCGCAGTAGCGGTGGCGGATGAACTCGGCCCAGCCGTAGCCGTCGCGTGCCAGGGTCCTGGGCACCCGGATGCGCTCGTCCGGCGCCGGAGCGCCGGGGAGCTCCGCGAACAGGTCGTCCAGGAGCGCGCCCAGCGCCACGTCGGCCTCCGACGGACGGGGCTTGTACATCACGCTCCCGTCGGCGAAGTCGACCCGGCTGACGGTCAACCCGCCCCGGTGCGTGTCGCCCGCCCCGAACTCGACGGCCCGTACCTCGCCCGCGGGTGCGCCCAGGAGGGCGCCGAGCACCTCGCGGTCGGCGGCCAGCCGCTCCGCGAAACCCGCGGCAGCCGCCACCGAGAGCCGTGCGGCCGACGCGACCCGCGGGCCCGCGCTCGGGTAGCGGTCGGCCAGCCGGTCGAGGTAGCCCTCCTGGCCGGCCTGCTCGATGTACGCGTCCCACGTCGCCGACCCGGCCCCGGACGCGGCGTCCCCCTCGGCCAGGCGCAGCGCGTGCAGTTCGATCAGGAACAGGCGGGACAGTTTCGCGTGCAGTGACTGGAGCAGGGCCGTGTGACCTGCCTCCAGCAGTACGTCCCGCTCGGCTCGCCCGAGCGAGCCCACCGCGGCCAGCCGTCGGGCGAGTTCGTCGCGCCAGGGGCGGGCGATGGCCCGTACCGGATGGGCGAAGGGTGCCGTTTCGTCCGACGTTCCCGGCTTCGGTGCGCTCACCATCAACTACCCCTGTTCCACCGCGAGTTCGCGCCACGGACGGCGCATGAGAGGAGCCCGCGAGGCGGGCGGTCGGCCAAGCAGCGGGCCCTTCGTGGCGCGTGCGTTGCCACGAAGGGCCCTCAGGGTGCCTGCGACGGTCAGCAGCACCAGCTCCCGTGCGACCCGCTCGGGCTGGAACAGAAGCCGTAGAGGGAGTCGCTCGGGTCGGTGAGCGCCGCCTCGGCGGCGGCGCCGCCGACGTAGAGCGGACCGGCGGGGTTGAGCTGGCCGTACGCGCTTTCGGCACCCGACAGCCACGCGTTGAGCACGGCGCTTGCGGGAACAGTGGTCTGCGGCATCAACGACCTCCGAACAGAGGAATCGGGACGGATCGCCCAGCCCCGAGTATGGCCATATCCGAACACCCGTCAGACGAACAATCCAGCCAAAGGCATTCGGACGCAGATGCGCACCACACCTATCCCCGGTTGTCGTCTCCGGAGGCGCTACGTCGCCTCGTTGCGCAGTTCGGCTTGGTAGCGGCCCGGTGTCTGGCCGACGACGTAGGCGAACGCGTCGATGAAGCTGGAGGGGTTGGACCAGCCGCACTCCATCGCGGTGCCGGTGACGGACAGCCCCTGGGTGAGGGACGATGACGACGCTGGTGTCCTTACTGATGGTGGTCATGGGTGGTGAGCTCCTCGCAGAAGGCCGAGTCACACCCGCTGAGCGAACGGCGGCTCCGTCCGTGCGGGGTGCTTGCGGACACCACGGTGGAACCCGGCGCGCCCGCGCCCAACTGGTGAAGGGACACGCGATACCGGAAACCCGCCAACTCGGTGGAAGGGATGGATTCCGGTGCCGGAGTCCCATAGCCGCAGCCCATCCGGGTCCCTGTCTGCCACCCGGTCTCACGGAGTCGACGTGTGCTCCTCGGCGTAGCGGGCCAGGCCTTCGGCCATGCCCCGCATGAACTTCTGGAGATAGCGGGGCATGATCCAGCGCAGCAGCAGGCTCGTCTCGTACGCGCCGTACCAGTGGATGACCGTGCCCGAGCCGGGTGCCGGTTCCAGCTCGATGCGCGCCTGATAGTTGCGCATCGACGGATTGAACGCGTCCTCGTAGGCCAGGAGCCGGTGCTCGACCTTCTCGGTCAGCCGCTCCCCGGTGACCGTACGCCCCGTCCGGAAGGCCCGGACGGCGCCGACGCCGTCGTCACCACCAGGGTCGAGGTCGGTCGAGCGCGTCCTGTCCAGGCTGTCCACCTTGGACCACACCGGCCAGCTCGCGGCGTCGACCAACAGCTTCCAGACGATGTCGGGCGAGGCCTTGGTGGTCACGGTGACGTCGTACCTATGCATGGTGAGGTGCTCCTTCGTCGAGTCGGCCCGGCAGTCATCGGGACTCCCCCGGCTGGGAACGGGCTGTCGGCAGGCCCTCAGTCTCGGCGCATCCCTCACGATCTCGCACGCACGCTTGCGGTAATGGCAAGGTGGGGCCTCATGGATCCGAAGACGCCCAGGACGGACGCGGACGTACTCGACGGTGTGGGGCCGCGGCTTCGTGCGCTCCGTCGCGACCGCGGCATCACCCTGGCCGACATCGCGGCGACGACCGGTGTCTCGGAGAGTACGCTGTCCCGGCTGGAGAGCGGACAGCGCCGCCCCACCCTGGAGTTGCTGCTGCCGCTGGCCCGTATCTACGAGGTGCCGCTGGACGACCTCGTCGGCGCCCCGCGCACCGGGGACCCCCGGATCCACCTCAAGCCGATCAAGCGGTTCGGGATGACGTTCGTGCCGCTGTCCCGTCGGCCGGGCGGGGCCCACGCGTTCAAGATGATCATCCCTGCCCGGCCGAAACCGCTCGAACCCACCCCGCAGACCCACGAAGGCTTCGAGTGGCTGTATGTGCTCAGCGGCCGCCTGCGGCTGGTGATCGGCGAGCGGGACCTGACGCTGCCGCCGGGCGAGGCCGCCGAGTTCGACACCTCCCTGCCGCACTGGCTGGGCAGTGCCGACGGCGGCGCGGTGGAACTGCTCATCCTGTTCGGACTGCAAGGAGTGCGGGCGCATGTACGCACGTCCGGACCCTCATCCACTGGCTGAGGCCGTTGCTCGACCGCGGGCCGATGCTGCGCACGGTGGATGATCCGTCCTCGCCTACCGCACGGGCCTACCCCCTGCCGCCCGGGGCAGCCCGGGCTGGGCACCCCGGATACAGAGCCCCGGCAAGACACGTCGCACCGAAGCGAAGACCGATCAGGGCGTCATCCTCTGAAGCCGTCCCGCATCGATGCCGCCCTCAGCCCCCGCGCCTCCGGCCGAGCCGCGCATTACTCCGTGACGCGCGGCGGCAGCCCTTGGGTGATCCGGTCGAACAGGTCCCTCAGCGGCTCCCCGAGGTTCTGCCCGAACTCCGTAAGTCCGTAGGTGACTTGAGGGGGCGTCGTCGGCTCGACCTCCCGTCGGACCAGGCCGTCCTTGACCAGGGCGCGCAGAGTCTGGGAGAGCATCTTCTCGCTGATGCCGTGGATGCTCTCGCGCAGCTCGTAGAACCGAAGGTCGCTGCTCCGCAAGGCGATCAGCACCCAGATGCCCCACCTGCTGGTCACGTGGTCGACCACGTCGCGGGCAGGGCAGTCAGTGTGAAACACCTCATACCGCCGGTCGGTCTCGACCTGGGTCACCTGCACGCCTTCCTTCATGTCCGGAGCTTACCTCTGGGTATGTCCTTACGAAAAGTAAGTCCGGCTCCTAGCGTCAACGACCGCAACGCACAACGACTTTGGAGCAGAACATGATTGTGGTGACCGGGGCTACCGGGAATGTGGGCCGGCCTTTGACGCAGGCGCTGGCCGACGCGGGCGAGCAGGTGACAGCGGTGTCGCGGCGCGCGATGGAGGTGCCGGACGGGGTCCGGCACGTGGCGGCCGACCTGGCCGATCCCGCGGGCCTCGCCCCCGTGTTGGACGGTGCGAAGGCGTTGTTCCTCCTGCTCTCCGGCGACCTGCACGCTCCCGAAGCGAGGCCGACCGACATCATCGACCTGGCGGTGGCCAGCGGGGTCCGCCGGATCGTCCTGTTGTCCTCGCAGGGGGTGGCGACCAGGCCGCTCGGCCCGTCGCGGGTCGCGATGCGCGCGGTGGAGGACGCGTTGCGGGGCTCGGGCCTTGACTGGGCTGTCGTGCGACCGGGCGGTTTCGCGTCCAACGCCTTTGCCTGGGCCGAGTCCGTCCGCACCCACCGAACGGTCGCGGCGCCCTTCGGCGATGTCGGGATTCCGGTCGTCGACCCGGCGGACATCGCCGAAGTCGCCACGGCCTGCCTGCTGGACGACCGGCACAGCGGTGGAGTCTTCGAGCTCACCGGCCCCGAGGTGATCACACCTCGGCAGCAGGCGGAGACCATCGCCGCCGCCCTGGGCACGCCGGTGAGGTTCCACGAACTCATCCGCGAGGAAGCCAAGGCGGCGATGACCCAGTTCGTTCCGGCGGAGCTCGCCGACGACACCCTGGACATCATTGGCGGTCCCACCCCCGCCGAAGTGCGCATCAGCCCGGACGTGGAACGAGTACTCGGCCGCTCCCCCCGCCCCTTCAACAGCTGGCTCACCCGCAACATCGCCGCCTTCCGCTGAGTCCCAACTCGCCCAGGGCACAAGGGCACCCCCGTGCGACCACGACCGCACGGGGGTGCCGCCACCTCCACGGTCCCCGCTGCGCCCCGTCGACCGGCGCGGAACCTGACGTATCCCCACGTGCGGCGAACCGGCCTTCCCCATGTGATCCGGCACCGGAGCGGCGCAGGCGTCCCCGCGCTCGTCGGCGCGGACGATCCGGGCATCGAGACGATCGCGCTTCCCCACGTACGACGCCGACGATGCCCAGCCGCTGACCGTGCGAAGGGAAGCCCGGCCCCCTCCGCCTCAGTACGACTGACGGAACCGGCTGCCGCTAGGCACGGTGGGCCCGTGCGGCGAGCCAGCCCGCCATGGCGCGCACGCCCAGGCCGATCGCCCGCTCGTCCGGGGTGAAGTCCGGGAAGTGCGGATAGGAGGTCGTGACCGCGGCCCCGGGGGTGCGGACCCCGAGGAAGGTGTACGTACCGGGGATGCGGTTCAGGTAGAGCGCGAAGTCCTCACCACTGAAGGGGATCGCCGCCCGCATCTCGGTCACGGCGCCCCTGCCGAGCGTGCGGCGCAGATGGTCGGCGAGGACGTCGCCGTCGCCCGCGGGGCAGACCATGGCGGGGAACGGGTCGGCGGGGAAGGTGACCTCGCCACCCTCGTACCGCCCCACCAGGCGACGGATACTCTCCCGCACTTCCTGGTACCGCTCCGGCGGCCAGCAGCGGCTCGACACGCTCACCTTGGCCCCATCTGCCCGCGCCTGAGTCGTCACGAAGCGGGCAAGCGGGCCGCCAGGCGTCTGCAGTTCCGCGACCAGGCGCGCCAGCTCGTCCTCGCCCGTCGGCGGCCGCACCGTGGCCAGGGCGCCGATCTCGGTGGCGAGCCGCCGCGCGGCCGCGGCCGCGGCGGCATCGGAACCGGACAGGGTCACCCCGGCGTGGTCCTGCCCGGGCAGCCCGAAGCCCGACGTCACGGCGAACTGCCCGACCGGGAACGGTCCGCAGTGCAGCGCGTGGATCTCCTGGACTCCGGTGCGCTCCAGGAACCCGGCGTCCAGCACCTTCTGCGCGCCCGCCAGCGACTCTTCGGCAGGCTGGAACAGGAACACCACCGTGCCACTGAGCCGTTGACGCATCCGGGCCAGAACCCGTGCGACGCCCACGGCCACCGTCGTGTGGATGTCGTGTCCGCAGACATGAGCGGTGGCGGGCCCGCCCCCGATGATGCTCTGCGGGGGCACCGCGTCCATGTCGGCCCGGTAGGCGACCGTCCGGCCCGGCCGCGAGCCGCGCAGAACGCCGATCACACCGTTGCCGCCGACGCCCGTGGTGACGCTCAGCCCCGCGTCCCGAAGGTGGCGGGCCACCAGCGCGGCGGTGCGGTACTCCTGCCCCGGTGCTTCGGGGTGACTGTGGAGGTCCCGCCGCAACGCGATCAACTCACGGTCCGGACGAGCCATGTCGGAATGCGCCGCGCCCGGCACGGTCGGCCGCCCTTTCCCCTCGGCGAAGGCCGTCCCCGCGCAGAGGACCCCTGCGCCGGCAGCGGCCACCCCACCCAGAACCACACGCCGTGCGAGTCCCCGCTCCATCGGTCGCTCCACCGTCTTCCCCTGCTCCCCTGGCCGTCGTGATGTGACTCCTCAAGCCTGCCGACACCACGCCCAGCCGCCCAACCGGGCCGCCCCCGCTTCGGGGTAAGGAAAACCCCCGGCCCGTGCCCTCTCCCCTGCGGTCTCGACGGCATGACTACGATCGTCATCGAAGTGGCAACAGCACGAGGGGGAACGGAAAATGTTCGCAGCCATCTACCGGTGGCGCCTCCAACAGGGCAAGGAACAGCAGTTCATCGATGGTTGGCACCGGATGACCGCGGCGATCCACCTCCAGTGCGGAAGTTACGGATCGCGGTTGCACCAGGCCGACGACGGCACGTGGCTCGCCTACGCGCGCTGGCCGACCCCGGAAGCCCGCGAGCAGTGCGCGCTGCCCGATCCTGAGGCCGCGGCGATGATGAGTGACGCCATCGCGGAACGCTTCCCCGAGGCCCGGCTGCACATCGTCGACGACCTGCTCGCGGAACCGTCCGCCTGACCCGAAGCAGTCCAGCACCGGCACTCCCTGCGGCCCGCGCACAGCTCTCCCCCCTCAATCCCGTCACACGCCAAAGAGATCACCCCGCCCACAACTCCTTTTCGGCCAAAGGGATTTGCCGGGCGAATACGCACCGGGCACGAGCAACGCGTGAGGCCCATGCCTCATCTAGTTGCTTGGCACGGCGCATCAGGCGCCCTGTCGGCGGAGAAGGATCGCCAGCTGCCAGAAGGTGCGCGATCCATGGGAAGGGAGTCCATGACCAGGACGACAACGGCCTTCCCTGCCTGGGCCCCGTGAGCGGGGCACGCGGCCTTCGCCTGTCCGCCTCAGGACACTGGCACGCAGCACGAAGGAGTGTGTTTCTTGACTGCCCAACTTCGAAAGAGCGCCGGTCTGCGGGGGCTACTGGCGCTGATCACGGCTCTGTGCGGGATCGTCGGTGCCGCCTCGTTGGGTGCGACACCCGCGGCAGCGGCCGACCAGCGCCAGGCGATCTACGCCATCGCGCACCGCGTCGACACCCTCGACGGTGTGGACGCCGCGCTCAAGCACGGCGCCAACGGCATCGAGATCGACGTCTGTTCCTGGTGGAACCCGAACGAATGGCGCGCCTACCACGACTGCTCATCGGCCGGTGACAACCGACGCGGTCCCAGCTTCGACAGCATGATCGACCGCATCGTCTCCAACGCCAACGCCGGACGCCGACTGGCTCTGGTCTGGCTGGACATCAAGGACCCGAACTACTGCGGGGAAGCGCCCAACCGCACGTGCAGCGTCGCCGGACTGCACGACAAGGCCCAGCGCCTCACGGCCGCCGGGATCCAGGTGCTCTACGGCTTCTACGAGTACCACGGCGGCAGCACCCCGGACGTGGGCGGCCGGGGCTGGAAGAGCCTCGAAGGCAAGCTCGGCCCGCTGGAAGGCATCACCACGACCGGCACGCGTGACCAGGTCATGGGCGCGTTCAACCGGTCCGGCTCGGGATTCCCGGCGGGCCACCGGGCGATGGACTACGGCGACACCGACATCACCAACGGATTCGGCAACTGCACGGAGCCCGGCCAGAAGACCTGCGCGGAACTGAAGAAGGGTGCGGGAGAACGTTCCGCCAGGCGTCTCGGGGCAACGTTGTCGTGGACGACGACGTACAACGACCCGTGGTACGTGGACAAGCTCCTGGGCGACGCACGTGTCGACGGGATCATCGCGGGCTACGGCGCCTTCACCGGCGTACGTGAGTACGACGACAACTGGAAGTGCGCCAACGCCATCAAGCTGGTCCGCGACTGGGTGAGCAAGCACGGCTCCACCCATCGCATGGCCACCAGCTCGGACCGGCTCTTCAAGTAGCGTCCACAGCCCTGCGAGGACGGACCTGCCGCGCCTTGCCGCCAGGGGCTCCCGGGCCGTCGGCCGGACCACCGGCCGGCGGCCTGCCTGACACCGGGCGCTCAGGTGCGGTCGTCCACGGGGTCACCGGGCTTCCACCGCGCGTCCGACCCGCCCGGTGTCGCCGGCGGACGCGGAGGCGCGGCCGGAGGGTGCGCGCCCCGGTTCGGATTCTGCGGAATGCCCCCGCCGCGGCCCGAACCGGAGTCGTCATGGCTCCCGGTGGACTCGCGCGCGGGCCGCCCCGTCTTCGTCGGCGGAACGTGAGCGCCCGTGGCTTTCGCCTCCGGCGCGAGGGAGGCAGGGGCCGGTGGCGTTGACGCGGGAACGGATCCGACAGGGGTCGACGCTGCGGGGGACGGAGACGCGGGCCCGGAAGGGGTGGCGCTCGTCGTGGCACGGGGCGACGGCCCGGGCGGCTCGGCCGCTCCCCCGCCCGAACACGCGACGAGTCCAAGGGCCAGGGTCAGTACGGACAGCGCGCCGAACGCGGCGCGGGAAGGGTGGTTCACAGTGCTCTCTTCTCAGGTGCCCACGAAGTAGACCACGTTCTGTCGTGGACACCCATCTGCGCGCCTTCAGCCTCAGAGGGAGCCGCGCCCGGGACGGATCGCTGGAGCGCTGGTTCCGTCAGACCGCGGCGACCGGCCCCTCCGTCGCCTTGAGGTGCTGCATCGCGCTCAGCTTGCGGACGAAGACGATCGCGAGAATCCCCGCCGCCATGCTCAGCACGTCGGCCAGCATCATGACGTCGGAGGCGCGCTGGAGCGTCTGAGGGGTGTCGGCGTTCTTGTACATGGTCGAGGCGATCCGCCCAACCACCAGGTTGGCCACCCACAGGGTCCACCAAGCCGTGATGGGCCACCGGGAAACGGTGCGCGACGAACCGTCCGCTGCGGTCTGCGCGCTGGCCGTCCAGATCTCGCGGGCAACCTGGGAAGGGATCCACAGGTTGCCGATGGGGATGAACCACCCACCAATCGTCCAGCCCTTGCCCCGGGTGCACACGTCGCCCGCGAACACCTCGGCATTCGAGCGGACACGGTAGAACCAGATGATGAAGACGACCGCTGTCGCGATCAGGATGATCCCCTGAAGAGATCCGGAGAGTCGTTGGAGGAGGTCCGCGCGGTCGATCTCGTCCCCGCCGTAGGAGAGCGGGTCTCCGCTCACCCCGTGCATGAGGGCGTCGGTGTATACGGCGAAAGCATCGATGGCGGCGGCCACGGCGAGGAGCACGCTGGTGGCGGTGGCCAGTCCGTGCGGTGAACGCAGCACTGGTCCGGACGATGGCATGACGGCAGGCTGCGGCAGCATGTGGTGGGACCCCCCGAGGAAATGTGCGGACCACCCACGAGAGTGGGCGCCGGAGAAACGTATGCCATGTGGTCTGGCCAGGCGAAACGGAATATCTCGTACGCCTTCTCCCGCACGCCCATTCCGACGGGCGGCCGCGTTCCATTCCAGCCAACCGATTTGATGAAATCCCCAGTTGAAGCTCGGCGGTTCGGGCCGCCGAACGCACGTCGGGAGCTGCCCCGTATTCCCTTTCGGGTCCGGAAAGGGTCTCACCACGAATCCTCGCGTCACGAATCCACAGCCGATACGGCGGCATCGGTGGCAGGCCGGGGAGCACGGTCCTGGGGCCGGTGCGGCGGGCGCGCTCACGCCGGACGGCCTGCGGGTGGCGACATGGCCTGCCTCGACCCCTTTTGCGCCGCGATCATGTCACCGCTCTGTGACAGGGGTGTCGTAGGGCGACGACACCCCTGTCGCCGCGGCTCACAGCCCGTTCATAGTGATCGAACAAGCACTCGTGAGCCGTGAGCGGTTCAGCTTCGGCCAAGCGATACCAAGGGGTTTTCATGTCCGGCAACCGTCGCAAGGCCTTCCTCGTCTCCGCAGCTCTCCTCGGCGGCACGATGCTGATGACGGCGTGCCAGAGCGGGGACGGGGATGCCGCGCAGAGCCCCTCTCCCGGAACCCAGGCCCCCAACACGGCGGCCCCATCGGGCTCTTCGGCCGTGGGCGGCGGGCAGGGCGGGGGCAAGAACACCGGTGGTCAGGGCTCGACCGCAGGCACCGGCTCCGGCGGGAACAGCAAGACCGCCAAGTGCCGTACCTCCGACCTGGAGATCACGGCCAAGGACCGCACCATCGGGGGCGACGCCGACGGCACGGTCGTGGTCGAGCTGAAGAACCACGGCGGCCACGCCTGCGCCATATCCGGCTACGCGGGTGTCGACCTGAAGACCAACGCGGGGACCGTGTCCGCCAAGCGCACCGGAGAACCGCCCCTGCGGCCACCCTCAAGGTCGGGCAGGCGATCGACTTCGGCATCACCTACCCCATCAACCGGACCGGCGGCTCGGGCGTCCGCATCACCGGGCTGCTGGTCACCCCGCCGAACGAAGCCAAGACAGTCACCCTCACCTGGCCCGGCGGTGCCACGCTGCCTGCCGACGACGGCAGCTCGCCGGTGAAGGTCGGCCCGATCGGCAGCGCCGGCCAGGGAGGCAATTAGGCGAACTTCGAGCCACGGGCGCCGAGTAGGCCGCCTGCGAAATCCGCCCGGCCTCAGGAGCATCCCTGGGGCCGGGCGGTTTGTCTTGGGCGGGACCACAGACCGGGCACCCGCCACCAGCACACGGACGTCCCCGGGTAACGTACGGCGCAGGAAGTGCGGTGGCTTGCGATGTCACCCCTCCCGCACCTCATGCACAAACACCCCAGCACAGCCCGCTTCACTCCCGACAAGGAGACGGATTCCGTGACCACCGGCATCGTCGCGCGTGAGAGCTACTACGAGCGGACGGGCGAGCACACCTACAAACCCACGGCTCACGCGGGTGGTGCGTGGCAGAGCGATGAGCAGCACTTCAGCCCGCTCTCGGGGCTCGTGGTCCACGTGATGGAACGCCATCTCGCCAAGCGCCCCGAGCCCTTGACGCTCGCGAGGATCAGCTACGACATCCTCGGCCGCGTCGCCCTCGACGAGTGCGAGGTAACCGTCGAGACCGTGCGCCCCGGTCGCACCATCGAGCTCGTCGAAGCGACCGTGGTCATCGCCGGACGCCCGGTGGTCCGCGCCCGGGCCTGGCTGCTGGCGTCCCTGGACACCACGTCGGTCGCCGACAGCCCCCACGAGCGGATCCCCGCCCCCGATCAGCTCGCTCCCTGGTCCATGGGCGAGAAATGGGACGGTGGCTATGTCTCCTCCATCGACGTCCGCCGGAGTGAACCGGCCCGCAAGGGTCGCGCGGCGGCCTGGGTGTCCTCGCTCGTCGACCTGGTCGCGGGCGAGCCGAGCAGCACCCTCGCCTCGTACATCGCCCTCGTCGACACCGCCAACGGAATCGCCGTGCAGCAGGACCCCACGGCGTGGATGTTCCCCAACCTCGACCTGACGATCCACCTGCACCGCCAGCCGCGCGGCCCATGGACCGGGCTGGACACCACGGCCACCTTCGGCCCGACAGGGCAGGGGCTCACCAGCAGCGTCCTGCACGACATCGACGGACCCGTCGGCCACGCCGAGCAGATCCTCACCGTGCGCCCGCTGTAGGTGAGTTCACGCCTCCGTGCCGGGGCTCCAAGTGCTGGCCCACGAAGCTTTCCGATCGGCTGATCCGCGGCTCGGGCGGCTGCCGCCCACCACACCGGGCACGCACGTGGACGCAGCGGAGTTGATCGCGCCGCGGAATGAGTAGGCGTACTCAGGCGCGCCCCTCGACGGTCTGGCATGGTCCGACCCATGAGACAGGTACTCGTCAAAACGGCGGCTCGTCTGCCGCGGCCCTGGTCCCGCAGGACGTCCCTCGGCACGGATCTGGCCGCCGGTCTTCTGCTGTCCATGATCGAGATCGCGGTCGTGGTGGGGAAGGCCTTCGCCGATGGCATGGAGGTCTGGGCCGCGCAGGGCGATCAGCGCCGGATCGACGCCTCGCACCTGGCCGACATCGCCTGGTTCGAGTACTTCCTCGGCGCCATCGTGCTGCTCGTCGTCATCGCGGCGCTCTCCCGCGCCCCCTGGACCGTTGTCCTGCAACTCCTCGCCGCCCTGGTGATGGCCGTCCTTCTCGGCCTGGCGCAACACAGTTACGACAAGTCCCACCCCGGGCCCCCGCCGGCCCCCGACCCCCATTACACGCCCTGCTACAGCGGCAGCGGCCGTTGTTACTGACGCAGTGCATGCCGTGCCGGGAGCCGGGTGATGCGCCAGGGCTGGGCGCCATGCCCGACGGTCGCGCCTAGCGGGTGGCGAGGCGCTCCAGCAGGGCCGCGCTCCGCGCGAGCAACACCCGCTCCTCATCGGAGAGTTCGGCCTCGATGGCCTGCGCGAGCCATCCGACCCTGCGCCCGCGCTCCGCGTCCAGCGCCACGCGGCCCGCGTCGGACAGCTCGACCAGCGACTTGCGGCCGTCCGTGGGGTGCGCCCGGCGCGTGATCAGGCCCTGTTCCATGAGCAGCCCCACCGCCCGGGCCATCGACTGCGGGCGTACACGTTGATCGGCGGCGAGATCGCTCGTGGTCATGGCGCCATTGCGGTCCAGCGCGCCGAGCACGGCGACCTGACCGAGCGGGATGCGGTCCTCGTGTTGGACGCGTCGGGTGAGCTTGCCCATGGCGGTACGCAGTTCAGCGGCGATGGCAGCGGCTTCCGAGATGGACATAGGGCACTTTACCGCGCTGGTCAGCATTGCTGCGCACCCGACCTGCACAGCAATGCTGTACAGCAAAACTGCACAGCATTGCTGTATGGTTTTTTTCACGGGCTCAGCGCCAGCGCTGTCGCAGCCGGGGCCCGGGCACACGACAACGGGAAGGACCTCCCATGTCCGCAAAGGCAGTCGAGACCGTCGACGCCACCATCGAGACCGTCACCGCCCGCCGGATCATCGACAGCCGGGGCAACCCCACGGTCGAGGTCGATGTCGTCCTGACGGACGGCTCCCTGGGGCGTGCGGCTGTCCCCTCCGGCGCCTCGACCGGCGCCCGGGAGGCCGTGGAGCTGCGGGACGGAGACTCCGCGCGCTGGCACGGCAAGGGTGTCGACCGTGCGGTCGCCCACGTCAACGGGGAGATCGCGGCGTCCGTACGCGGCCTGAAAGCGGTGGACCAGGCGGGGCTCGACTCCGCGCTGATCGCCCTCGACGGCACGGCCACGAAGTCCCGGCTCGGCGCCAACGCGATCCTCGGCGTTTCCCTCGCCACCGCCAAGGCCGCCGCGGCAGCCCACCGCCGCCCCCTCTACCGCTACCTCGGCGGCGACGACGCCCACCTCCTGCCGCTGCCGATGATGAACATCGTCAACGGCGGCGCCCACGCCGACAACCCGCTGGATTTCCAGGAGTTCATGATCGCGCCGGTGGGTGCGGAGACCTTCGCCGAAGCCGTCCGCATGGGCAGCGAGGTCTTCCACACCCTGCGCCGCGACCTGCTGGCCGCGGGGCACTCCACGGGCGTGGGCGACGAGGGCGGTTTCGCGCCCGCGCTGCGTACCGCCGAGGAGGCCCTCGACTTCGTGATGGCCGCCATCGAGCGCACCGGCTACCGCCCCGGCGCGGACATCGGCCTGGTCATGGACCCGGCGTCGTCGGAGTTCTTCCGCGACGGGCTGTACGACTACACGGGCGAGGGCGTGCGCCGCACCCCGTCCGAGCACGCCGACCACCTGGCCAAACTCATCGACGCCTACCCGGTCGTCTCCATCGAGGATCCGATGGCGGAGAACGACCTGGACGGCTGGCGCGAGCTGACCGCCCGCGTGGGCGACCGCTGCCAGCTCACCGGTGACGACGTGTTCTGCACCAACGAGACACTGCTGCGCGAGGGCATCCGTACCGGCGTCGGCAATTCGGTTCTGGTCAAGGTCAATCAGATCGGGACCCTGACCGAGGCGCTCACCGCCGTCGCCACCGCCCACCAGGCGGGCTGGACGGCTGTCATGTCGCACCGCTCGGGCGAGACGGAGGACACCACCATCGCGGATCTGGCCGTGGCGACCGGCTGCGGTCAGATCAAGACGGGTTCACTCTCCCGCTCCGACCGCACGGCAAAGTACAACCAACTGATCCGGATCGAGGAGGAGTTGGGCGACGCGGCACGTTTCGCGGGCCGCTCCGCACTGCGTCGGGCATGAACAGGAGGAGGGGCCGGCCGCCCCGCGGGCCCCCACGTCGATCGGGGGCCCGCTCGCGTGCGCGACCCTTCGCGATGGCCCGACACCCTGTCGTAGCCCTGATCACGCCTTACGGGATCTCAGTGGGCGGGAGGGGGCCGGGCGGGCTCGGGTCAGCCCTGGGCGGCGGCTGCAGCGGCGAGCTGTTCACCCCGGCGGCGCGACCGCTTGCCGTACATGGTGGTCCACACGACGAGGACGCCGAGGACGCCGTAGATCATGAACGGGCTGAGGTACACCATGTCGTCCGTACTCAGCGCGTACACAAGGCCGATGCGGGTCACCGCCTCCAGGCAGTAGGCGATCCCCCAGACCGTTGTCATGGTGGTGATGGTCTTGCGGAAGCCCTCGTACTGCCACAGGCCGTTCCACCAGGCGGTAGCAGCGGCGGTGCCGTCGGTCGCGAACTTGCGGCCGAAGTAGAACATCAGCGGGCGCGGGGCCAGCAGTGTGGCCAGGCACAGGAGCCCGAACAGCCCCGTCACGGCCGAGTCCTTGAGCAGCAGGGCCCGGGCCGAGTGCGCGCCCACGAGCGACACCACGGCCGTGATCACCAGAAACACCAGGGTGACGACGGCGAACTCGTCCAGACGGCGGCGCCATGCGAGATGGAAGGCACTGTCGAGCACCGGCCAGGCGCCCCCGGCCAGGAGCGCGGCGAACTCGCTCCAGCCGTGGTCGTGGAGCGCGTTGTACGTGAGGATCGGAGCGACAACGTTGAGGGCGATGGTGAGGACCCAGCCGAGGGCCGCGGCGCCCCCGGATCGGACCGGCGGGCCCGGGCGCTCCTGCGGGCCGGACGCTCCGGCGTCCGGCGCGCTCTCGGCGCCCTGCGTGTTCGTGGTGTTTCGAGCGGGCACGGTTCCCCCTGAAGGTGCCTGGAAAGCGCGGGCTGCGCGCAGGTAAGACAGGCCCGGAGTAAGGGACTTCGGGCCCGGCACCGAATGATCACCGACCCTGGCCGGAATGGCTAATTCCAGCCAGGTCCCGAGCTGGAAAACGACGTCCTTGGAAGCTCACGCCCCGCTTTGTCCCACCCGAGTGCAGCCGGTCACGAGGGGGCCCTCACCGCCCCGGCTCCTCTCAAGTGACGCCTCAACCGGCGGACTTCGGCGTCCGGCGTGCGCCTCCCGTGGACGCGGCGTCCTCCGCAGGAGGAGACGCACGTGTGCTCCTCCCCCTCGACAGAGGCGGAGGAGCACACGTCCCCAACCCCGGATCCGGGCGGTCGCCGCGGCGGCCGGGGGTCAGTTCAGAACTGCAGCGGGTCCAGGCGCGTCTTGTTGTCCTCGCTCAGGGACAGGCGGTTCGCGATGGTCGGCGCGAAATCCCCGTCCGAGAAGCCCAGGTCGAGTTCGTATCCGAACTTCCACGTGTCGTCGCCGTGGGGCTGGATGTTCAGCCGCAGGTGACCCGCCTGCAGTGCGTCCCAGGTGAAACCCGCCCGCACCTTCAAGGTGATCGGGTGGGTCGTACCGTCGCCGAACTGCCCGAAGAATCCGGTCGCCGAGGCGGCCACCTTGTTGTTGCGGTCCAGGACCTGAACGGACAGCAGCGTGTCACCGTCCTTGTTGTCATCGAGGGTGAAGAACGTGATCGACGCATCGGTCAGCGTCGCCCCCGGAGCCGCCAGGCGGCCGTGGGCCGATGAAGCGTGGTGGGACGAAACGACCGGCGAAGACGCGTCGGCAGCGTGCACCGCCCCGGCCGATCCGAACACGACGGCGAGAACGACGGCGGCCGACGCGGCTGCCCTCCCCATGAATTTGCTGGTCCTCATTGCACTCCCCTTTGCAAACGGCGCGAGACATGGTGGTCGAGTGAGAGCCCCGTCTCGCTCTGGGGCTCTCCGACGTCAGCGGGGTCGACCACGAAACGGCTGTATTTCCCCTTCCGCACCGCTGGGCAGGAAGAGGAACGGTGCATGGCCGTCCCCCGTTTCCCCTGACGGCCATGCCCGTCGCCGTGGTCCCTTGCTGATCGACGGAATCCAGTATGTTGGGCCGTCACGCACCGTGGATCCGTAGTTCTGACAGGGCAAATGCGCGGCCTTTGAGCTGCGGAAACGTGCCGCGGCCACCTTCTGGCGGGCACGGTGCGGCCTTGTTCGGGCTTCAGACCGGTAGTTCTGCGGGCCCGTCCGAGGCGGTCCGGTGTCGCAGCCCCGGCGCCCGCCTTCTCGCCCGGACTCCATGGGCTGTGGCTCGGCTTACGGGACAGCCTTCAGCTGCCGGATCAGTGCCCGGCGCGACGAGATGCCGAGCTTTCGGTAGACGTTGCCCAAGTGGTAGTCCACCGTCCTTATGGACAGCAGCACTTCGGCGGCGATCTCCCTGCTCGTGCGGCCCTGCGCCGCCGCCCATGCGATACGCCACTCCTGGGGTGTGAGCACGCCCAGATCAGCCCGGTCGGCACTCGGCACGGCGCGCAGGCCGAGCACCGTCAGCTCGTGGCGGGCCTGCTCCGCCCACAGCTTGGCCTCGGCCGACTCGAAAACCTCCAGCGCCGACGCGAGCGGCTGATACGCCTCCTGACGACGTCGGGACCGGCGCAGCCACTGGCCTTGGCACAGCAGCGTTCTGGCCCGCTCCAACGGTTCGTCGACGTCGCGGTGTGCCTCGATCGCCGCGCTGAACAACGATCCGGCCGCGGTGCCCCGCGCCAGCAGCGCACGGCACCGCAACGCGGCGGCGCGACGGCCTCTGCGGCCCGTCGCGGCGACGGCGGCGTCCAGCCGCTCCAGCACGCCCCGCGCCTCCTCGGTCCGCCCTGCCCGAACCAAAGCCTCGGCCAGGTCGGCGGCGACGGGCACGACAGCCGGTTCGACGACGGCGCGCAGCACGGTGTCCGCCCGACGCAGCTCGGCGACGGCGTCGGTGATCCTGCCGCCCGCCAACGCCACGAGGCCCAGCGCGTACCGGACCCGCGCCTCGGTCTCCAGGTCGTCCGGGCACAGCCGCATCGCCTCCTCGGCATGGGCCGCGCAGTCGTCGGCACGGCCGAGAACGGCGGTGACCATGGCGAGCGTCGCGCGGGAGGCCGCGATGGTGGTGGGCTGCGCCATCGCGTCGGCGAGCCCGGCGCATTCCAGAGCGTCGGAGTACGCGGTGAGAGGGCGGCCGACGCGGACCTCCAACTGGGCTCGGCGGCGCAAGCCGTAGCCGAGCAGCGCGATGTCGCCGACGGCTCGGGCCGCGGCCACGTCACGTTCGACCATGCGGCGCGCCACGTCGTAGTCCTCGATGTACATCAGGACCTCGGCCAGTTCCGCGCACGCCCCGTTCGGCACGTGCCGCTCGCAGACCGCGACACATGCTCCGGCCAGCTCCGCGCCGGCCCGCTGCCCGGCGAGCACCTGCGCCAGCGCCAGGCGCACCGCTCCTTTGGGGAAGACGGGGTTGGGGCGGCCGTCGGGGGCGGTCAGCACCATCACCTTCGTACAGACGTCGAGCGTCGCCTCGACGTCCCACCTGGCCAGCGGAGCGTTCATGGCCAGACTGAGCATGCGGCCGGCCGCCAGCCTGTCCTCCGGTCCGGCTCCGGCCGCCTCCGCGACGAGCGCGTCGAAGATGTCGCCGGTCCGCCCGCGCAGGACCGCGTGGTAGGCGCGGTCGCCCAACACCTCGATGCGCGCGCTGATGTCGTCCCCGGCCAGGGCCTCCGCCTGGTCGAGCAGTGCCTCGGAATGGTCGAGCGCGCCCGCGGCCGACCAGATCGTCGCGGCCGCGCAGATCCTCGTGGCCCGCAGGACCGGCTCCCCGGTCAGCTCGGCGGCCCGCTCCAGGGCGGCGGCCTGAGCGACGATCCCGCCGTGCCGCCGGGCGCGGTCGGCGGTGGCCACCAACGCCGCCGCGACCTGTTCATCCGGTCCGACCGTCGCACAGGCGAGGTGCCAGGCCCTGCGGTCCGCGTCCTTCGGTGAGGTGCACGCCTCGGCCAACGCGGCGTGTGCCTGCCACCGTTCACCCGGGCCGGCCTGCGAGTAGACGGCCGACCTGATCAGCGGATGGCGGAACGTCACCGTACGGCCGGTGATCTGCACCAGGCCGCTGACGGTGCCCTCGTCCAGTGCCGCGAGCCGCAGGTCGAGCGCTTCGAGGGCCCGGGCCACCACTTCCAGGTCCGCGCTTCCCGCCGCCGCGCACACCAGCAGAGCCTGCCGCTGCCGGGCCGACATCGACACCAGCGAGGCCGCGAAGGCGCGTTGCAGCAGCTTCGTCGTCGGCAGCGGTTCGACCAGCTCGCTGAGGCTTTCCGTGGATTCCAACGACAACACCCGCGGCAGTTCCAGGAGGGCGAGCGGATTGCCCATGGTCAGCGCGGCCAGCCGGGCACCGACCAGCGCCGGAACATTCCCGCCGCGGGCCAGCAGATGCAGACTGGCCTCCTCGTTCAGCCCTTCCAGGCGCAACGTCTCGATGCCGGGCGCGTCGAACTCGGGGACGTCCCGGGTCGCGAACACGATCAACACCGCATCCGCGAGCAGCCGCCGGGCGGTGAACACCAGGGCGGCGGCCGACGCGTCGTCGATCCAGTGCGCGTCGTCGATCAGACACAGCAGGGGCCGGCGCGCGGCAGCCGCGGTGAGCAGGGCGAGCGTCGCCGCGTAGACGGCGTGCCGGCCGCCCGCCACCGCAGGCGCGTCACCGTCATCCGCCTTCTGTGGCACGAGGGCCGTCAGCACGTCGGCGTACCGGGCCGGTAGCTCCCGCACCACGTCGAGCAGCGGCCCGATCAGCTCGCTCAGCGACGCGAGCGCCAGCTCCGACTCGAATTCGACCCCGGCCGCGCGCACGACGGTGCACCCCTCGGCGTGCTCGGCGAGGTGATCCAGCAACGCCGTCTTGCCGATGCCCGGCTCACCGCGCACCACGATGCTGCGCCCTTGGCCCCGTCGCGCCTCGTCCAGCAAGAAGGCCAACCGCGCACGTTCCGTGTCCCGCCCGACGATCCGCATGTGCCCCCAGACCACTGCCCCCGCTGGGAGACATGCTAGGGACGATCAGCCCATGGATACCCGTCGCGTTCACGCCCCCTCGGGAGAGCGCTGCCCTGCCTCGGGCACCTCCCCCTGGTCTTCGCTCAAGCAACTGATGGGACAGCCCGTACCGACGTATGTGCCGCCACCAGCCATGGCGGCCACAGGCCTCCCCCACCCCGCCGTCGGCCCTCAAGAGGTCGCACAGTCCGGACGCGTCGGGCCAAGGGGACGGCGGAGTTCCGGGGGCTCATCAGGGGCGCGAGTGATCGTGTGCCGTCAGGCGGTGTCCGGCAGGTCGGCGAGGTAGGGCGGGGCGGGCTCGTACTGGATGTACTGGCGTACGGCGCGGGCGTGGTCGCGGCCGTGGAGGCGCCCGATCAGCCACAGCGCCATGTCGATACCGGCCGAGACGCCCTGGCTGGAGACCAGGTTGCCGTCGACGACGTAGCGCGCGTCCCGGACCACGGTGACCTCGCCCCGGGCCTCAAGAGCGTCCTCGAACTGGTAGTGGGTCGCGACCCTGCGGCCCCGGGCCGGGCCCGCCTCGTGCAGGAGCAGGGCCCCGGTGCACACGCTGGTGGTCCAGGCGGCGTCGGCCGCGGTAATACGAATCCAGTCGGTGAGCACGGAGTTGGACACCTCGCGGCGGGTGCCGTTGCCGCCCGGGACCAACAGGACATCCAACGGCGGGTGGTCGTCGAAGGTGTGGTCCGGCAGGACGCGCATGCCCTTGTTGCAACGGACGGCATCGGGGCGTTCGGCGATGAGTACTGCCGTGTCGGCGTCGTCGCGCAGCATCGAGGAGGCGGTGAACACCTCCCACGGCCCGGTGAAGTCCAGCTCCTCCGCGC
Organism: Streptomyces sp. NPDC045846; assembly: GCF_056431605.1. Lineage (NCBI taxonomy): Bacteria > Bacillati > Actinomycetota > Actinomycetes > Kitasatosporales > Streptomycetaceae > Streptomyces > Streptomyces sp. NPDC045846. Next base: position 81,955 of record NZ_JBWKKJ010000005.1, on the reverse strand, counting down.
CGTCGAAGATCAGCAGCCCGTAGGTGGTCACATGTGCTCCTTGGTGGATCGAAATCGGTCTCGGTAGTCGGACGGTGTGATACCGAGGTGGCGGTGAAAGGTGCGGCGCAGGGTCTCGGCGGTGCCGAAGCCGTACCGATGCGCGATGGTCTCGACGGGGTGGGCGCTCTCGGCGAGCGCTCGTTTGGCGGCCTCGACGCGTACGCCTTCGACGTACGCCGCGGGCGGGACGCCGAGTTCGGCCGTGAACCGGCGCTGGAGGTGACGGGGGCTCAGACCGGCGTGCGTGGCGAGATCCGCGATGCCGTGGCGGGCGCCGGGATCGGCGTGGATGGCCGCGACCGCGGCGCGCAGGGGGTCGCTGGTGGGTTGCGCGGACCACAGGGCCACGCTGAACTGCGACTGGCTGCCCGGGCGGCGCAGAAACATCACCATCTCCTGCGCGACGGCGTGGGCGACCTCCCGCCCCAGGTCGTCCTCCACCAGGGCGAGTGCGAGGTCCATTCCCGCCGTCACCCCGGCCGACGTCCACACCCGCCCGTCCCTGAGGAAGATCGGATCGCAGTCGACGGTCACTTCGGGATGCTCCCGGACGAGCTGCTCCTCGCGCGCCCAGTGCGTGGTCACCCTGCGTCCGTGCAGCAGTCCGGCGGCGGCCAGCAGGAACACCCCGCTGCACACCGAGGTGACGCGGCGAGCGGTGGCTCCCGCGGTGGCCAGCCAGTCGGTCAGCGCCGGGTCCTGCCGGGCGCGGTCGACTCCGGCGCCCCCGGCCACCACCAGCGTGTCGACCCCCGCCGGGTCCAGCCCGTCCACACCGAAGGGTGCGTGCACCGGCACACCGCTGCTGGACCGCACCGGTCCCGACAGCGGCGCCATGATCTGGCAGGAGTACCCGCCGGAGAGCCGATCGGCGTGGTGGAACACCTCGTGCGGACCGAAGAGGTCCAGGGGCTGGAAACCCTCGAAGAGGACGAAGACGACGCGGCGCTGCTTCACCCCTCCACTCTGTGGTCCCCCCTCGGTGGCGTCAACGACATGTACCCCACACATCGCGCCATGCCAGCGATCCGGGGATGCGGGGCGAAGCGACGCCCTCGGACGTCGCATGGCTTCCGCCACGCACCCCCTGCGCGTCCCCGGCGCACCCCGCCGTGTTTACGATCAAGGTGCGGCCGGGACATGGGCGAAGCAGCGTCCCGGAGCAGGTGGAACACACCGGTAACCTCACATACCGGATCCCGCACGGCAGTTGCGGGGCCGGGCACGGAGCAAGGAGCGCGGCATGGACAAGCGGCACGAGCCGGGGCGACGAACGGTACTGGGAGCCGCGGCCCTGGGCGCCGGAGCGGCGGTACTGGCCGGAGCGGGACAGGCCAACGCGGCCGGAACGAGCTCGGCGGAGCGCCAGACACCCGCCGGGCGGCCCGCGAAACTGCCCGTGCCGTTCGTCGTAGGCCACCGCGGCGCCAGCGGCTACCGCCCGGAGCACACCTTCGGCTCCTACCAACTCGCCCTTGACATGGGCGCGGACGTCATCGAGGCCGGTGACCTCGTACCGACCAAGGACGGGCACCTGGTCTGTCGGCACGAGCCCGACATCTCGGCCACCACCGATGTCGCCGACCACCACGAGTTCGCGGGGCGCAGGACCACCAAGACCGTGGACGGCAAGCAGATCACCGGGTGGTTCACCGAGGACTTCACGCTCGCCGAACTCAAGACGCTGCGCGCCAAGGAGCGCATCCCCGACGTCCGCCAGCACAACACCATGTACAACGGCCGCTGGGACGTGCCCACCTTCGAAGAGGTTCTCCAGTGGGCGGAGCGCGAAGGCCGCCGCCGTGGCCGCCCCGTATGGATCTACCCCGAGACCAAGCACCCCACGTACTTCCGCAAGCGGGGCCTGAACATCGAGGAGATGCTCGCCAAGCTGCTGCGCCGCTACGGCCGGCACACCGCGCACGCCCCGAACATCCTCCAGTCCTTCGAGCCCAGCAGCCTCAGGCGGCTGAGCGCGCTGGGCGTGAAGTGCCCGAAGGTCGTCCTGCTGGACGAGCCGTCCGTCCGGCCCGCCGACTTCGTCGAGTCCGGCGACCCGCGCACCACCGCCGACCTCCTCAAGCCCGAGGGGCTCAAGTGGATCGCCGGCTTCGCCCAGGGCATCGGCCCCTGGCTGCCGCAGATCATCGCCCAGGACGACCGGGGCAAACTCGGCAAGCCGACCACCCTCGTCCGTGACGCGCACGCCGCGGGCCTCTTCCTCACCCCGTACACCGTGCGGAACGAGAACAGCTTCCTGCCGCTGGACTTCCGGGTCGGCGAGAAGCCGGGCGACTACGGCAACGCACTCGCGTACTTCAAGGCCCTCTTCGCCACGGGCATCGACGGCCTGTTCTCCGACGACCCGGACACCGCCCTGCTGGCCGCCGAGGAGTTCCGCCGCCGCTGAACCGGCCCGCCCCGGACGGCACGCTCCCCGCGCCCTCGGTCTCCGCTCGTCACTTCGAGCCCGAGGCGACCAGCTTCGCGGTGATGGGTTCGAGCTCGGCGACCAGCTCGTCGAGCTCGGCGGGAGACAGTGCCTCGTACGGCGGGGCCGCGAGCTCGTCGGTCAGGGCCTCGATGCGCCGCTTGGTCTCACGGCCGGTGTCGGTGAACCGGCGCTCGGCGTCGACGAGCCCGCGGCCACGCAAGCCGTCCATGACCGCGGCCAGCCGCGCCTTCGGCAGGTGGTGGATGCGCCCGAAGGACTCCGGCGGGTGGATCCCCATCTCCAGCGCGGAGAGCACATGCGCCTCGGTGCCGCCGATGCGCGCACCGACGAGAGCGGCGACGTGCCCGTCGCCCCGGTGCTCGCGCAGCATGGTCGCCGAGTGCCACAGCCGGGCGACCGGGTCGCTCGGCACCGCGAGGGTGCGCATCCCGGCGTACATGACCCGGCCCTCCATGGGCGCGCTCGTCGCGGCCTTGGTGGTCAGGTCGGCCGCGCGCAACAAGCCCGGGGACTCGGCCAGTTCGTCGCCGATGATCCGCCGTAGGGAGGCCGCGCTGCCCCGCTCCCGCGCGGCGACGGACGCCTCGGGCGGGATCGTCTCCCACGCGCTCGGGATGTGCCGCGCCGCTTCACCATCGGCGAAGCTGTAGAAGGCCGCGTGCACGACGTGCGCCGGCACTCGCCCCAAAGGTGCGGCCCGGCTGGCGAAGTAGCCGTCCCAGTAGGTGCGGTGGCCGAGGGCGGCGAGTTCCTGGTTGCACTCGTCGGCGAAGAAGCTGACCAGGCAGATCGGTTCCAGGAGCTCGAACATGCGGCGGGCGCTGTGCGTCATGGCTCCCATCATGCCCGCGGTCGCACCCCGTGGAGTGGTACGGGCCGCTCGCTCGGAGCCTTGGTGCGTCAGCCGGATACCGGGCTCTCCCGGGCTCGATCGGGGCTCGACCGACGGCTGGGCGGCGCGGCGCTGCGCCGCCCAGCCGGGGTCACGGGAGTTGTCGGCGCGGCGGCGGCCCGCCACCGGCCCGGGTGCCGCGTGTAGCTGAAATCCCGGCACTCCGGGACCGCATCGAGTGCTCGGCGCCCTCGGTGCCGCTCATGCTCGTCGCCCGCCGTCGACCGACATCGCGATCCCGGTGATGTAGGACGCGGCGTCCGAGCAGAGCCAGACCGCTGCCGCCGCGGCCTCCTCCGCCGTGGCCAGCCTGCCCAGGGGCGTGATCGCCTCCTGCCGCGCGACCATGTCGGTGCCCGCTGCCACCTGGTCGAACCCGGGCGTGCGGGTCGGGCCCGGGCAGACGGCGTTGACGCGGATGTTGTCCGGGGCGTAGTCGACCGCGGCGACCTTCGTGAGTCCGACGACTCCGTGCTTGGCGGCCACGTACGCGGGGGCGGTCGGAATGGCGTACAGGCCGCCGTTGGAGGCGATGTTGACGATCGCGCCGCCTCGGCGTCGCCGCAGCACGGGCAGTTCGTACTTCATGCACAGGAAGGTGCCGGTCAGGTTGACGCGGGCCACCCGCTCGAACTCGTCCACACTCAGCTGGTCGAGCTTGCGGTGGTGTGAAGCCATGCCCGCGTTGTTCACGGCGTAATCGAGACCACCGTACGTCGCGACGGTGCGCTCGACGGCCGACTGGACGGAGCGTGCGTCGGCGATGTCCACCGTGACCGCCAGCGCCTCCCCGCCGTCCTTCCTGATCATCTCGGCCGTCTCGGCCGCCCTGCCCGCGTCGATGTCGAGCACCGCGACATCGGCCCCGCTCCGGGCGAACTCCAGCGCCGCCGCACGACCGATCCCGCTGCCCGCACCGGTGACCAGTGCCACCTTTCGGATGTCGCTCATGCCAGCGGCTCATGGTTCGCCCAGGCCACCTTGTACGGGTGCCTCGATTGCCAGCGGTCGATGACCTCGTGCAGGCCGGGTGCAGTGAACGCCTTCACCAGTGCCTCGGTGTCCGCCACCACTGCCTGCACGATCACGTTCGCCACCAGGGCGGGAATGGCCTCTTCGCCGGGGACGGGGATGTGGCGCCGGGCCACCACCGACTGCACGGAACCGCTGTCGAGCATGACCCGTTCGATGTCCGCGATATATTGATCGAGCGCAGTGTCGGGCAGGGGCTGATCGAAGGAGACGATCATCGTGTGGTTGATCATGCCTCGATTCTTGACGCCCCGCCCCGCCGGAGTCCAAGACCTGTTCGGAACCCGGCGATAACCCCCAGGAATGAGTGAGCGTCATGCGGGGGCCGCGCAGCGGGCGCGGGCCCGACTCAGTTCTCCGACACCGCCCCTACTCCGGCCGGAACTCGGATGCGCTGGCGAAGGAAGAGGGCCGCGCGGTCGAGTGCTTCGTCCGCCTCGTCGAGGACGCCGACGAACGCCTGGAAGACATGCGGCACATCGGCCGTCACGTCGAGGATGACGTCCACTCCGGCGTCCCGGGCGCGGGTGGCCATGCGGGTGGAGTCGTCGAGAAGCACCTCGTTGGTGCCCACCTGAAGGAGCATCGGCGGAAAGCCCGTCAGGTCGCCGAGGACCGCGGGGCTGAGGAGGGGATGGCACGGGTCCTGCCCGGCCAGGTACATGGCCCTCGTGCGTTCCAGGGACTCGCGGGTGAAGAGCGGGTCGGCGTCCGCCCTGGTGTCCATGCTCTCGCCGCTGCGCGTGGCATCGAGCCCGGCGGAGAACGCCAGGATCGCGGCGGGCATCGGGATCCCCGCGTCACGAGCGGCGAGAGCGGTGGTGATCGTCAGACCGCCACCGGCGGACTCACCCGCGAACGCGATCGTGGCAGGGTCTTCCCCACTGTCGAGCAGCGCGCGGTAGGCGCCGAGCGTGTCCTCGATCGCCGCGGGGAAGGGGTGCTCCGGGGCGAGCCGGTAGTCCAGGGAGAGCGCGCGGAACCCGGTCCTGGCGACCAGGTTGCCCGTCAGCGACATCGCGGTCTCCGGTGAGCCGACCACGAAGGACCCGCCGTGGAAGTACAGGATCGTGCCCGCGCGCCGGCCGTCGACGGGCTCGACGAGCAGGGCGGGACGGTCGCCGAGCGTGGTGGGGGTGGTGCGGATCCCGTCCGGTACGGCCATCTCCGCCATCAGGGACCGGAAGCCTGCCCGGAACTCCTCGAGCGAAGAGCCGCTGGGCCGGGGCCGCCGCAGCATCTCGTCGACCTGCGCGCGCTGTTCCTTGCTCATTGTGCGACTCCCTTAAGTAGATGCCGCTACACTATATGCCATGGCAAGTACTTCTTCGGGTGGCGCAGTGGACATAGCGAGCCTCTTCTCCGATCTGGTCCGCTGTGAGACACGGCTCTACAACGCTCTCAACGAGCGGCTCAGCGAGCAACACGGCGTCTCCATGGTGCAATTCGAGTTTCTGCGTCGGCTTCGCACGCACCCCGGCTCACGTGTGGCGGACCTGGCCGCCGAGTTCGCCATCGGGATCGGAGCCGCGAGCAAAGGGGTCGACCGCCTGGAGAAGCAGGGCTGGGTCGTTCGCCAACCGAACCCCTCGGACCGCCGCTCGTCGTTGCTGACCCTGACCGCCGAAGCGGAGGCACTGGTCGACACCGCCGACCGCACCTTCACCGAGCGCCTGGCCGAGCTGCTCGACGACACCCTCGACGGGCCGGCGATGTCGACCGTCGCGCAGACCTTCGCGGCACTGCGCGCCACCCTGGAACGCGACCGAATCGGCACGCCGACAGGCTGAGTCGACCCCGCGAACACGTCACCCCGGGGCTCAGGGCCAGGCAGGGACCGCAGTCAGCAAGGCCTCGAACTCGGGGCATTCAGCGGCCATTTGATGGCATGCGCCGCCACCCCACCCCTTGCGCCAGCCTGCGCGACCTCCGCAGCCGCCGCCTCATTTCCGACCGCTACCAGGCATTTTTCTCCACCACGGCGGACAAGAACCAGTACGGTGCGTTCCAGCGGCCGCCAAACCCGCTCAGGGGTTCCGGGCGCCGCCTGGCACCGTCGTCTCGCGTGGCGGCGGCGCGACGCGAAAGAGGAAGCGTGGAGAGGGAGAGCGTGCAGGACCTGCCCCAGTCGGTGACGGAGCCCGACGGTTCCGTGGTTGTGCGTGTGCTGAGTTACAACATCCGCTCCATGCGCGACGATGTCGCCGCACTCGCCCGAGTGATCAGGGCCTGCCGCCCCGACGTCGTCTGCATTCAGGAGGCGCCGCGGTTCTTCCGCTGGCGCAAGGCCGCCGCCCGCCTCGCCCGCACCTCCGAGCTCGTGTACGTCTCGGGCGGAGCCACCGCCTCCGGCCCGATGATCCTCTGCTCGCTCCGTGCTCACGTGGAACGCACCGAGGACATCCTGCTGCCCCGTACGCCCGGCCTGCACCAGCGCGGATTCGCGACCGCCGTGTTGCGGTTCGGCCGGGCGCGCCTGGGAGTGCTCAGCTGCCATCTGAGCATCGAGGACCAGGAACGTTACGAGCAGGGCCACTTGCTCCTGGAGCAGTTGACCACCCTGGACACACCGCACGCCATCGCGGCGGGCGACCTCAACGACCGGCCCGACGGGCGCACTTTCGGCCTGCTGGCGGACGCCCTGCAGGACGGCTGGGCGACGAAGCCGTGGGGACGCGAGCACACCACCAGGCTGGGTGACCCCCTGCAGCGGATCGACGCCATCTTCGCGACCCAGGGGGTGGAGGTGCTGGGCTGCGGCGTACCGATGGGCCTTGCCGGAATCTCGGAGCACGACCTCCGAGCGGCCACGGATCACCTGCCGGTCCTCGCCGCACTGCGGGTGCCCGCCACGTAGGGACTCGGCGTCCGGGCGGACGGCCGGGATGAATGGCCCGCGGAGCACCTCCCGCGCGTGGGCCGCGCCCGCTCAAGCTTCAAGGAACCGACCTGGAAGCTGGTGGTCAGATCGCCCGGGCCTTGAAGTACGCGGGCGCCGGTCTGCGCCCGAATGCCAGGTCACGGGCAGAGGCAGCCCCGACAGACATCTGGTGTTTGCGCCCCAACTCGCTGTCTCCGCGCACCTGTTCAGCGGCGGTGCGCATGGCGGTGGCGGTTGCCGGTATGCGGGCGGTGCCAGGTGAGCGCGAGAGCGAGGAGGGCGGGCACGAGGATGAGCGTTGTGAACACCATAGGGATACGAGTGCCCCTCTTCTCATGGTCTGCACACTTTGCAACCCGCCGGGTTCTTTGGGCGCGTGACTGCCGGGCCGATTGCCCAGCTTTGCGCCTGGTGTGGAATTCAAGTGGTGCTGCAATCAGGGGCAGTCGGCCCGGGCAGCCGTTCAAAGCCTTGACGCATCGCCCGATCTCCCCGTGAGGGCGGCACATGGCTCCAGAGGCCGATGGAGGCATCAGCCGCGGCCTGAACCGGATGGAACACTGCTCCCCCGCACCATCGCAGACCGCAGCCGATGCCGTTCATTTCATGGATGGTCCTGGACGGGGCCGACCCGCCCGGACAGGTCACGCCCGTGCGTCCGGTCTCACACCCCGGAGCGGAATCCAATCGATCACGCTGCCGGAGATCTCACCCTTGTTCTGAACGCCCCACCCCCTGACCAGCAGCAGGGGTCACGCAGCTGTCCGCGGTACAGGCAGGGGAGCGCGGGGCCGGGTCCGCGGCGAAGAGGGGCCCGCAAGGGAAGCCTCGGGACGCGAATGCTTCGAAGTCGCGGTGGAGATTTTGAAAGGCCGAATTTCGAAAGGCCGACGGGGGGAGGCGAGTCGACAAGACACTCGCGCCCGACCCGAGCATCAGGCCCTCAACTCGTCCCGCAGGGGGGCCTGCGTGGCGTTACTTCACGAACTTCCAGGTGATGCCATTGATGACACCGACGTTCAGCGACGCGAACTTGCGGAACGCGGTCTGACTGAGGTCGATGTGCGCCGCGTCGCAGGACAGGCACTTGTCCCGCACCGGCACCTTGATCGTCTTGCCCTTGTAGGTCACCTGTACCGAAATGCCCCTGCACAGCGGGTCGTTGTTCGGGTTCGGCGTGGTCCACCAGGCGGGTGACACGGCGACCAGGTCCTGGCTCGACGCGTCGATGAGCGTGCCGCAGGCTCCGTAGCCCTTGTCGTTGTAGTACGTGGCCTTGCCGGACATCGGATGACCGATGGGTATGTCGGCGTGTGCCGTTCCGCTGCCGAAGGCGATGCCGACCACTGCGGCCGCAATGACGCCGCTCCATCGTCTGAGCCCCATGAGGAGAACCTCGTTTCCGTTGCGGCGCCCTGCCGTTGAGAGCGCTCTCATGCGGCGGGAGCTTGGTCGGCGCACCCACGGCGCATCAAGAGCACCGAGAGCACGCGTGGCGCCAATTCGCCCTGGCTCAGCGCTATTTGACCTCCGTACAGACACGGGCTGACGAGGTACGGGATACGACAGCGATCCCCACGCGGACTGGACGCCGCAGAGCCGAAGGAAGGCGCGATGCACTCGCCGCCCCCTCCGCCCCACACCCCAACTCCAACCGGAGCCCCCACGACTCACTCGCCCCCAGCACTGACCGCCCACGAGCCCTAACGCTCCGAACTCGCCCGAAACGAGCGTCAATTACAGGTTGACGCTCACGGAACCGTCAACCTACGATTGACGCATGAGCCCACTCAACGTCAGCCTCGCTGACCTGATCGCCCGTATCGACGAGGAACTCCCCGACGCCACCGACCTGGCCCGCATCAGCGAAGCGCAGCTACGTGCCCAGACCCTTTCCGACCTCGGTGACCAGCTCGTGGGCCACTACGTCGGCAAGGCCAAGCAGGCCGGCGCGTCCTGGAGTGAGGTAGGCGACGCCATCGGGGTGTCCAGGCAGGCCGCCCAGCAGCGCCACGCCCCCGCCGCGTTCGACCGGTTCACCGAGTTGAACCGGCACAGCATCGTGCTGGCCCAGGAGGCCGCCCGAACGCACAAGCACGACTCCATCGGCACCCAGCACATCCTGCTCGGCCTGCTCGGCGAACCCCGGGGCCTGGCGTACCGGATCCTGATCGCGAAGGCCGAGTCGGAGCAGCGCATCCGGGACGCGATCGAGGAGGCGATGCCACCGGCCGGGAAGAAGGCGCTTCGGGGGCACATCGCCTTCGGAGCGCAGAGCAAGGAGGCCATCGACCAGGCGCCCCGCGCGTCGTCCGATCTGGGCCACGACTGGGTCGGGACGGAACACATGCTGCTGGGCCTGATGTGCATCGAGGACAGCCCCGCCGCGCAGATCCTGCGCGACCTCGGCTTCACGCCGGACGAGTTGCGCGAAACGGTCAGGTCGGAGGTCGCCAACCGAACCGCCGCACGCGACAAGTAGGCCCGAGGCGACGAGTCGCGGCGGCGACCTCGGCCGCAGAGCGCCACCCCCTCCCGAGGCAACCGCCATCGCCGCGCCGGACCGGGCCGCCACAGATCGCCCTGTTCCCCGGCACGCCCCCACAGCGACGGGCCCCGCCGGGCTGCTACCCGAGGGTGACGGTGCGCGAGCCTTCGGAGAAGGACACGAAGGACTGCTCCCAGGTCTCGCCCGGCCAGTGGTACGTCACGCGTCCATCGGCCGGGCGGTAATGTGCCGTGTACACCGTGCCCAGCCATTCGTCGTATCCGTACAGGTACAGCGGCGGGCGCAACATCGCCATCACATCAACTCCCGCCACCTGGACGGCGGACAACCGCTCCTGCGTCCTGGTGGAGCGCTCCTGGTCGTCCGGCACCGGCAGGTGCTGATGGTTGGCGGCACAGCTGTCCGTTGCCATGGTCAGGGGGATATCAGGTCCCACATGCACCGTCGCGGCCCGGTCCGCATCGACGAGGGTGACGTTCTGAGGGATCGCCACAGGGACGGTCCGCAATTTGTCCACCGCCTCGTCAACAGTCCGGCAAGTCTCCAGCAGATAGCGCAGCACCATGGGGATGGCGAATCCCGGGCCTTGGACGAATCGTCCCCCGAAGGTCAGTGAGACGGCGAGACCGGCGTCGTTCATGCCGTCCAGCAAGCCCCACCCCGCCTCCTGCATTCCGATCACCGGGCGAAGGAAATGGGAGGAAACGACGGTGCCTTCGCATTGATCGGGCGCGAAGTCGTAGTTCCTGAGCAGCGCGCCGTTGCCGGCGATCTGGGTGCAGCCGGAGAAGAAGGGGCGAACGGCGGCCAGGGTGAGAAGGGTCCCGGCTCGGGGAGAAGCACATTGGCCTATGAGCCGGTCGAGCGTCGGGACCAGCTCCGGCATGTGGACCTCGAACAGCCTCCGTGCGCGAGCGGCACCTTGCGCGGTCCGGCCCTCCTCCGTCAACCAGCTCTCGGCACTCAACATTCTGGGCTGAACTTGCGCGGCCCATCTGCCATCACCGCCGTCGCCGATCTCGATGGCCTGGAACGTCTTGGTGTAGTGGCTCATGGGGTAGAACTCAACATCCACCCGAGCCTTGAGTGCAATGAACGCAGGCTTCTCCAGCAGGGGGCAGGGTGCACGCGGAAGTGAGCACGTCGTGTGGATGGCTTCGCTGAACCCCTCCGCCTTCCCACGTGTCGCGGAACCGGGAACACACGCGAATCCTCCGGCCAACCGCAGAACTCGCGACCCGCCCCAAACCCACCCCGTCAGAAGTTGACGGTCTGGAGGTATACGCCGGGGTCGTCGATGTCGTTGCTGCCGGTGATGTACATCGTTTCGCCGTCGGGGCCCACCGTCAGGCCCGAGGCTCGTTGCACGTCGAAGCCGGTGACCGTCTCGTCGGGCTTCTGGGTGTTGGTCGCCGTGTCGTACGACAGCACCTTCGGCGCGGTCCGTTGGTCGTCCACCAGCACGTGCAGGCGGGTGCCGTCCTGGCTCACCGCCGGGCTCAGGACCGGTGAGAAATCCGACCGGAAGTCGATGGTGGTGAGCACGCTGTCGTGCGTGAGGTCGACCACGGCGGCGTGGCCGTCCGGCTTGCTCAGCGCGTACAGACGGCGGCCGTCCGGGGTGAGGGCCAGCTCGTCGACGAAGCCGGTGGCCGTGATCGTACGCAGCACCGTCGGCACGGCGGTGGCCGTGTTCACGTGGATCAGGCCCACGTCGCCGCTCACGTATACGTCCGTGCCGTTCGGCCGTACGACGATGTCGCGCGGGCTCTCGCCGGGCAGGGGCACGGTCGTCGTGAACGCACCCCGCACCGTGGAGAACACCAGCAGCCGGGACGGGCCCAGGCTCGGGCCGTTGTTCTCCGGACCGGTCTGGTCCAGGTAGATCGTGGCACCGTCCGGGCTGATGGCCATGCGCGACAGTGAGCCCGGTCGGGAACCCGCAGGCCGTGGCTGGTCAGGGACGGGGATGCTGGAGCGCAGGGTGTTGGTGGCCGTGTCGATCACGTTGAGGGTGACCTCGGTGACCACGTAGATCAGCCTGCCGTGGGCACCGAACACCATGGGCCCGGCCCACCGTCCCGTGCCTGTGGACACCTGCGCGGTGATCTCGCCGGTCTGGGTGTCGACGACGTACAGCTTGGTGCCGGTGGCCTCGATCGCCCCGACGTACGCCTTGGTGCCGTCCGCGCTGACCAGCGGCGCGCGTGCGTACTGGGCCCCCGGCAGAGGCGTGAGGTTCTCGACCCCCGGTATCGCGTCCGCGACGGCGACACCCGTGCCGAGGACCATCAGCACCCCGGCGGCCACCAACGAAGCCAGCCAACTGGCTCTGGATACAAGGAACTTCACAGCGTCCTCCCCCACCGAAACATCGCGTTCTGCGATGGCGGGGTCAGGCTACGCCGACACGCCCGGTGAAGGTGAGGCGGCAGGACACGCCCCAGACGCCAACCGGTCAATGTGGCTCCCAGCGCCGACACGGGGTGGCCCGGCCGGAGTTGAGTGGGCAAGGGCCGGTCGGAGGCCGTGGATGAGGCGGCGCCGAGGGGCTTCGTACAGTCGCATCACGCGCCCCGTGCGCCCAAGTGAGTGGGCGCACAGCCGCATCCCCCGCGCCCCGCGCACCCAAGTGTGTGGGATGGTGCCTGCACGCACCACAGACCTGGCTCTCCAGGAGCCGGGCCGGGTGTATACGCTCCACCGACGTACATAGTGGAACGGCAGAAGGACCGCCGAACGTCACCCGCAACAAGGCCTGTTCGGCACGAGACATCCACGAGTCAACAGGGAAACGGGGAAATCCAGCATGGTTGGCCGTCGGCAGATGGTTCCGCTCGCTCTCGTCGCCGTCACGGCGTCGCTGGCCCTCACCGCTTGCGGCGGCGGCTCGGACGGCGGATCCGCCGCACCCTCGGGTCAGGGCTCGGGATCGCCGAGTGCCCCAGGCACGACCACACCGAGCCCGGCCCGGACGAGCGGCGGCGACAAGGGCAGCTCGTCTCCCACGACCAAGCCCAGCTCCTCCGCGGTCGCGCCGGAAGGGGTCACCCGGGATGCGGCCGAGGACGCCTACGCCTACAAACACCTGTGCGCGGCCAGCCAACTCGCCGTCAGCGTAAAGGAGTTGGAATCCAACCCGAATCAGTACACCATCTCCGTGACCAACCGGGGCCGGACGACCTGCGGCATCTCCTCCTACTACCCGCTCGTCGCCCTCGGTCCCAAGAACGCCGTGGACCGGTCCAAGAGCACCCACCCCCTGGTCCCGAGCGGACTCGGCGGCGCCCCGGCCGCCCCCGTGTACGCGGGGCGCACCGTCTACGCGGTCCTCGACACCGACCCCGAGGGTGCGAAGGGCGGGAACGGAGGCATCGACGAGATCAGCGTTCTCGTGGACGAACGCTTCCCGAACGCCGAGATCCACAGCTTCCCGATGGACGAGGGAGCCACCGTCACGCGGCACCCGAAGCTGGGTCTGTACCGCGACACCGTCCAGGAGGCGGTCGCCAGCATGCGCTCGGCCGACATCGAAAGCCACTGAATCGCCCTCACCAAAGGCCGCGGTGGGCCGACTCGACCGCCGGACGGCACGGAACGAACGCGCCCGCGGGGCGCGGAACTCGGTCGCGTACGGCCGGGCTCCCCAGGCGCGAACCCCTGCCTCAGGCCTCGCTGTTCTTGGCGAAGTCGACGTCGGCGGTGCTGACCGTGCCCGCGGTCCGGCCGGGGGCGGTGTGGTACTGCCAGTACAGGTTCGTGTGGGCGATGACCTTGTCGGGTGACGGCGCACCGAAGCGTGACAAGTCCTCGGTGGTGTGGGCATCGCCGACGAGCGTCGCGTCGTAGCCGCGGACGATCGCACCGTGAAGCGTCGCGCGGATGCACTCGTCGGTCTGCGCACCCGCGACCACCAGCCGGCCGATGGAGCGGGCGGCCAACACCGACTCCAGGTCGGTCTCCTCGAAGGAGTCGCCGTACGACTTGTGCACCAGCGCCTCGGACTCGTCCCGCACGAGTTCGGCGACGATCTGCCAGTTCTCGCTGCCCCTGACCAGGTCGCCGCTGCTGTGCTGCACCCATACGACGTCGACATCGGCGGCCCGTGCCTTGTCGACGAGGGTGACGATGTTGGCCACGATCGTGTCCCGGTCGTGCGCCTCCGCCACCACGCCGTTCTGCACGTCGACGACGAGCAGGGCGGTGTTCGGTCGGTTGTCGAGCGTGGTCATTGCAGCGTCCTCCCCTGTGGGTCCCGATCATCAGGTCCCGTCCGGTCATGGCTCAGCCTCAGCGGACCTGCGATTCCGGCGCCGAACCGAGGCAGCCCGCGGGCGAAGTCCGAGGGCCGTGCACGAGCCTTTCACGGACCTTGACGTTCGTACAACCGTTCGGGCGAGCGGTGGTCTGACGAACGGCCCCGGCGTCTGCGCCGCACTGCCCGCCTGGCCCGCCGCACGTATTCGCCCACGAGGATCCAGATCACGTAGCCGACCATCCAGGCTCCTACCAGCCCCAGCAGAACCGGTCCCAGTAGCAGCGGCAACATCGCCACACGCATGTCGTCACCTCCCGACGAACAGCACGGGTACACGGGCCGCCCGTGCCCCCACGAACCCCCGGGAACCCCGGGCCCGGTCCGGCCCGTCCCTGTCATCGGCCAGTGTGGACCGCCCCGTTCGGGACCGGTCCCGAACACCCCCTGGTTGAATCGCCGTCCAACCGCACGGCCCGTCTCGGGCCCGGTGCGGCCGGGACGACGACCGACGGCGGAGGAGCGCATGGACGAGGTGGTGCCGGGACCCTGGCAGGTGGGGGTCGTGGTCCAGGGCACGTACCAGGTGTCCGGAGTACTGGGTCGAGGCGGGATGGGGGTGGTGCACCGGGTCCGGCATCTGGGCTGGGGCATCGACCTGGCCGTCAAGAGCCCTCTGCCGGAGCTCATCCGCCACCCCGCCCGGCGCGAGCGGTTCGTCGCGGAGGCCGAGACGTGGGTCTCGCTCGGTCTGCACCCGCATGTGTGCGGCTGCCACTATGTGCGCACCATCGGCGGCGTCCCGCGCCTGTTCTCGGAGTACCTTCCCGGGGGCAGTCTGCGCGACCGCATCGCCGACCGGACCCTGTACACGGCGGCAGCGGACACGACGGGCGGGGCCACCGCCCGGGTCATCGACGTGGCCGTCCAGATGGCCTGGGGCCTGGCCCACGCCCACGCACGGGGCGTGACGCACCTGGACGTCAAACCCGCCAACGTGCTGCTGGACGCCGACGGCACCGTCAAGATCAGCGACTTCGGCCTGGCCCGCGTCGGCATCGTCCCGGAAACCTCCGAGGCCCCGAGCGCGGTCCCGTCCCCGGACGGCCGCACCCTCACCGGCGCTGCCGGGATGACCCCCGCCTACGCCTCCCCGGAACAGGCAGCAGGGCACCGTGTGGGCCGCCGCAGCGACATCTACAGCTACGCGGTGTCCGTGCTCGAGATGTTCCTCGGCGACGTGGTCTGGGCCGTCGGGCCCGTCGCGGGAGAGACCCTGCTGTCGCTCCCGGCCGGGCGCGGCGGGCCGGGCCTGCCCGCGCTGCCGCCGTCGGTCGCCGTGCTGCTGGCCCGCTGCCTGCGGCCCGATCCCGCCGATCGGCCCGCCTCGATGCGGGAGGTGGCCGACGAACTGGCCACTGTCTACGAGGAGTTGACGGGCTCCCCCTATCCCCGAGCCGAACCGCGCCCCGCCGACGTCAGAGCCGATGAGCTGAACAACCGGGCCCTGTCCCTGCTCGACCTCGGCCGTGCGACGGAGGCCGATGCCGCGTTCGACGCCGCCGCCGAGGCCGACCCCCGACACGTGGTCACCCTCTACAACCGGGGCCTGCGCCGTTGGCGGCGCGCCGAGATCACCGATGAGGACGTGGTCCGCGGCCTTGAGACCGACCCCGCGCACACGGACAACCCCCGGGTCCGGCGCCTGCTCGCACACGTGCACCGCGAGCGCGGCGACGCGGCGTCGGCCGAGGCGCTGCGGGAACCCGAGCGCCCCGCTCCCGCGACGGCCGCCGAGCCCGTGGTTCACCTCGACTGGCGCGCTTCCCTCCCGCTCACCGCGCCCGTACGCCTGGCCGCTCCTCACGACACGGCGCTGACCGGCGGCGAAGGCGGCACCGCGCGGCTGTGGGACCTCACCACCGGCCGCTGCCTGCGCACCCTGACCGTGGGCCGCCACCCGGTGATCGCCGTCGACCTCGACCAGCGGACCTGCGCTCTCCTCAGCGGTGACACCGTCCACGTCCTCGATGCCGACACCGGCCGGGAAAAGTACGCATGGACGGTGCGTCCACCGTCGCGGGCCGGCGCTCCGCACGTGCCCCTGCTCGACCATCACGCGGTGCGGGTCGCCGCCGACGGCGCGGTCTGCCTGTACGCGGCGGACGGCACGGTCGAGTTGTGGAGCGCCGCCATCGGCCATACCGTGCTCCACCAAGCGGGGCGGGGTCAGGGCGCCGCCATCGGGCTGACTCCCGGCGGCCGGTTCGCCGTCTTCGCCGACCACGACCGGCTCCGGCTGTGGGACACCACGACGGGCGAGGGCCACGAGACCCAACCGTGCGCCGAACCCCTGGCTCCGGGGTTGCTGGCGCTCTCCGCAGAGGGGCGTTCCGCCGTGACGGGCGGCCACTTCGTCGGCACGCTCCAGCTGTGGAACCTCACCACGGGCCGTTGCGTACGCACCCTGCGCGGCCACCGCGGCGGCGTCCTGGCCCTCACCCTCAGCCGGGACGGCCATCACCTGCTCAGCTCCGGTACCGATGGCACCGTCCGGTTGTGGGACCTCGCCACCGGCCGCTGCCTGCGCACCACCACGCCTCTGCCGGACGGCCACTACGCCGTCGACCTCCACCTGGACGGCGAGATCCGGCACACCCTGGCACGGAGTGAGCCCTGGCGCGCCCTACTGCTCGGCAGCGACGGCGCGCTCCGCCGCCTCACGCTCCGGCCCGGCACCCCTGCGCCACTCCGCCTCAGCCGACCCCGTCCCGCCGTCGAACTCACCCGTGACGACGCTCATGTGACGGAGCAGCTGAAGCTGGCCGACGAGGCCCTGTCGGACGGGCGCCACCAAGCGGCCCTCGCGCTGCTGACCAAGATCCGCGCCATGCCCGGGTACGAACGCGCACCGGGCCCCCTCGCCGCCTGGCGCGCCCTTGCCCGCCACACCCCGCGGACGGCGCTGCGCGCCACATGGCCCGGCATCACGCCCACCACCGGGCCGGTCCAGTCGGCCGCTCTGTCCGCCGACGGCGCCATCGCCGCCGTCTGTCATCCCAACGGGAACGTCGACGTCCTCGACGCCGCGACCGGCAGACGCCGGGGCCGCCTCCCCGTCAGCCCGCGCACCGGAGAACCCGTCCACCTGGCCCTCAACGCGACGGGCGACCGGCTGTTGACGGCCGAACGCGGCTGCATCAGCCTCTGGTCGCTCCCGGACGGCGCCTGCCTGCGCACCTTCGACACCGGCGCCCGGCACACCGGCTCGCTCCGGTTCTCTCCCGACAGCGGCCACGCCCTCATAGGCGCGGGCGGTTACCAGACCGAACTGTGGGACCTGCGCTCCGGCACCGTCGTCCGCACCCTCAAACAGCGCGCCGCATCCGTCGCCTGGCACGGTCCGCGCGTGCTGATCGCCACCGCCGACAACCTCCTCCACCACGTCGCCGTCACCGACCTCGCCACCGGCGAGCGGGTGCTCCGTCTTGAAGCGCCCCACCCCCCGGGCCAGGAATCCCCGCCAACGGGTGACGGCCCGTTCTTCGCGCTGCTGCGCGACATCACCCACCCCCCGCTCGAATGGCACGGCGTGGCCCTGAGCGGCGACGGCCGCCGGGTCCTGACGAGCGACGCCAACAGTGAACTGCGGCTGTGGAACGTGGCCGACGGCGCCCTCGTCCGCGTGTTCGCCCCGGACCCCGGACACAGCCCCGCCCTCCCCCTCCTGACCGGCGACGGCCGATTCGCCCTGTCCACCGGCCGCGACTTCACCATCCTCCTGTGGGACGTCACAACGGGCCGCCAGCTGGCCCGAGTTGGACACCACCGGCAACCCATCGACGGCCTGGACCTCGCCCGCGACGGCCGCCGCGCACTGTCGTGGTCGCACGTCGACGGAGTACGGGTGTGGGAGCTGGACTGGGAGCTCGGCGCACCCCCGCACACGGACTGGGACGAGGCGGCCACCCCTTACGTCGACGGCTTCCGCGCCCGCCACACGGGCCACTGCTCAGACGCCGACCTCGACACGCTCATGGAGCTTCTCCGCGACACCGGGCACGGCTGGCTGCACCGCGACACCGTCCGCGCCCGCCTGGAGGCCCCCGGTGACTGACAGGCAGTCAGCTGCTCACCGACTCCTCGCCCAGCAGCCGCAGATCGGCCGGGCAGAGGGTCGCCGACCGCAGCAGGGCGACGATCAGGTTGTGGTTGAGGGTGGCGCCGACCGGGTCGCCCACGCCGTCGTCGCGCCGGATGCCCGCGACGGGAGGGTGGGCACCCGCCAGCCTGGCACGGACACCGCCGACGATGTGCTCGGCCACCTTCGGCGTCCAGGCCCGCTCCGGCGCCACCCGGTTCAGATCCGCCGCGACCTGCTTCCACGACACCGGTTGCGGGTACCGCTCCTGCCGCAGGTAGCGCTGCGCGAGCACGACGAGTACTACGCGTTCGACACCGGTGAGCCCATACACGTCCGACATCTCGGTGCTCCGGAGCGGCCCCCGGTCCGGCTCTGCGCCCGACCCGGCCACGACCCGGATCTCCAGCAGATGGCCCGGCCGTCCGGGAGCGCCGACCAGCACGGGCGTGTACCCGGCGCCGAGCGGCATCTCGTGCCCGGACAGCAGCATCGCCTCGTCCGGCAGCCGCAGCGGCAACCGGCCCTCGTTCCGCAGCCACCACTCCGTACCGGTGCCTGTCAGCGTGCCCTGGAGCCGGCTGACCCGGCGGTCACCGCTCCCGACCGGGACGTCCACCGCGCCCGCATCCCGCCCGAAGCGAACCGTGCAATGCCCCGCGGGTACGGCGCACCCGCCCTCCTCCGACCGCACGAAGACCGTGCCGGGTGTCGCCGACGGCAGACCGTCCAACAGGCTGCCCACCTCGGCGGGCAAGGCGCGCAGCCCCCACTTCGCCTCCGTCACGCCGCTCTCCTCCCTCACCGTCCCCGCACCACCCGAACCGTCACCGCCGACGACGCCCGCACCCGGCCCACCGGTTCCGCCGGACGGCCTCCTCACCGCCCGGCCCAGGTCCCCTCGCGGAGCCGGTCGAGTAGTTCGCTCTCCCCGAACTACCGTCGCAGCAGGCCCACTTGGGTTCTTCCGGGACGCCCCGCCAGCACCCTCGTCTGCCAGACTTGGCCACCATGGCGAACAGCGGACTGTGGGTCGGCGTCCTCACCGCGCTGACCGCGCCCGCAGCCAGTTCCATCACCGCGCGGGCGACCCTTCGCGCGGCCCAGGCCCAAGTGGCCACCACCTCGAAGGCGGAGGCCTGCGCGAGGCCATCGGGGGCATGAACCGGGCGATGCACGAGATGCGGCTCGACGGGCCCATACGAGCACAACACACATGACCAGGAGGGAACATGCGCGACGATCAAGTGGTCAGGTGCCGGTGTGGCCATCTCTGGACGGTCCACCTGGAGGGCCACTGCGACGGTGACGAAGGCCGCGACCCGTGCGCGTGCCGAGGCTTCTACCCAGAGGGCTGGCGGCCCAACACCACCGATACCTGCCGTGGATGCGGACACGGGAGGTCCCAGCACGCCGGACTGCACTGCGATGCCGTCGTAGGCCAGGACACGGTGACCCAACGGCACTTCGGCATCGAGGGCGACACTTGGACCACCCAACACCCCATAGCGGTCACCTGCTCCTGTCAGAGTTTCTGGTGAGTGCCCATCGGCACCGTCGGAGGAGACGCTCAGGGAGCGGATCGCGCGGCTGCCCGGAGCCATCGACGTAGGCGCGTCGCACACCCGCGACTGACCGTCACGCGCCGACCGTCCCATGGGCCGGACAGCGAAGGAGCATCGGCATCGGTCCCTCATGCTCCCCATGAGTGCGGGCAATTGGAACCCTTCACACCACGTGATCAACTCGCGGCGGAAGGCACCGTAGAGGCGTGCCCGGAATACATCAGTCGTTCGGCCTGGTGCTGCGGCCGGGGACGGCGGCCGGTGCAGGATGTGCTGCCGCCCACAGGACCCTGTGTCCGTGGGCGGGACGCGCATCCGGTGATGCAGACGCGGTATCACCGTCAACCGAGCCACATGAGGGGACAGGTGTGGAGTGAAGAACCGACTTCGTCACAGACCGAGCCGTTCGGCAGCTGCGGCGTTCCGCAGCAGGATCGCCGCGATGGTGGGGGCCGTGGCCCTGCTCGCGGCGGTGTTCACGGGCACGACGGCCGTCGGCACGGCCACGGCCGTCGGCAACGGGGCACAGATCGCCGCCGTGGGCGGATGGACCTGCCCCGGGGCGGCCGTACCGCCCGGATATGTCATCACCATGTTCAACCGCAGCGGCTGCAACGGCGCGGGCTCATGGTTGCAGCAGCCCGTGCGCGACGGGATATGGACCTGTTCCGGCTCGCCGATCGTGTCCGGGTACGTCCTCACCGACTACGACCGCAACGGCTGCAGCGGCATCGGCGCCTGGTTCCACCGGCTTGTCCGCAACGGCATCTGGACCTGCCCCTACTCCCCCATCCCGGCGGGTTACCGCAGCACCACGTATGACGCGCGTGGGTGCAGCGGCCTCGGCGCGTGGCTGACCATCCGCGCCTGACGCCCTTCCGACGAGCCGGGGGCGCCGCCTGAGGGAAGGCGCCCGCGGCATCTCTCTCCGGTGGTTTCCGGACGAACTTCCAGCGACCGGAGCACCGCTCGGCCGCTACGGAACGTACAGCCGGGCGGAGCAGGGTCGAAGAAGCTCCCGGCCTCTTACCCCTTGGGCGGCGCGGCCGCGTTCGATGACGGGTGCGCGCGGGATATGAGGTCGCAGACCACGCCGAAGTGGTCGGAGGGCCACAGCGGCCCGCGCGCCGTGGGGCGCGGCGCGGTGAACGCCAACTCGGCGCGGTCTGCCCGGAGTCCGGCCGTGAAGACGTAGTCGATGCGCCGCGCCGGTTCGCGGGCCTTGCGTGCGTGTCCGTTGTCGGGCGTGTACGTGTGGCCCGGGCCGTGGCCCGCACGCGCCCACGCGTCGTCCATCCGGTCGGCCAGCCACCGGAGCTCGTCCGTGTCCGGGGCCGCGTTGAGATCGGCGAGGAGCACGACATCGCGCCCGGCGTGACCGGCCACGAGTTCCGCGAGGAAGCGCACCTGCTGTTGCCGGATGCGGGAGTGTTCCCACTCCCAGGTCAGGTGGGTGACAAACACGGTCGTCGAGCCCACCTCGGCACACAGCACCGACCGGGGCTCGACCCCTGGCGTCGGCAGCGGGATGACCTCGTACCGTGCCACCGGCACCCGGCTGAGCAGCGCGTTGCCCTGGGTGGCGCGGTGAGGTGCCGAGCGGGCCGCCGCGTAGGTCACGTGGTACCCCAGGCCGTCGGCGATCCGCTCGGCCTGGCACCGCGTCCCTCTGCGCCACACCTCCTGCAGGCCGACGACTTCAGGGGCGAGCCGTACGAGCTCGTCCCTGATCAGGGGCAGCCGACGGCGCCAGGCCGAGCCCCGGCCCCAGATGTTGAGCGTTGCCGCGCGCACCATGTCCACGCCCCCACCGTACGCATCGGTCACGGCGTCGGCGGCGGCCACGTCCCGAAGGCGTGGCCGACCGTCGACCCGCGGGCTGCTCAGGTCCAGAGCTGGTAGATGTTGCCGTCGTTGCACTCGTGCGTGTAGACCCTGCTGTTGTCGCTGTCGAGGCACTCGCCGGTGGCCACGTTCTGCAACTTCCAGCCGTTGCCCGTGTTGATCTCGTGCCAGCGCTGGTAGTCGTTGCGCCCGCTACTACAGGCCTCCACATAGGCGTCGTGGTCGGTGTAACCGGCGAGACAGGAGCCAGGCACCTCCGCCAGGCGCTCGACCCAGACGTCACCCCCGGCGTTGACGTCGTGCCACTTCGAGGCTCCGAACCAGCAGGGGTAGAGGCCCACGTTGTTCCAGCCGGAGTGGTGGTCCCACATGCCGCTCAGGCAGTCCCCGCCGCTCTTGTGATGCCACTGCACATCGCTGTCCGCGTGTGCGGCCGCGCTCGTCCCCAGGACGAGCAGCGGAGTGGCGACCATCGTCACGATCGCCTGAGCAACGCGCTTGCCACGCATAAGTGACCCCCTGTGTAGGTTGATTCGCCCCCGTCGGGCGACGTGTCCGAGTTGGGCGCTTCGACGGCGCCGAGGATTTTCGGCCGAACCCTCGCGACTCGGCCGCGCCGGGTGGCGCGACGCAGCGTGTGCCGGACAGACGTGAGACCCGGCCTCGATCGCACCGGCCCCCTCGGCGCTCCACGCAACCGTAGGCGTCACAACCCGCCCGAGGGGCGTCCCGAGCGGCCCGGGACGCGTCCCGTCGGTGTCCCGTCCGTCCTGCCTGCGGCCCGGACCGGCGGCCCCGCCGAACCCGGGATGTCCCTCAACTCACCCACCGGTGCTCGGCCTTCTCGCGCAGCGGCCGTCGGCGCGCGGGCGGCGGCGATCCGGCCCGGTCGGCACCGCGCAAGGCCGCACAGGTCACGCTTCGGCCGACGAGCGAGCCGTCGGCGAGAACCGGACGAACAGCGGCCGGGCCCCGAGCCCCACTTGGAGATGTTGATCGGAAAGGACTACGCTGCTTTTGGTTGCCTGTAGCAACCAAGTCGATGGCGAGGCGGCCCCGCTGGACCGCGCGCCGCCCTCCAGGAGGAATCCCGCATGTCAACCGGCACCCAGGCCTTCCGCACGTACGTCGAGGAGAATCTGGCCGCATTAGAGCGCGATCCGGGCCGCGAAGTCCTGTCGCACCAGGAGCGTTGGGTCACGGCGGGCGAGTTCCGTGATCTCGTCCACCGGATGGCACGGGCGCTGCGGGCCGAGGGCATCGACCGCGGAGACACCGTCACCCTGCTGTGCGGGAACCTGCCCGAGACCATCGTCGCGCGCTACGCCGCCAACCTGATCGGCTGCCGGGTCAACCACCTGTACAACAAGCTCTCCGCCGAGTCGCAGGCCGCCATCGTCCGCGATGTCGAGACGCGCGCCCTGATCGTCGACCCGGCCTACGCGCAACGGGCCGTCGAGATCACCGAGTCGGCCCCGGTACCGGCCGTCCTCGTGCTCGGTCCCGCCAAGGTGGGCACGGACCTGCTGGAGCTGGCGGCCGAGCAGTCCGCCGAGCCGCTGCACAGCGGTGCGCGCCCGGAAGACGTGTGCACCATTCGCCACACGGGCGGCACCACCGGCCACCCCAAGGGCATCTGCACCACCTTCGACCAGGTGCGGCCCTCTCGGGCGATGACGGCCGACTCCGAAGGGGAGCCGCCCCGCCTGCTGGTGTGCACCACTCTCGCGCACGCGGCCGGCATGCTCACCGACGCCGTACTTCACGACGGCGGCCGCGTCGTCCTGCTCGACGGCTTCGACCCCGCCGAGGTGCTCCGCACCATCGAGCGGCAGCGCATCAGTCACCTCTTCCTTCTGCCGCCGCTGCTCTACCAGTTGATGGACCACCCGGACTCCGCCGTCCGCGACACCACGTCGCTCCGCAGCATCGTCTACGGGGGCTGCCAGTCCTCGCCCGCCCGCATAGCCGACGCCATACGGCGCTTCGGCCCCGTCCTGCTCCAGTTCTACGGGCAGAACGAGGCGGGCGGAATCAGTGTGCTGCGGCCCGAGGACCACGATCCGCAGCGGCCCGACCGGCTGCGTTCGGCCGGAAAGGTACTGGCCGGGGTCGAGGTGGCGATCCGCGACGAGAGCGGCCGCGACCTGTCGGCGGGCGAACACGGCGAGATCTGCGTACGCTCCGCCTCGCTCATGAAGGGGTACTGGAAGCAGCCCGGGCTGACCGCCGAGGTGCTGCGGGACGGCTGGCTCCACACGGGCGACATCGGGTTCCTGGACAGCGAGGGCTATCTGACGGTCGTCGACCGGCTCAAGGACATGATCGTGGTGGTCGGCGGCCATGTGTACACGACCGAGCTGGAGGACCTGCTCAACTCCCACCCCGAGGTCCAGCAGAGCGCCGTGTTCGGTGTCCGTGACGCCGACCGCATGGAGCGGGTGCACGCCGCCGTGGTCGCGGCGCCGGGCAGCGGCATCGGCGCGGAGCAGCTGCGCGACCTGGTCCGCGAGGAACGTGGCGCGATGTACGAACCGGCCGCCATCACCTTCGTCGACGCCCTGCCCCTGACCGACGCCGGCAAGCCGGACAAGAAGCGGCTGCGGCAGCGGGCCGAGCGCGAACTCGAAACCGCCTGACGGCCAGGCGACGCGCCGGGGGCTGGCACAGAGGCACTGCGCCGGTCCCCGTCCCGCGACCAAGCCCCCCCGGACCCGCCCGGCGTCACGCCCCTGCCCGTACCGGACGTCGCAGCAGGTAGGCCCCTGCTCCGCAGGCCAGGACTGCCATGCATCCGATGAACGCCAGCCCCGCCCCTTCCAGGCCGAGCGGCCCGACCAGTACGCCCACGCCGATCACCGGGACCGAGATACCCGCGTACGCCACCACGAACAGGGCGGAGATGACCGCCGCGCGGCGGTCGGCCGGGGACGCCTGGGCGACCGCCGAGAGGGCCGCGCGAAACGCCAGGCCCTGTCCGCCTCCGCCGACCAGCGCGCTCAGCACCATCAACGGCAGCAACTCCCAGCGGAGCGCGGCCGCCAGCAGCGCCAGGCCGGTCAGCAGGGCGGCGCAGCCCAGCGGCAACGACCGTGCCAGTCCGACCCGGCCGACGGCCAACTGACCGCCGGTCGAAGCGAAGAAGGCGAGCGCCACGACCAACCCGACCAGCGCGTGGTCACGCACGTTCAGGGAGTGCGCCAGGAAGGCGGGGGCCACCGAGGTGAACACCCCGAACAGGGCGAACCCCACGAACGACGCGATCGCGGCCGGCACGAACACCGTACGCACCCGCGCGGGCAGGCCCGGACGCTGCGGCCGTGCGCTGCGCAGCGGCCGGGGTTCGCGTACCGTCTCCGGGAGCCGCCACAGGACCGCGGCCGATCCTGCCACCAACACCAGGTGCACGACGAACGGCAGGGTCAGCGGCCAGGGTGTGTACTGCGCGAGGAGGCCGGCGACCAGCGGGCCGCAGCCGAGTCCGCCCATGTTGGCGGCCGTCGCGACGAACGTGGCCCGGGAGGCGCCGCCGCGCGGGGCGAGGTCCATGACGTATGCCGTGGCCGCCCCGGTGAACAGCCCGACGGACGGCCCGGACAGCAGCCGTCCCGCATAAAGCCAGCCGAGCCCGGTCGCGCACAGGAAGCAGACCGCGCTCAGCGCGGCGAAGGCCAGACCGCCCAGCAGCACGGGTCGCCTGCCCACCGTGTCCGACACGTTGCCGACCAGCAGGAGCGTCCCGATGACGCCGAAGGCGTACACCGCGTAGACGACGGTGACCGTCAGCTCGGAGAAGCCGAATTTCTCCTGGTAAAGGCCGTAGAGCGGAGTCGGCAGCGTGGTGCCGACCATGCACACGGCGAACACCGCTCCAGCGAGCAGGCACTGCCGCCATCCTCCTCGGAGATCACCGTCCATCCCCCGACGGTAACTCCGCCCTCGGCGCCCGCCCTGCCCGGCGCGACCGGCGCGCCGGGCAGGTGCGGATCCGCGCGGGCCGATCGTCAGCGAACGGTCACGGTGAAGACGGGCGAGGCGGTGTTCCCGCTGACGATGCGCAGGTCGTTCTTGCCCTTGATGCCGAGCTTCACGCCCAGCGAGTACGTGCCCGTGGCGTTGAGCGTGGTCACGGCGGGCAGGCTGACCCACTTGGCGCCCTGCTTCTGCTGCAGAACCACCTTGCTGCCCGCTTTCAGGCCGGTCGCGCTTCCGGTGACCCGGAACAGCTGCCATGCCTGCACCGAGGTCACCGACGGCTTCGCCGTGACACTGGCCTTGACGGCGGCGGCGCTCGAAGACACGGGAGTGGCCGCCGAGGCCGCCGTCCCCATCAGACCGACGGAGACGGCTCCGATGACGCCCACGGCGGCG
The DNA here is from genome assembly GCF_056431605.1 of Streptomyces sp. NPDC045846. NCBI lineage: Bacteria > Bacillati > Actinomycetota > Actinomycetes > Kitasatosporales > Streptomycetaceae > Streptomyces > Streptomyces sp. NPDC045846. Next base: position 55,967 of record NZ_JBWKKJ010000005.1, on the reverse strand, counting down.
ATGCGCAGGGAGTAACGCTTGATGACAGTCATGAATGTGCCTCTCATCCACACGGTACCGACTCGCGGTCAGCCGAGTCGGTGCCACTTGCACGCTTCTTGCCTCACAAGAAGGCTCCCGTCGACGACGCGTTGCCCCGCGTATGTCACCGTCCTGCAACAGCCGCGCCGCTGAAGCCAGTTGGAAGCCCTGCCGTGAGTAGGCCGTGGACATGACGGAGAGGGTGGAGATCGAAACGACAGGTGTTCTCCACCCTCGATTCCACCCGTGGGTCCAGGTGCTGGAAGCCTCGTCGCAGCAGTCTTGAGGCATGACAACGACCGAGTGGATCACCGACATCGCCCTCATCCTCATCGTCTTCCGGCAGCTGCGGGAGGACCGGCTCGATCTCAAGACCTTCCTGATCCCGCTGGGGATCGTGGCCTACGTGGCGTACTCGTACCTGGGCACCATCCCCACCGCGGGCAATGACCTGGTGCTGGTCGCGGCCCTGATGGGCGTGGGCGCCGCGCTCGGGATCGCCGGCGGCGTCTACACCCGGATCCGGACGCTCGGCGGGCAGACCCTGATCAAGGCGGGGGCGGTGTCCGCGATCCTGTGGGTGGTGGGCATGGGCGCGCGGATGGCCTTCCAGATGTGGGTCGAGCACGGCGGCGGCGCTGCTGACGTGGCGCGGTTCAGCCTCACTCACCACATCACCAGCGACCAGGCCTGGGTGGCCGCGTTCGTGCTGATGGCCATCACCGAAGTCGTCACGCGGGTGGCCACCATCTTCGTACGGAGCAGGACACGGTCGGTGACCGCCGTCGCACCCGTCCTCGACCGAGCGGCCTGACCGTGCGCTATGTTCGGCCCGTGCCGCCCAGTGAGAGTGCCCCGCCCCCCAGGAAGTCCCCGGCCCCCGTGGTGGGGCCGCGGCCGTTTCCCGGACATGACCCGCACATGCAGTGGGTGCTGACCCTCGCGGTCATCGTCGTCGGAATCCTGACGATCCGGCCTCTGGGCGTCAGTGGGCACGGACTGGTGGTCGCCGCCCTCTTCGGGATCAACTCCGCGGCCCTGCTGCTGAGGGGGCTGCCGGAGAACAAGATCCCTCAGCACTGGGTTCTCGCATGGCTGACCTTCGGGATCATCGCGGCGGCCGCCCTGATCGGCGTCAGCCGTAGCGGATCCGGCTACCTGTTCGCCTTCTTCCTCTCCGGACACCTCGGATACCGGCTCCCGGCCAAGCAGGCGCTCGTTCTCGCTGGAGCCTGCAGTCTGCTCTGCGCCGGCGTTCTGTATTTCCAGCTCGGGCCGGGGCACCACGCGCTGCCCTGGCAGTTCGGTCTCACCACCGGCGCCCCGGTCCTGATCGGCATCCTCAACCGCAGCCGGCGCGAGTCCGTGCGGGCGGCGATCTCGGCGGCCCAGTCCGCCGAGCGCGCCGCCCGGGCGGAGGCCCAGACCGCCGTGCTGACCGAGCGCAGCCGGATCGCCCGGGACGTGCACGACGTGCTGGCGCACTCCCTGGCCGGGATCAACATGCAGTTGGAACTGGCCGACGCCCTGCTCGACACCGGCGACCTGGACAAGGTCCGCGAGGCCAACAACAAGGCGCACAGTCTGGTCAAGGAGAGCCTGAAGCAGGCCCAGTGGACCGTGCACGCACTGCGTGAGGACTCGCTTCCGCTGCTGGAGAGCCTGACCGCAATGCTCGAATCGTCCGGCCACCGCGGCGTGCTGACCGTGACCGGACCGGTCCGCGAGGTACCGGCCCAAGTGACCCAGAACCTTCTGCGGATCGCCCAGGAGGCGCTGACGAACGCCGCTCGCCACGCTCCGGGGGGAGAGGTCGGGGTGGAGCTGACGTTCGCCGCCGCATCGACGACACTGAGGGTCCGCAACGGCGCCGCGACGCGCGAGGTGAGCCCGGGTGTCGGCAGCGGGATGGGGCTGATCGGAATGCGCGAACGAGTCGCCCTGCTGGGTGGCAGCGTTACCGCGGGCCCCGTCACCGAGGGGCCGGACCAGGGTGGTTGGCAAGTGGAGGCAGTGATCCCGGAATGACTGAACCGACCGAGAAGCAGAAGCGGTTGAGGGTCGTCGTCGCCGACGACCAGGCCGCCGTACGGGAGCCCCTCGCCGCGGTGCTCGGGCTGTCCGAGGACATCGAGGTCGTCGCGGCCGCCGCGGACGGGAGCGAGGTGCTCACGGCTGTCGCCGCGGGGCCGGTCGACGTGGTGCTGATGGACCTCAGAATGCCCGTGCTGGACGGGATGGAGACCACCCGCCGGTTGAGCGAGGAGCACCCGCAGGTGGCCGTGGTCGTGCTGACCACGTTCGCGGACGACGACTCGATCCTGGGCGCCCTGGGCGCGGGAGCCCGCGGCTACCTGACCAAGAACGCGGGGCGCCAGGACATCATCCGGGCCATCCGCGCCGCTGCCGCGGGCCAGTCCGTCCTCGACCGCGAGGTCCAGGACCGGCTGCTCGCCACCGCCAGGGCCAGGACGCCGACGCCCTTGCCGGGGCATGCCCTGCCGGACGACCTCACGCCCCGCGAACGCGAAGTCCTCACGCTGATCGGTCAGGGCCTGCCCAACCGTGCCATCGCCGAGCAGCTCTTCATCAGCGAGGCCACCGTGAAGACCCACATCAACAACCTGTTCGCCAAGGCGGGACTCCGCGACCGGGCCGACGCGGTACGCCGCGCCATCGAGGCGGGACTGGCCTGACCGCCGCCAGTCCGAAGGACCTGAGCCCGCCGATACGAGCAGGGAGCGCGTCCAGACGCATCGAAGGGGCTCCGGACCGGAGCCCCTCCGACCGCCACCTCCACCACCCGACCCCACTCGCCGACCGACGAGCTCAACTCCCCCGCCGGTCCTGGGACGCCCTGCCGCCCTCTATCCATCGCCGTCGTAGACATGGGCGGATCACGCCCGAGGGTGGTCTCAGCTCACGCCCGAGGGTTGTCTCAGCGGCAAACGGTCCAGCGATCCCTGGAGGATCAGACCGGTCGCTCGGCCGTCAAGGCGAAGGTCCGGAGCGGGTCGAGGTGCAGTTCATGGGGGCCCATGCAGTCGGCTGCCAGGGTCGCCACGAGCCTCCCGCACACGCAGGCCAGGTTGCGGCCTCCAGTGCCCAACGGTCCACAGCACCCCTGATGGACGCCGAGCGATCCACTCAGCCGAAGGCTGGGCACGTCCTCAGGGTGCACGATCACGGAACGCGTGGGCCCTGCGGACACCATGCCGGTCAGTTCGGGTGGCATGAGAAGCGCCCGGCTCCCCCAGGCCTCCCTGGCATGGGCTTCAGGGGCCACGAAAGGTGCGCCCCAGGGTTCAGGGTCGATGGCGTACCTGCCGTGCGGCACAGTCGACGGCGCGAGCCGACTCTCGGGGCTACGGCCCCTTCCGGGCGCATTGCCATCCGGAACGGCCGCCAGCTCCCTCAGGTCAGGCGTGAGTTCGGCACCACACTTCGCACAGCAGAACACGGTCACGCCAGCTGTTGTATCCCACGGGCATCGCCAGCCACGACTGCAATACGCCTGCGGGGCCACCCTCCCGATCGACCTCCCGTGTGCTGCATGGGCGTTGAGGAATCCGCACCGTGGGCGATCCCTGCGCCCAGAGCCTGCTCGGCATTGGACTCACGCGTCGGCTGATCAAGCACGCAGGGTCTGCCAACGGCGAGTCGGACCGGGACCACCCGCCCCCGCTCCACCAGTTGACCAATCGTCTGGTCATCCAGTGGAGCGGACGCGGGGTCGGTTCAGGAGGTTCCCAGCGGGTTGAGGAGGGTGAAGCGCCAGCCGCCGTCGGCGTCGCGGCGGACGATGTTGGCCGTGGTGCCGGTCGGGGCGATGCGCTTGCCATCGGGGCCGTCGACTTCCAGCGTCCAGTCGGTGACCAGCAGGGCGGTCTCCGCGGCGACCAGGGCGTGCCGCGAAACGTTGGTCAACTGGCCGCGGGCGGCGACGGTTCCGCCGATCTCGGCACGCAAAGCCTCGACTCCGGTGATGTACTCGCCGGCCACCGTACGCATGGCAGCCCCGGGGGCGAACAGGGCAAGCACGCCCTCGACATCGCCCGCGTTGAGGGCGTCCTGGAACAGGATCGGCAGCTTCGCGGGGTCGGTGACGACAGGAAACATGGGTGAGGTCCTCACTTCAGGAAGGGGCGATGGTGACGGTGTCTCGGCGCCGCGCCCGGAGGGGCGCGCGCCGCTCGGCCGTGACTCCACGATCCCCTCGTAGCTGCCCTCCGGACGAGGTAGGCTCCGGACCTGGGATGGTGAAAAATGGACAGCGTGATGTCATCGAGATCGCGTACAGCAATCCCGACCGATCACACACCGGCATCGAAGTGGTGACCTTCGAGGCGCTGAGGCCGCGGCTGAGGCGCTCCGTGACCCGTCGACCGAGCCGCCTCGACTTCCACCAGATCATGCTCGTGCGCGGCGGCGAGGGCTCCGCCATGGTCGATTTCGTCAGGCACCCCTGCACACGCGGCACGCTGCTGCATCTGCGGCCCGGGCAGGTACAGCGCCTCCCGTCCGGCACGAACGGCCGCCCCGCGGACCTCGACGCCACCCTTGTGCTGTTCACCGCCGACTTCCCACCCCCTCTGGCCGCGACCCGCGAGGCACTCGACGGCTTCGGCCCCGTCGCATGGCACCTGCCGCCCGCCCAACTTGACGCCTTCGAGCGCGCCGTGTCCGAGATCGACGCGGAGTACCGGACGCTGCGAGGCGGGCCGGACACGTCACCGCCCACCGGCAGCCACAACGAGTTGACCGGGACATTGCTGCGCCAGCTCCTCGGCGCGCTACTGATCCGTATCGCTCGCCTCGCGGATCCGCCGGCCGCGCCCGCCGCGCCCGCACCCGGCAGCGAGGTCTACCTCGCCTTCCGGCGCGAGCTGGAACGCTCCTTCGCCACCACCCGCTCCGTCGAGGACTATGCCGCCCGGCTCGGCTACGCTCCCCGGACCCTGACCCGTGCATGCCTGGCTGCCACCGGCCGCAGCGCCAAGCAACTCGCCGACGCACGCGTCACGTTGCAGGCGCAACGGCTCCTCGCCCACAGCGATCTGCCCGTGGCCGAGATCAGCCGCGCACTCGGCTTCACCGAGCCCACCAACTTCGGCAAGTTCTTCACGCGCGAGACGGGCCACACCCCTGGGGAGTTCCGCCGAACTCAACGATGAGACGGCCCGGCCCCCCCCCTCGACTCCCCGGCTCGTCCTCCGGTCCGGCGGCCGAGGTCGATTGTCAGTGGTGGGTGAGACGGTGGAGCCATCGAGTTCGGAACGAGGGGGAGTTGCCATGTCCGGTAGCCAGAACTACATCAACCACGTCGCGCTTGTGCTGGATGCCAGTTCGTCCATGTCGCACCTGAGCGGCAAGGTCGTCGAAGTCGCCGACCAGCAGATCGAGTACCTCGCCCGCCGCTCCCGGGAGCTCGACCAGGAGACCCGCGTGACGGTGTACGTCTTCGCGGACAAGGTGGAGTGCGTCATATACGACAAGGACGTGCTGCGCATGCCGTCGCTGAAGCAGCTGTACCGGGTCGGTGGGATGACAGCGTTGCTGGCGGCCGCGCTGAAGTCGCAGGGGGAACTGGCGCAGACTGCTCAACTGTACGGAGACCACAGCTTCCTGACGTTCGTCCTGACCGACGGACAGGAGAACGCGAGCCACCGCTGCGCGGACGCCCCGACCAAGGACCCACGTGAGCTGGTCAAGGCCGTGTCGCAAATGATCGCGACGCAGCACGACAACTGGACGCTGGCCGTCCTCGTGCCGGACCAGATGGGTAAGCGCGAGGCCATGCAGTGCGGGTTCCCGAAGGACAACATCGCCATCTGGGACGCCACGAGCACACGGGGCCTGGAGGAAGCCGGGCAGGTCATCCAGCAGGCCACCGAGAACTTCATGATGGGCCGTGCCCAGGGCATCCGGGGATCGCGAGCGGTGTTCTCCACGGGCGCGGACGCGGTCAACAAGGACACCATCAAGGCGGCCGGTCTCACACCCGTGGACCCGTCGGAGTACCAACTGATACCGGTGGCTCGGGACGCGGGGATCCGGGAGTGGGTCATCGAATGCGGGCACACCTACCGCACGGGATGTGCCTTCTACCAGTTGAGCAAGTCGGAGAAGATCCAGGCGCGGAAGCAGATCGCGGTGCTGGAGAAGAAGACGGACCGGGTGTACACGGGCCCCGAGGCCCGGGCCCTGCTCGGCCTGCCGGACACCGAAGCACGCGTCAAGCCGGACCACAACGACGACTTCACCATCTTCGTGCAGAGCACCAGCGTGAACCGGAAGCTCGTGGCCCACACGCGACTCCTGCTGATGCTCTGACCCACCGTCAGGCAGTGCGCGGACGGGCGGCGGCCGGTGGTCGTGTGGCGGCACGGCGAGGCATGATGACGGGGCGGCCGCCGCGTACGACAACGCGGTGTACGCCGGGGCCCCCGTGCGGCGGGTCCCACGTACACCTCAGGGACGGAGCCGAGCAACTTCCAAGCTCGCCTACTGTCATGGCGGTTGAGGGTTTCCGACTCATACCGCAGGGCGTTCCGCCGTCACCGCGTAGTAGTCGAGGAGGCCTTCATCGAAGGCGCGCAAGAAGTTGCGGGGCCATGTGCCCGGCTTCCACATGCCTGCCAGCCAACGGTCCCAGCCCGGCCATACCGATGCGCCGATCGATGTCGCGCTGACCCGGGTCAGTCCGGCCTCTTCGAGACGGGTGACCAGCCGAGGAACGGTGTGCGCGACATCGAGGCCGCTGGCGAAGGTGTCGAGCAGCTTGCCCAGTTGTGCCTCCCGGCCGCCCTCGTCGCCGGGCACGAAGAAGCTGGCGACGACGGCGCGGCCGCCGGGACGCAACACCCGTGCGGTCTCCCGGGCGAACGCCCCGAGGTCACGAAAGTGCTGAGCCGCCTCGATGCTGTACACGCGGTCGAACTGTCCGTCGGCGAACGGCATGGACTCGGCCGCGCCGCGGGCGAATCGCAGCCGAGCGGGACGGCGGCCCAGCAGCTCCGCGTTCCGCGCCTCGGCCCGCCCGAGCTGCTCGGGATGGATGTCCATACCGGTGACATGAGCGAAACCGCACTCCTCGACCGCCACGGCCGCACCGGCCCCCAGGCCGCAGCCGACCTCCAGCGCCCGCGCTCCCTCGGTCGGCGCCAGAAGGGCGAGTACATGGCGGTACATCGCCTGCTGGCTGCGGATCCGGTCACCTCCGGTCAGGGGCCGGTCGAGATCGATCCCCTGCCAAAAGCCGAAGTTGATGAACCCGCCGCCGAAGAGCGGTTGGGAACCGAGATCGGCCGGACCGTACGCTTCCCGCACCGCGGGCGGCACCGACGGCTGCGCCACCCCGGATGACTCGGACATCGCGCTACCTCCTCCGGGCCGGGCGGGTCGAAGGCCCGTGCTGGCCTCAACTCCCCTCGGCCTGAGGCAAGTTTGCAGGACCTGGCAGACGCACCACCCCGCTTTCCGGACATCGACGACGCACGGGGCTCAGGAGGCCTCGCCGCCGGCTTCCCGGTGCGGGCTGATTGCAGGACGCGAGTGTGTCGCGGCGGGCAACCGGCCGCGCCCCGGCGCCCCGGTCAGCAGATCCGGGCGTCGGGGCGGGAGTGGTCAGGCCAGGGCCACCAGGTCGCGGTAGTCCTCGCTCCACAGGTCCTCGTACGCGTCCGGCAGCAGCAGGACCCGATCGGGCCGCAGCGCGTCGATGGCCCCCTCGTCGTGGGTGACCATCACGATCGCCCCCGGGTATGCGTCCACGGCGTCCAGGACCTCGTCCCGGGAGGCCGGGTCGAGGTTGTTGGTGGGCTCGTCCAGGAGCAGCACGTTGGCCCCGGAGTGGACCAGGCCGGCCAGAGCCAGACGGGTCTTCTCCCCGCCGGAGAGGACACCGGCCCGCTTGTCGGCGTCGTCCCCGCTGAACAGGAACGCTCCGAGCACCCGCCGCACCTCGCCGTCGGTCAGGTGCGGAGCGGCCGCGGACAGGTTCTCCCGAACCGTGCGAGCGGGGTCGAGGGTGTCGTGCTCCTGGGCGAAGTACCCCAGACGCAGCCCGTGTCCGTGGACCACCCGGCCGACGTCCGCCCGCTCCCGCCCGGCGAGCAGACGCAGCAGCGTGGTCTTCCCGGCGCCGTTGAACCCGAGGACCAGCAGGCGGCTGCCGCGGTCCACGGCCAGGTCCACACCGTCCAGGACGCGGTGTCCGTCGTAGGCCTTGCCCAGGCTGACCGCGCCCAGCGGCATCCGGCCGCAGGCAGCCGGTTCGGGCAGGCGGATCCTGGCGACCTTCTCCGTGCGCCGGACCGGTTCCAGTTCGGCGAGCATCCGGTCGGCTCGTCGCGCCATGCTCCTGGCGGTCACCGCGGTGGCGGAGCGGGCCTTCATCCTGTCCGCCTGGGCGTGCAGGCTGGCGGCCTTGCGTTCGCCGTTGGCCCGCTCCCGTTCCCGGCGCCGCTCGTCGGCCGCCCGCTGGGTCAGGTAGGCGGCCCATCCGGTGTTGTGGAAGTCGATCGTCGCCCGGGTCGCGTCCAGATGGAACACCCGGTTGACGGTGTCGGCCAGCAGGGACGTGTCGTGGCTGATCACGACGAGGCCACCCTGGTGTGCCTGAAGGAAGGCACGCAGCCAGGCGACCGAGTCCGCGTCCAGGTGGTTGGTGGGCTCGTCGAGGAGGAGCGTGCCGTCGTGTCCGGCGAACAGGATGCGCGCGAGTTCCACCCGGCGCTTCTGTCCGCCTGAGAGCGCGCCGACCGGCTCGCCCAGCACCCGGTCGGGCAGCCCGAGTCCGGCCGCGACGCGAGCGGCTTCGGCCTCGGCTGCGTATCCGCCGCCCGCCTGGAAGGCGGATTCGGCCCGGGCGTAGGCGTCCATCGCACGCTTCAGCTCGTTGGGTGAGCCCGCGTCGGCCATCGCCGCCTCGGCCTTGCGCAGCGCGCGGAGGGCGGTGTCGAGGCCGCGGGCGGAGAGGATGCGATCGGTGACCGTCATGGCGGGATCCGCGGCGCGGGAGTCCTGCGCCAGGAATCCGACCGATCCGGTCCGCGTGATCGTGCCCGCGGCGGGACGCGTCTGTCCGGCCAGCGAGGTCATGAGGGTGGTCTTGCCCGCGCCGTTGCGGCCGACGAGGCCGATCCGGTCGCCGGGAGACACGGTGAAAGAGAGGTCGGAGAGCAGCAGGCGGGCGCCCGCGCGCAGCTCAACACCACGAACGGTAATCATGGGAAAACGCTCCGAAAAAGCAAAGGGACAGACTTCTGGCGTGGAAGCGGGTCCTCAGCTAGGAAATTCGGGGCGTAGACATGGACACCACGGTAACGAACACGCCTGGAGGCGCGCCACTCCTTTTGTGCGCCGGGGCCGTCGAGCGGGCGCCGGTCCTCGCGAGTCGGGTGACGCGGCCGTCGCGATCCTCCTCCCCCGCTTCAGGAGTCGCGCGGTCCACCCGGCGTGACGGGCTCGCAGGCCGCAAGCACCCCCGCTCACCCCTGGCGCGCGGGGTCGTTCACGATGTCGCGCAGCCATGGGCTGCGGACGGCCGGAAGGCGGACCAGGGTGTGCTCGAACACCCCCGGATCCGCGCGGAAAAGGTGGCCGGGGTGCGGCGCGGGCGGGTCGAAGTCGTCGCGCAGTACGCCGTCGGGCAGGCGGCCCGATGCGGGGATGGGCAGCTCCGGCTCGGGGGACACCATCCACCGCCATACCCCGAACGACAGCGGCACCAGGTACCCGGACCGGCCGGCCGGAGCCCAGAGCTGTCCCGTCTGCGGGTGGGACGGCACGAGGAGGATGTCGGCGTCCTCGGGAGGAAGCCGCTGCCCCGGTCCCGCTAGGACGGCACGCCGCGGCTGTCCGTCCGCAGGCAACAGCGCGTCGAGCGCACGTTGGAACACCTCCTCCGCCCAGCCGTCCGGAACGGTCACCGGTCGGCCCTCCGAGGCCGCGAGCAGATGAGCGAGCGCAGCGCCAGCCGCCGCCTCCCACTGCGGGCTCCACGACCACCGGTAGCTCGACCAGTGGCCGGGATCCATCCGCGATGCCCACCTGGCGATCGGCCCGAAAGGAGGGGTGCCCCTCCCGTCCGCCATCAGCTCCGCCCACGAACGCGGTGCGGCCTCGCCTCCCGCGACCGGAACGCGGCACACGGCGTCCGGGGCGAGCCACATCGCCTGCCACAGCGAGCAGTCGTCGATCCGGCTCGCCACGGGCAGGCCACACTGCGCGCAGGCCGTGTTGGGGCCGTCGGCCCCGTCCAGTCCGCAGCAGTAGCCGCCCGGGCGGCCCTCCCGAATCAGCACGGTCCCGCGGGCATCTCCGGGCGCGATGACGGTCGCACCCGGGGCGCCGTCCGACAGGGCATGGACCGGTGCGTAGACACCTCGCGCGAACGCTTCGTCCGGATGAATACGGTCCCATGTCCGCCACGGCGGCCCCCAGGGCTCCAAGTCCACCGCGAACGTGCCCGGTTCCATGAGCACCGGGAGCTGCGTGCCGTTGCCGTACTTCTGATGAGCGTGGACCGGCAGGGCGACCCGGGACAGCGGAGCGGTCAGCTCGGCGCCACACCCCGCGCACACGAAAACGAACAACCATCCCCCTTTGAGAAAGAGAGGCATCATCGCAACTCTGCTGGCGCCATGCCCACGGGTTTTGAGAAGAGCGCGTCCGTCGTGGCGGCGTGCCCCGATCGGGCGCGTCGTTGTGCCTTCGGTTCGCTGAAACTTAACTTCCTTGCCAGAGAAGCGAGTTGTGCACAGCAGCCTCTTGCGCGGCCAGGGCCCCCTGCCGGGCCGCATGAAAACGCGTTGTGCCGTGCTCCGGCCGCCGGTAAGGATGGTGAGCCATGGGACATCTCGAAGCCTCGCACCTGGAGTACTACCTGCCCGATGGACGGGTGTTGCTCGGCGATGCCTCGTTCCGGGTGGGTGAGGGGTCGATCGCGGCCCTGGTCGGTGCCAACGGGGCCGGGAAGACCACCCTGTTGCGGCTGCTCTCGGGGGAGTTGCAGCCGCATGGTGGCAGCGTCAGCTCCAGCGGGGGTGTCGGGGTCATGCACCAGTTCGTCGGCTCGGTGCGCGATGACCGCACGGTGCGCGACCTGCTGGTGTCCGTCTCGCAGCCGAGGATCAGGGAAGCCGCCGCGGCGGTTGACGCGGCCGAGCACCTGATCATGACCGTGGACGACGAGGCCGCGCAGATGACGTATGCGCAGGCGCTGAGCGACTGGGCCGAGGCGCGCGGGTACGAGGCCGAGACCGTGTGGGACATGTGCACCATGGCCGCGCTCGGCACACCCTACGACCGGGCTCAGTTCCGCGAGGTGCGCACGCTCAGCGGCGGCGAGCAGAAGCGGCTCGTGCTCGAAGCGCTGCTGCGCGGGCCGGACGAGGTGCTGCTGCTGGACGAGCCGGACAACTACCTGGACGTGCCCGGAAAGCGCTGGCTCGAAGAGCGCCTCGCGGAGACGCGTAAGACGGTCCTGTTCATCTCCCACGACCGGGAACTGCTGGCCCAGGCCGCGCAGCGGATCGTCGCGGTCGAGCCGGGGCCGGCGGGCTCCGACGTGTGGGTGCACGGCGGGGGCTTCGCTACGTTCCACGCGGCGCGGGAGGAGCGGTTCGCGCGCTTCGACGAACTGCGCCGACGCTGGGACGAGAAGCGGGCGCAGCTGAAGAGACTGGTCCAGGATCTTCAGCAGTACGCCGCGCGCAGTGACGAAATGGCCTCGCGCTATCAGGCGGCCAAGACCCGGTTGCGGAAGTTCGAGGAGGCCGGGCCGCCGCCGGAGCCGCCGCGCAAGCAGGACATCCGGATGCGTCTGCAGGGCGGCCGGACGGGCGTACGGGCCGTGGTGTGCGACAAGTTGGAGCTCACGGGGCTGATGAAGCCGTTCTCCCTCGAGTTGTTCTACGGGGAACGCGTGGCGGTGCTCGGCTCGAACGGTTCGGGGAAGTCGCACTTCCTGAGGCTGCTGGCCGGTGAGGACGTGCGGCACACGGGCGGCTGGAAGCTGGGGGCACGCGTGGTTCCGGGTCACTTCGCGCAGACCCACGCGCATCCCGAACTCCTGGGGCGCACCCTGGTCGACATCCTGTGGACCGAGCACGCCAAGGACCGGGGCGGGGCGATGTCGGCCCTGCGCCGGTACGAGCTGGAACGCCAGGGCGACCAGACCTTCGACAAGCTGTCCGGCGGTCAGCAGGCGCGCTTCCAGATCCTCCTCCTGGAGCTGGCGGGAACGACCGCCCTGCTGCTCGACGAGCCGACCGACAACCTCGACCTGGAGTCGGCGGAGGCCTTGCAGGACGGTTTGGAGGCGTACGACGGCACGGTGCTCGCGGTCACCCACGACCGCTGGTTCGCCCGGTCCTTCGACCGTTATCTGGTGTTCGGCTCGGACGGCGTGGTGCGCGAGACCACGGAGCCGGTGTGGGACGAGCGCCGGGTCGTGCGGTCGCGCTGAGCCGCCGGTGCCCCCGGCCGGTGAGAGGGCCGACACCCGGGGTACTCGCGGCGCATGACGAAATCGCATCTCCCAGGACAAAAGCGCGGTCGGTCACGGGCCGTTGGGGACAAGGGCCGCAGGGATCAGGACGTCGGTCCCGGGCCCGAGGTGGAGCAGGCCGCGCCGGATGCTCCGACGGACCTGCCGAAGGCGTCGTGGGGCGCGGTGCTCAAGGGCAGTCTGCGGGAGTTCAGGGACGACGAGCTCACCGACCGGGCAGCGGGCCTCACTTACTACGGGGTGCTGTCGTTGTTCCCGGCACTGCTGGTGCTCGTGTCGCTGCTCGGCATCACCGGCAGGTCGACCACCGACAAGCTTCTGCAGAACATCCAGCAGCTCGCGCCCGGCAAGGTTCGGGACATCCTCACGGGCGCAGTGAAGCAGTTGCAGGGCGGCGTCGGACTCGGCTCGCTGGTGGCGGTGGTGGGCCTGGTACTGGCGGTGTGGTCGGCGTCGGGGTATGTGGCGGCCTTCATGCGAGCGGCCAACGCGGTCTATGAGATGCCCGAGGGGCGGCCGATCTGGAAGCTCCTTCCCGTCCGGGTGGGGCTGACCGTCGTCCTGATGGCGCTGGCGATGATGAGTGCGCTGATCGTGGTCTTCACCGGCGGCCTCGCCCACCAGGCGGGTGCCGCGCTCGGGATGGGCGACGCGGCGTTGACGGTGTGGTCGTTCGCCAAGTGGCCGGTGCTGCTGGTGCTGGTCATCATCATGATCGCGCTCCTGTACTGGGCGAGCCCGAATGCCAAGGTGAAGGGCTTCCGATGGGTCACGCCGGGCAGTTTCCTGGCCCTGCTGATCTGGATGCTCGCCTCCGCCGCCTTCTCGTTCTACGTCGCCAACTTCGCTTCGTACAACAAGATCTACGGCACCATGGCCGGGGTCATCGTCTTCCTGGTGTGGCTGTGGATCACCAATCTGGCGATCCTGCTCGGGTTGGAGTTCGACGCCGAGGTCGTACGGCAGCGGGCGATAGCGGGCGGCATGCCGCCGGACGAGGAACCGTACACGCAGCCGCGCGACACGCGGGCGTGGGACGAGCGGGACCGGCGCCGCCTCCCGGACCTCTGACCTCCGTCCGCGCCCCAAGAGGGTGCCCGACTGAGCCCTGAATCGTCCCATTGCGGGTACCCGCGTCCGGGCAGGCGGTCGGCGGCGCTGGTGCTCGCCGACCGGTGAAGACCAAGGAGGACGGGAGGTGGGCGTGGTGTCGAGTACGCAGGACGCCGGACCCGGCCGCAGTACGCGCGGTACGGGCGAGGAGCCGGTGAGCGAGCTGGTGCAGCGGGCTTCGCACCAGCTGACAGAGCTGGTGCGCGGCGAACTCAGGCTGGCGCAGGCGGAGATGACGGAGAAGGGCAAACGCTATGGAAAGGGCGGTGGACTGTTCGGCGGCGCCGGACTCGCGGGTTTCCTGACCTTGCAGGCTCTGGTGGCGGCGGCGATCGCCGCTCTCGCGCTGTCGTTGCCGGTGTGGGCCGCCGCGCTGATCGTCGCGGCGGTGCTCGGTGGGATCGCCGGAGTCATGGCCCTGACGGGGAAGAAGCAGTTCGGCCGGGCGGCGCCGCCGGTGCCCGAGCAGACGATCGGAAACGTGAAGGCCGACGTGGCCAAGATCAAAGGGAGTGCACACCGATGACCGAGCCGCACCGTGATGACCGACCTGCTGCCGGCTCCGACGAGTTGCGCGAACAGGTGGAGCACACCCGGGAAGAACTCGGGCGAACGGTCGAGGCGTTGACGGCCAAGGCCGATGTCAAGGCCCGCGCCCAGGAGAAGGCCGCCGAGGTTCAGCAACGGGCCGCGGCCGGGGCCCAGGAGCTCAAGGCCAGGACCACCGAGATCGCCCACCAGGTGCGGGACAAGCTGCCCGACCCGGTCAAGGACAAGGCGGCCCAGGCCGCGGACCAGGCCCGGACCAAGGCCGCCCAGGCCGGACGCGTGTGGGAGGAGAAGACCCCCGAAGAAGCACGGCGGAAGGCCGCCCTGGCCGTACAGGCGATGGCGGACAAGCGCATCGTGCTGCTGGCGGCCGGGGGCGCGGCCGCCCTGGTGTGGCTGGCCTGCCGGCGCAGGAAGGGATGAGCCGATGAAGGCATCGAAGATCGCCTACAAGCCGGTCGGGCTCGTTCTGGGAGCCGTCAGCGGCATGCTCGCCGGACTGGCGTTCCGGCAGGCGTGGAAGGGCATCGCCCACGAAGGGGACGCCCCTGACGCCACCGACGAGGATCGGACCTGGCGCGAAGTGCTGCTCGCGGCCACGTTGCAGGGCGCGATCTACGCCGCGGTCAAGGCCACCGTCGACCGGGCAGGTGCGACCGCGACCCGGCGCCTGACGGGCACCTGGCCCGGCTGACGCCCCGCCCCGTCGCCCCGCAGAGGACCGGCCCCCGTCGGCCCGGCGCCACGCGCGCCGGCCGACGGGGCCGGGGCGCGGTCATCCGCCGAGCGCCTCGGCCATCGCATCGAGACCGGCGAGCCGCTCTCCCGGGACGGACCGCGGTTGGGTCTCCCTCCTGCTGCGGGCCCATGCCGCCGCGCACGGACCGGGAGGAAGCGCACGGTGTGACGTGAGCGTCCCTGCACCCGCGCCGTCGCTCACCACGGCACGGACGTTCCGTCCCAGGACGACGACTCCCCGAGGGAGCCGTCATGCTCACGGCCGGCCTCGGATCGCCCTCGGCCCTCACCCGGTGTTGGCGTGCTGCCCCTGCGCCGCGCAGAACCACCCCGCGATGTTCCCGAAGAACGCGCAGGCCCACCACAGGAGCAGGGCGAGCCCGGCGAAGTACGAGGGCCACAGCAGCCAGGCCACGCCGTAGCCGGACGCGGCGGTCACGAGCGGGGGCACCAGCACGTACCAGAACCGCCCGGCCCGGCGCATCACCCGCACCGCGCCCCGCCCGGTGAAGAACGCGGCCAGCGCGAACACGGCGAGCACCACGAGCCCCATGAGCGGTGAATCCATGCCCCCGACGCTACCCACCAGCTGAGCGGCGCATGACATCGGCTCCCCCGATCCCGGATCACGGGCGGAACTCCTCCCCGTCCGGGGCGCGCCGCCTCGCGGCCAGCGCCGTGGCCGCCGCGAGGAGGACCAGAGCGGTCAGAGCGGAGCGCCATGGGGAGCCGTCGCCCTCGATGGACGGGGACACCCGGCGCCGGGGATCGTAGGCGATCCGGATCCGCGTTCCCGCCGAGGTGACGCGATGGCGCTCGGTGATCTCGGTCGGGTATCCGCCGGGGCAGCTCAGCGCGAAGTGGTACACGGTCGCCGGGACGCCGCCCTCACCCGAGGACTGCAGGACCCTGCTGGTGACCTCGCGGACATCGCAGGTGACGCTCTGGCTGCGGGCCGTTCCCTCCTCCACCGCCTCCAGGGTCAGGAACAACCCCAGCGCCATCAGAAGCACCCCGAAGAATCCGCCACTGCCGTCGACGAGTACGAAGTACACGACGCAGGTGAGAACGATCAGGGCGGCTCCACCCACCAGCGCCACCGTCTGCGACGGTGGCGAGGCACTCGCGAAGCACCAACGGCCCCACGCGTACGCGGCCGCCGCAGCGACCATGGGTACCACCGGGGCAAGCCACCGCACCTGGGCCTCCGTTCTGGCATGAACACCTCGACAGCCAGGACGCCCGCCCCGCGCCATTGGTTTCGGTGCCGGGCGCCTTGTACCACTCCCGCCCCGCGGCTCAGATCCGGCGAGGAATGCTCGGTGAACGGCGGGCGTCCGGAAGTGGTTGGACGACATGCCTCCTCAACTAGCCATGCTCGGAAGGCACTTGACGGTCCAAGAAGGTGACGGGGCGGGCGTCTCAGCGACGCCCGCCCCGTCACCCCGGCGACACGGGCGCGGCCTTCACTCGGTGTGCAGGACCCGCGCAATGGTCTGACGGGCCGCGGTGCGTGCCGGTATCACCGCGCCCAGTGCCGCGATCGCCACTCCGGCAAGGGCGGGCAGCGCCATGGTCCCCGGGTGCCACACATCCAGCATCCAATCCGCGAGGGCGATGTGGGCGCTGCTCTCGGTCAGCGGGATCACCACCTGGTAGGCCGCCACTCCCAACGGCAGCCCGAGGATCCCGCCGACCAGGCCGAGCCCCGCCATGGACACCACCAGCATCACGGTGACCTGCCGCGGGGTCATGCCGATCGACTTCAGCATGCCCAGATCGCGCCGCCGCTCGCGGCTGCTGAGGACCACGGTGTTGAACACCCCCATCGCGGCGACCACCGCCAGCATCAGGGTCAGCGCGGACGCGGAACTGATCACCGTCATGGCCCCGGCGTTCACCGACGTCTGCTCGCTCGGGGCGAGACCGGGGTCGGCGGCCCGAACGGCCTTCATATAGGCGGCGGTGTCGGCATGCGGCACGAGCCGCACCCAGTACTGGTTGGCCTGCGTGCTGGGCGCCAGGGCGGTCAGGGTCGGCCAGTCGGCCCGCATCATGTCGGCCGGGCCGGACATGACCTCGCCGACCAGGGTCACCCGCTCGGTGCGCCCGTTCGCCGCGCCCAGCGCGAACGAGTCGCCCACACGCAGGCCGTGCTTGGCCAGGAACCTGCCGGAGGCCACGACCTCTCCGGGGGCCTTCATCCACCGCCCTCGGGCGAGGTCGTCCTGGAGCACGGACCGGCCCTCGCGCGCTCCCTGGATCGTCACGCCCTCGCTCTGCCCGAGCAGCCGCACATCGGCGAAGCCCACGGCGGACACGTCCGCCGCCTGCGGCAGTCCGCGCAACAGCGCCTGTGCCGACGCGTCGTCGTGGTGCGGGACGGTCTGCCCGAACCTGGCCTCGCCGCGCCAGACGACGACCTGCAGTCTGCCCGAGCTCTCGACGGCGTCGCCGTACGAGACCATCGTGGTCGACAGCCCGGTCGCGAAGGTCACCGTCGCCACCCCGAGCAACACCGCGGAGACGGTGAGCAGCGATCGTCCGGGCCGGGCGAAGGGCAGACCGAGTCCCAGGCTCACCGAGCGCGGCAGCCGCGCCCCGGCCAGCCAGCGCTGCACCTTCAGCGCCCTGCCGCCGCTGGGAGCGCTGCCCGCGCTGATCGCCCGTGCCGCGGAGAGGCGGTGCGAACGCAGGGCCGGGATCAGCGCGGCCAGCACGGTGACCGCGGGCATGCCGAGCGCCGTCACCACGTACACCCAGGAGCTGACCGACGCGGTGACGTTCACCTGGCCGAGGCTCGCGCCCTGGAAGACCTGGTGAAGGAGCGGCTTCGCGACCACCCCGCCGAGGGCCGTCCCGATCGCGGCGCCCACCGCGGCCGGGACGCAGACCATCACCAGATAGACCGCGACCACCTGGTTGGGGGTGAACCCGAGGGACTTGAGCACGCCGATGTGCCGGAAGCCGGACACCACCGCGCCACTCACCACATTGCCCACGATCAGGACGGCCACCAGCAGACCGAGGATCCCGAAAGCCATGAGGAACGGCACGAACGCGTTGGGCTGGGAGGCGACCTGCGCCTTCAGCGTCAGGTACGACTGGTGGGCGACCAGGGAGCCGGACGGCAGCCCGGACGTCACCGAGGTGGTGCCGGTCGCGATCTGGTCGGACGTCGCGGCTCTGTCGAAGCGGTACAGCATCTGGTACGTCGTGGGGTGCAGTGCCTCGATCTGCTGCGGGGAGACCCAGGCCTGCGCGGTTCCGCTCACACTGGAGGCGAGGCCGACGACGGTCAGCGGTGCGAGGCCGGGCAGTTGGATCCGTTTGCCGAGCGGGGAGCGCGGTCCGCTGCCAATGCCGGGCGCGTCCGGCAGAGCCAGGACGAGTTCGCCGGGTCCGGTGGCCCAGTGCCCGGCGAACAGGTCGAGGCGATCGACCGACCCGCCGGGGCCCGCCCGCCCCACCACGCTCACCGGACCGTTCCCCATCCCCGGCATCTCCTCGGCCACGCTGCGCGGCAGGTCCACCACGGCCTGCGGGAAGGGCCCGGCCGCGGCCTCGACTCCCGGACGGTGCGCGGTCCGTGCCACCTGATCGGCCGAGGTCTTCGCCGCGTCGAACGTGGCGACGACGTGCGCGCCCTTCGCCTCGCCGAAGAGCCGGTCGAAGGGGCCGGACGCCACGTCCAGCAGCCCCAGGGCGACCACCAGGGCCATGCTGGAGACAAGGACCACCAGGGCGATGACCGAGGTCTGGAGCCGGCGGCGGCGTACCGCCGCGCGCGAGGCCCGCCACACCGCGCTCATGCCGGACGCTCCAGGGTCCGCTCGCCCGTGATCCGGCCGTCCGCCATCGTCACCAGCCGACTGGCGCAGCGCGTGGCGAGCCGCGCGTCGTGCGTCACCAGCATCAAGGTCTGCCCCAACTGGTTGAGGTCGATCAGCAGGTCCATCACCTGCTCGCCCGCGTGGCTGTCCAGCGCGCCGGTCGGCTCGTCGGCGAGCAGCAGCGCGGGCCGGTTCATCAACGCGCGGGCCACCGCGACACGCTGGCGCTCGCCGCCGCTGAGGGCGGCGGGATAGACGTTCCTGCGGTCGGCGATGCCGAGCTCGTCGAGCAGTTCGAGCGCTCTGCGGCGGGCCTGGCGGGCGGGGGTTCCGGTGAGCTGGGCGGCCAGGGCGATGTTGTCGATCGCGGGCAGGTCGTCGATCAGGTTGAAGAACTGGAAGATCATGCCGATCCGGCGGCGCCGGAAGAGCGCGAGGCCCGTCTCATTGATGCTGCCGAGGTCCTCGCCGTGCACGCGCACCGAGCCCCCGGTCGGCCGGTCGAGGCCCGCGATCATGTTCAACAGGGTCGACTTTCCGCAGCCGGACGGCCCCATCACCGCGACCGCCTCTCCGGCGCCGATCTCCAGAGACACCCCGTCCAGGGCGGCGGTGTCGCCGTACTCCCTGCGCAGGCCGCTCACTTGGACGACTGCCCGCTCCCGCACGGCCTGGCCCGTGCCCGGGGCCGTGCCCCTGATGTTTTCGGTGGTCATGACAGGGACGTTAAGCGGCGTCGCGGGAGCAGTGCGTCAGCCCCCGGAGGTAATCCGCGGCCGCCGTCATCCTGGCGATGTACGGCCTGGTCCCGGGGGTGGACGCCCGCTGTCTCGCGGGCCTGGCAGGATGGCACCGTGTTCATATCGGGGACGGGCTGGCTGCTGACCGCCTTTGTGACGGGGAGCCTGGCCGCGGCCGGCGGCGCCACCGTGCTCCTGGTGCGCGCCCGCCGCCGCTACCGCAAGGCCCTGGAGGACCAGGGCTGGCTGCTCGAACGTGAACGGGAGACGGCCGCCCGCACCGCCGTCACGGCGGAACGCGCCCGCATCGCACGCGAGTTGCACGACGTCGTCAGCCACAAGGTCAGCCTGATGGTGGTCCAAGCGAGCGCCGCACGCGAGGTGCTGACCACCCTGCCCGGCGAGGCGGAGACCGCGCTGCGGGCCGTCGAGGGCGCCGGACGCGACGCGATGACCGAACTGCGCCATCTGCTCGGCCTGTTGGCGCCCTCCCCCGACGGCGACGACGAGAAGGAGGAGCCCGGCAGCCTCTCCGCGCTCGCGCCCCAGCCGACCCTCAGCCAACTGGGCATCCTCGTCGACCGCATCGCCTTCGCCGGACTCCCGGTCGAGGTGCGCGTCTCCGGCGAACCGCGCCCGCTGGCACCCGGCATCGACGTCACCGCCTACCGGATCATCCAGGAGGCGCTCACCAACGCGCTCAAGTACGGCGACGGCGGCAAGGCGACGGTCACCGTGCGCTACGCCGATCACAGCCTGCGGGTCGAGGTCCTCAACAGCGGGCCGAGCGTGCTGTCCGCTGCCCCCACGACCCCGGCCGCCGCGCCGGACGACCGCAAGCACCGGAAGGACGGAGCGGGGCGCGGCCTGATCGGCCTGCGCGAGCGCGTCGCCGTCTACGACGGCCAGTTCGACGCCCGGCGCCGCATCGGCGGGGGCTACCGCGTCCGCGCCCGCATCCCCCTGGAGCGCCCGTGACCGAGCCCGCCCCCGAACACGGCTCCCCCCAGCCCGCGGAGACCGGCCCCGCCCGCGGCCCCCGCGTCCTCATCGCCGATGACGAAGAGCTCATCCGCACCGGCTTCCGCCTCATCCTCACCTCGCGCGGCATCGACGTCGTCGGAGAGGCCGCGGACGGCGTACAGGCCGTCGCACAGGCCCAACGGCTGCGCCCGGACGTCCTCCTGATGGACATCCGCATGCCCCACCTGAACGGGCTGGACGCCGCCAAGCAGGTCCTGCGCCTGCTCCCCGACTGCCGGGTCCTCATGCTCACCACGTTCGACCTCGACAGCTACGTCTACGCGGCCCTGGCGGCCGGAGCCAGCGGGTTCCTCCTCAAGGACGTCACCGCCGCCCATCTCGCCGCATCCGTACGGCTGGTGAACACCGGAGACGCGCTGCTCGCCCCCTCCATCACCCGACGGCTGGTCGAGCGCTACGCCACCACCCAGGGCGGCGCCCGGCCCCCCGGCCCGGCCGCCGCGCCCGCCGTCCACCGTGACCTGGCCGCACTGACCCCGCGTGAACTACAGGTGCTGGCTCTGATGGGCCGCGGCCTGTCCAACACCGGCCTCGCCGAAGCCCTCACCCTCAGCGAGGCCACCGTCAAGACCCACGTCGCCCGCATCTTCGCCAAACTCTCCCTGCGCGACCGCGCCCAGGCCGTCGTCCTCGCCTACGAGACGGGCCTCGTCACCCCGGGCGGTTCGCCCTCCGGCTGAAGAACCGGCTCCGCTTTCTGGGGCGGCTGGATCGGGCGCCACGGCCCCCAGCCCCTCCCACGCCGCGAACTTCCACCCATGGGCCAGTAGAGATTCCTGCCCGGCGCGGTCAAGTTGGCATCGATGTCTGCCAAGAGACGGGAAAGCCTCCGTCGATCAATTGACCGTGTCCGGTCACCACTGCTTGGCTTCCGCCCAGCGATCGGCGCACCACCCGCAGTACACCGCACCAACGTCACACGCCGTGGCACATCACGGTTGGTCACCTTCCCGCCGGAGCAGGCCGGGAGGATGCGCGCCAAGTCTGCACACCGGGCGGGACGTCTCACCTCGCGTCGCCCGCACGGGAGTCCAGAGCCGCGCGTACATCCCCCCTCCCGTCCCGCAGCGCGCCGCCGGCGTCCCGTACGACCTGGAACACCGCTCCAGCGTTGCGCCTCGCTGCCCGCATTCAGGAACGGATCGCCCGCCGACCGGCGTCACGCGATCCGTTGGAGAGAGGATCCCCCTACACATGGGTACCCCCTACATACGCGGCACGGTACGAAGAGCCCTCACCGGTCTCGCGTCGCTGTCCCTCGTCACCGGCGCCATGATCGCCGTCGCCGCACCCCAGGCGGACGCCGCCCCGGCCCCGGACGCGTCGAACGGCCACGCCGTCACCAACCCGTACAGCCCCGCCTACCAGCACGCCTACCGCCACGGTGTCGTGCCGACCGCGCAGCAGAACGCCAAGATGAAGTCGTGGCAGGCCACCCACGCCTCGCCGAACGTGGCGACCGGCCCCGAGACGCTGTCCTACGGCGGCGGCATCGACGGCATCGGCGTCCAGAGCGGACACTCGAAGGTCTACCTGGTCTTCTACGGAAACCAGTGGGGCACGCAGAGCACGGACGCCAACGGGAACGCCAAGTTCTCGGGCGACTCGGCCGGAGCCGCGGGCGCCGCCCAGCAGATGTTCAAGGGCATCGGCACCGGCAACGAGCTGTGGTCCGCCGACCTGACCCAGTGGTGCGACGGCCCCAACGTGGCCGCCGGGGCGACCAGTTGCCCCTCGAACGCCAACTTCATCCCGTACCAGAGCGGCGGGGTGCTCTCCGGCGTCTGGTACGACAACGCGGCCGCCTCCCCCAGTGCCGCCTCCGGGCACCAGCTGGGCCAGGAGGCCGTCAACGCCGCCGCCCACTTCGGCAACACGTCGGCCGCCGCGAACCGCGACGCCTACTACGTGATCCTCTCGCCGCACGGCACCAACCCGGACAACTACCAGGGCCAGTACTGCGCCTGGCACGACTACAACGGTGACAGCACCCTGACCGGCGGCGCGGTCAGCTCGCCCTACGGCGACGTCGCGTTCAGCAACCAGCCGTACAACATCGACTCCGGTTCCGGCTGCGGCGTCGGCTTCGTCAACTCGCCCGGAACGCTCGACGGCTGGACCATGACGCTCGGCCACGAGTGGCACGAGATGATGTCGGACCAGAACCCGGCGGGCGGCTGGACCAACCAGACCGGCAGCTCCTACAACGGCCAGGAGAACTCCGACGAGTGTGCCTGGCTCAACCCCGGAACCGCGGGCGGCGCGGCCAACGTCACCATGGGCACCGGCACCTTCGCCGAGCAGGCCAGCTGGTCCAACGACACCAACGCCTGCGCCATCTCGCACCCGATCGTCGGGGGCGGCTCGACCGGCAACACCGTGACGGTCACCAACCCGGGCGCCCAGAGCACCACGGTCAACACCGCCGTCTCGCTGAAGGTCAGCGCCTCCGACTCGGCGAGCGGACAGACCCTGACCTACTCGGCCACCGGCCTGCCGGCCGGCCTGTCGATCAACTCCACCACCGGGCTGATCAGCGGCACGGTCACCACCGTCGGCAACTCGACCGTGAGCGTGACGGCCAAGGACTCCACCGGCGCTTCCGGCAGCACCTCGTTCGGCTGGACCGTCTCCGCCGCCGGCACAGGGGGCGTCACCAACGGCGGCTTCGAGACCGGCAGTCTGTCCGGCTGGACCACGAGCGGCACCACCGCCGCCAGCACCTCGGCCGCGCACAGCGGCAGCTACGGCGCGCTGCTCGGCTCGGCCAACCCGACCAACACGTCCTCGATCGCCCAGACGTTCACGGCGCCGAGCGGCAGCTCCAAGGTCTCCTTCTCGTACGACGTCACCTGCCCCGACACCGTGACGTACGACTGGGCGACGGCCACCCTCAAGGACAACACCACCGGCACGACCACCACCGTGCTGGCCAAGACCTGCACCCTGGGCGCGGGCTGGAAGCAGGCCTCCGGGCCCCTGACCGCGGGCCACAGCTACACGCTCACCCTCACCAGCCAGGACGACAACTACGCCGGTGACGCCACCTACACCTACTACGACGACGTGACCGTGTCCTGACCTCTCACGATCGCGAGGGCGGGCCGTGTGGCCCGCCCCCGCGATCACGGGCAGCCGGCGGTCACGGGCGGGAGACACCGTGACCCCTCGACCGCTTCGACGCCGCACCTCCCGGGCCGTGGGTGCGGCTCTTGCCGTCACCCTGGCCGTCACCGTCAACGGGTGTGCCGCGCAAGGCGGTTCGCGGACACCGGGGGCATCGGGCGCCGCACCTCCCTCAGCCTCTTCGCCGTCGGCCACCACCGTGACCCTGGACGAGCACGACGGGGGCAGGGTCGTCCAGGTGAGGGCGGGCTCGCGGGTCCTGGTCCGGCTGCACAGCACGTACTGGTCGGCGCCCACCAGCTCGGACACCCGGACCCTGGCCCCCGTCGGCACACGTCACAGCACGTCCACCGGGACGTGCGAACCGGGCGCGGGCTGCGGCTCGGTGTCCGCCGACTTCACCGCTCACAGGGCGGGCACGGCGCGGATCCGCTCGCACCGCGACTCCTGTGGCGAGGCGATGCGTTGTCCGCCGGGCCAGGGTGAATTCGCGGTCACGATCAAGGTCGCCTGACGCGGGTGCGGCAGCGGCAGCGACGCGGCGACGGCCGCCGGGGAGGCCGCCGGGCCCGGCAACGGCAAACTCTCCGCCATGTTTGGCCGATACCCCTTCCATAATGTCGCGAGCACGCCAAGCTCTCCTGCGCGCCCGGCACATCGCGTGGCCGGCGCGGAAAGGAGAGCGCATGATGCGCCAACGGCACCAGCGGCGGCTCATGGTCTGCACCGTCGCGGCCGCCGCGTTCGGACTGGTGAGCACCCAGGCGTTCGCCACGCCCGGCGACACAAGACCCCGCCCCTGGAACGCCCGCCACCAGGCCGACATCGGCCGCCAGCACACCAAGGCGATACAGGCGGGCAGGGGAAGGTCCGCCCTCACCGCCACCGAGGGCGACGGAGGCGACGAGGCGGAGAACTCCGCGGAGTCCACCGCCCAGTACACCGAGGCCCGCACCGCCCCCGGCGTGGTCGCGCCGGGCGCGTACGGAGCGGCCTGGGCACAGCTGCAGTCGATGCAGCACACCGGCGGCGACTGGAGCCACGTCACCAAGAAGGCGTACAACTCCGACGATCCGCGCTACCGCGACGTCAACTCCAACTCCAGTGGCGGCTCCGGGAACGTGACCGGCCGGATCACCGGTATCGCCGCCGACGATCAGGGCTATGTGTACGCGGGCGGCGCCAACGGCGGTGTGTTCCGGTCCCGGACCGGCGGCGGCAACTGGCAGCCCATCGCCGACAAGCTGCCCTCCCTCTCGACCGGCACCCTGGCCCTCGACGGCACGAAGCGGCTCTGGTACGCCACCGGCGAGTCCAACACCGGGGCGACTTCCTTCGTGGGCACGGGAGTCTACGTACTCGCCGACCCCCAGCACGGCCAGTTCCAGCCCGGCGGCCGGGTGGGCGGCGCCGAGCTGGAGAGCACCACCATCCACGCCCTCAGGTTCGCCGGGACCACCGTGTGGGCGGCCACCAGCCGCGGTGTGTGGTCGCACTCCACCACCACCCTGTCGGGCCCGTGGAAGCTGGAGTTCGCCCCCAACCCCGACTACCTGCCCGGCGGCTCGAAGGCCTCCGACCCGTCGGCCCCGTACAAGAACATCGCCAACGACATCGCGGTGGACCCGAAGGACCCGAGCAACGTCCTGCTGGCCGTCGGCTGGCGCGGCGGTGACACCTACAACGGGCTCTACAGCAAGCAGGGCGGTGCGTGGAAGCCCGTCACCGGCATCGGCGACCTGCCGACCAACAGCGACGACGTCGGCAACATGACGTTCGCCGCCTCCGCCGACGGCTCGCGCCTGTACGCCGTAGACCAGTCGCCGGCCCAGACCAACAGCAATCCCGACAGCGGCCTCAAGGGCGTCTACGTCTCCAAGTCCGGCTCCCCGCTGGGTCCCTGGACGCAGATCGCCGACTACAACAAGCTGCGCAACTCGGGTTCGGCCCTCCAGGGCGCGGGCTACATGCCGGGCATCCAGTCCTGGTACAACGAGTTCCTCCAGGTCGACCCGGCCAACGCCGACCACGTCTACCTGGGTCTGGAAGAGGTCTTCGAGACGAAGAACGGCGGCACGAGCTGGATCACCCCCGGCCCGTACTGGAACTTCCCGTTCCCCTGCTGGAGCATCGACCCCTCGAAGCAGACCGGCGACTGCTCGCCCACCACGCACTCCGACCAGCACGCCGTCGCCGTCGGCACGTACAAGGGCAAGACGTATGCCTACGTCGGCAACGACGGCGGCATCTACCGGCGCCCGCTGAACGGAGCCGTCGACTCGGGCGGCCACGCCAAGGACTGGACGTCCCTGGCCGACGGCACCCTCGACACGCTCCAGTACTACTCGGTGGGCGTCGGCAAGGACCTCACCTACGGCGGGGTCTCGGTGACCGGCGGTCTCCAGGACAACGGCCAGTCCATCCTGCGCGGCCGCGACAAGGTCATGGGCTCCAACTTCGGCGGCGACGGCGGTGACACCATCACCGACCCGAACAACGGCTGCAACTCCGCCGAGGAGTACGTGTACCTCGACATGTGGGTCACCCAGAACTGCGGTGTGAACGACGGCAGTTGGACGACCGACCCCAGCAAGGCGACCGAGTACGAGGTCGCGCCGCCGGACAAGGACCTCGGTGGGAGCGGAGCCCGCTTCATCGCGCCCATCACCTCCGACGCCAAGGACATCAACACCTGGGTGGCCGGCGGTCGCCACGTGTGGGTGCAGCACAAGGGCTTCGCGATCCGCTCGGGCGCCGAGTGGAGCAACGCCTACGACCTCGGCGCGGGCCATGTCGCCACCGCCGTGGCCTCCTCGGGCGGCACCGTGTACGTGGGGTGGTGCGGGCCCTGCAACAACCAGGGATTCTCGCGCGGCATCGCGGTCGGCAACGCCGACGGCACCGGCTGGCACCAGCTGAACCTGCCGGCCGAAGGCACCATCCCCAACCGCTACATCTCCGGTTTCGAGGTCGACCCGGCGAACGCCCAGCACGTGTACGTCGCCGTCAACGGCTTCTCCCGCAAGTGGACCGAGGGCCCCGGCGCCGGCGTGGGCCACGTCTTCGAGTCCACCAACGGCGGGACCACCTGGACGGACATCTCGGCGAACCTGCCGGACGTGCCCGCCAACACGGTGAAGCTGGTCCCGGGCGGCGGCCTCGCCCTCGGGACCGACCTGGCCACCTTCTACCGCCCCGCCGGGGCGAGCCAGTGGAAGGTGCTCGGCGGCAACCTGCCCACCACGGCGGTCCTCCAGCTGAAGCTCGGACCGGACAACAAGCTGTACGCGGCCACGCACGGACGCGGCCTCTGGGCGTTCGACACCCGACGCCTGCGCTGAGGCGACCACACCCGGCGCGCGGCCGGTGCGGGTCCCTGGACAGGACCCGCACCGGCCGTCCCGCACCGGGCCTTCTCCAGGGGCCGCGGCGCGCGATTCCATCGGCATTTCATCGGTGCTCTCTACCGTCGGTCGCCGACGAACGGAGAAGCCCTCGTGAAGCCCTACAGATCACTGTTCGCAAGACTGCTCCTGCCGCTACTGGCGGGCGTGCTCGCGCTCGGCGCGGCCACGCCCGCCGGTGCGCAGCCGGCCGGCTCGTCCGACCGCGGGGGCCCGATCACCCGCGGCGAGGTGATCTGGCGGGCCCAGTACTGGGTGGACCAGCGCCCTCCGTACAACCAGCAGGGCTCGGCCCCCGGCCCCGGCGGCGATTTCAACTACCGCACCGACTGCTCCGGCTACGTCTCCATGGCCTGGCACCTGAACGCCAACCCGAACACCCAGGGCCTACCGTCGTTCTCCCACGAGATCGGGCGGGACGAGCTGCGGGCCGGGGACGTCCTCAACTCGTTCCGCGACCACGTCCTGATCTTCCATCAGTGGGAGGACGACCAGGGCGGGTTCTCCTACTACAGCTTCGGCGGGGGAAGCAGCGGCGTCGAGCCGCCGGGACACTTCCACGCGAACATCAACAACGCCACGCTCGACGGCCACCCCAACGGCGACTACAAGGCGCTCCGCTACAACAACATCATCGAGGACTCCGGGCCCCGGCCGCATCCGTACGGCTCGGGCCGGGTGGTGGCCGGGAGGTCCGCTGACGGCCGCCTGGAGAGCTTCGCCGCCGGTGCCGACGGGGTGTACCACTCGTGGCAGACCGCGGTGAACGGCGCCTGGTCGCCGTGGCGGTTCGAAGGCGGGCCGCGCAACGCGCAGTTGGCGGTGGCGTCCAACGCCGACGGACGGCTGGAGCTCTTCGCCCTCTCGGACTCCACCCTGGACCACATGTGGCAGACCGGGCCCAACGCGGGCTGGTCCGGCTGGGAGAACTTCGGCACGGGCGGATACCGCCTCGCCGCGGGCAACAACGCGGACGGCCGCATCGAGGTGTTCGCCTCCAACGCCACCGGCGTCTTCCACCGCTGGCAGACCGCGCCCAGCGGCGGCTGGGCCACCTGGGAGGGCACCGGCGGACCGGCCAACTCGCGGCTCGCCATGGAAACCGCCCCGGACGGCCGGCTCGAAGTGTTCGCCCTGTCGGACTCGACGTTCGGGCACCTCTGGCAGACCGGCGTCAACGGCACCTGGTCGACGTGGGAGAACTTCGGCGGCGGCGGACACGACGTGGCCGTCAGCCACAACCAGGACGGCCGCATCGAGGTGTTCGCCTCCAACGCCACCGGCGTCTTCCACCGCTGGCAGACCAGCCCGACCTCGTGGTCGGAGTGGGCGGGCACCGGAGGGATCACCAACGCGGAGCTGACGGCCTCGCCGTCGGTCGACGGCCGGGTCGAGGTGTTCGCGATCAACGCCACCACCGCGAGCCACATCTGGCAGACCAGCGCCAACGCACCGTACGCGTCGTGGGAGACCTTCGGCGGCGGCGGTAGCGACATCGGCGCGGCCAACAACGCCGACGGCCGCATCGAGGTGTTCGGCACCAGCCAGACGGGCGTCCACCATCGCTGGCAGACCGGCTTCGACACCTGGTCCGAGTGGACGTACCTCAGCGACTCCGGCCCTGCGGTCAACTAGCCACTGCGGCACGGGACTTCCGTGACCTGCGGCGCGGGCCGCCGAGGGCCACGGAAGTCCTCCGTCCAGGTGTGAAAAGGTGGCGGCAGCTGAAGGTGGGGCCCTGAGCGCCGGCCGGTGCCGCCCGCCACCCGACCTGGACGAGGAGCCGTGGAATGCCCGAGAAGGTGACGCTGGCGGCGTGGCCCACGCCCATGGAGCCCGCACCGCGCTTGGCCGAGGCCATCGGGCTGCGCGCGGACGACCTGTGGATCAAGCGCGACGACCTCACCGGGCTCGGCGGAGGCGGCAACAAGGTCCGCAAGCTGGAGTGGCTGGTCGCCGACGCGCTGGACCAGGGCGCGGACACCCTGGTCACCTCCGGCGGCCCGCAGAGCAACCACGCACGGCTCACCGCAGCCGCCGCTGCCCGCGCCGGTCTCGACGCGGTCCTCGTCATGCCGGGCCCCGCGAGCCCGCCCCCGGTCGGCGGCAACCTGCTGCTCGACGCCCTCCTCGGTGCCCGCATCGTGTGGGCCGAGGGTGTCTCCGGCGCCGCGGCGCTCACGGAGGAGGCGGAGAAGACGTGCGCCGTCCTGCGTGCCCGGGGCGCCCGCCCCTACCTCGTCCCGTTCGGCGGCTCCAGCCCGCTCGGTGCGCGCGGATACCTGGAGGCGGGCCGCGAGATCCTGGGCGCGCAACCCGACGTGCGCCACGTCGTCACCGCTCTCGGATCCGGCGCCACCATGGCCGGACTGGTCGCCGCGCTCGGCCCGGCCCGCGTCCTGGGCGTCGACGTCGGCGCCCTGCCCGATCCCGCCCGCACGACCGCCGCCTTCGTCGGCGAGCTGACCGGCCGCGAACAGCCCGCGGACGCATTGCGGGTGCGCGCCGACCAGGTCGGTGAGGCCTACGCCGTACTGCACCAACCCGTCCTCGACGCCCTCGCCACCGTCGCCACCACCGAGGGCGTGCTGCTCGACCCGGTGTACACCGGCCGCGCGGCCGCCGGACTGATCGCGGCCGTGCGTGACGGCGACATCCGCCCCGGGGAACGCACCGTCCTGCTCCACACCGGCGGCCTGCCGGGCCTGTTCGGTCACGCGGAGACGGCACACCGCGCGGGGCGGACGCTGCGCACCGGTCCCTGATCGCGCGCCTGCCGCCACGGCCTGTCCGGGCCGGTGTCGCGGCCGGTCCTTCGGGGCCGGCCACCGCGATCCCTCGCGCGCCCGGAAGGCGACGGGAGCCGACGGCCCCGGGGTCAGCGCCCCGTAGCACCGTCGATCAGCTCGCGCAGGATGTCCGCATGGCCCGCGTGGCGGCCGGTCTCCTCGATCAGGTGCGTCAGGGCCCAGCGGACACTGGGGGCTGGGCTCCCCGGACGCGGCCGGGGTACCGGGGCGCCCAGGTCGGCGCATCCGTCGAGCGCTTCGTTCGCACGCGCGACGGTCCGCCGGTAGCGGGTGACCACGGCGTCCACGCCGTCCCCCGGCGCGGCGTGGAACGTCGAGGGCCAGTCCCCGACCCGCTCCCCGAGAAACGTCGCGCCCTCGACGTGGGTCAGATGGTGGAGCAGGCCGAGGAGGTTCGTACCCGACGGCACCTTGGCTGTGCGTACCTCAGGTTCGGGCGCGCCCTCGACTTTCGCCGCGATCGAGGTCCGCAGGTAGTCGAGGAAGCCTCGCAGGACCTCCATCTCGCTGGTTCCGGTGCGCGGTGGCGGGCTGTCGGAGCGGCGATTGCGGCGGGAGGGGCTGGGCATGAGGGGGCTCCGTCATGGGAAGAGGCATGGGCGCCGGGTCAGGCGGTGCGGCGGACGATCAGGACGTGGTCGGTCACCTCGGCGCTCTGGCCGCCCGGTCCGGTCGCGAGCCGGCGCGGCATGTCGGCCCGCTCGACCGTCCAGGTCGCCGGGTCCAGATCGATACCGGCGGCGACTTCGTGCGGCGTCGGGTGGTGCGCGTCGCGGTCCTGGTTCCACGACCAGGGCGCGGTCGAGCCGTGGTCGACGACCAACAAACGTCCGCCGACGCGCAGTGCGTGGGCCGCCGACCGCAGGGCGACTGCCCGGTCCAGGTCGAAGGGGGTGTGCAGATAGTGGGCACAGATCAGGTCGAACGCGCCCTGGGGAAAGGACTCGTGCAGATCGTGCCGCTCGGCGAGCACGCGCTCTCCCAGGTCACGTGAACGGGCGAGCCCAGCGAGCCGCGCGACGGCGACCGCCGAGATGTCGACGGCGGTCACACGCCAGCCCTGCCGGGCGAGCCACAGCGCGTCACCGCCCTCGCCGCACCCCAGGTCGAGCGCGTCGCCGGGCGGCATGCCCGTGACGATCTCGACGAGACGTTGGTTCGGTCGCGGGTCGGTGGCCGCAGGCCGCCCGGCGTAGACGTCTTCCCAGTACGTGTCCGCATCAGTGGCGCTCATCAGGACTCCTCAGGTCGGAATGTGCGCCCAGTGTCGCGAGGCCACCGCCTGGTGGCACGAAAACTTGCGGTTCCGGCAAGGTGGGGCTCGCTGCTCACCACCGGCCGACAGCACCGCCTCGCGAAGAGGGCAGGGATGAGCACCGCGCGGGTGACCGCCCTGCTCGTCGCCCGCCCGGGCTGGAAGGCGCACCCCCGCGCGAGGGATGAGCACCGCGCGGGTGACCACCCTGCTCGTCGCTCGCCCGGGCCGGAAGGCGCACCTCCGCGCCGCCGAACGCGGCCGGGGAGGCACCCGTGACCCAGCACCCCTGGGAAAAGAGCGCCCAACTCGCCCTCAGCGAGCGGGCGTTCGCGCTGGATCACCTACCCGGCGCCACCTCGGCCGACCAGAAGGACGATCTTTCCGCGTGCGTGGCCCTGCTCGCTCAGCCGGTGCGCCTCGGCCACCTCGTCGAGCGGGAGGGTCCGCGTGGCCGGGAGGGCGAAGCGTCCGGACTCGATCAGTTCGCCGATCTCGGCGATCACATGGACGGCACGACCCGAATCCCCACGGCTGAACCTCACCCCGTGCTCCCGCGCGCCGCCGAAGTCGGCGACGGTGATGACGTGTTCGGCGCCGCCGGCGAGCTCGATGAGGTCGGGCAGCACCCCGCTCCCCGCGACGTCGAGTGCCAGGTCGACGCCGTCGGGTGGCAGCCCCCGGACCCGCTCGACGAGGCCCTCGCCGTAGGTCACCGGCTCGGCCCCCAGGGAGCGGAGGTAGTCGTGGTTCGTGGGACCGGCGGTGCCGATCACGCGAGCACCTCGCACCACGGCGAGCTGCACCGCGGCGCTTCCGACGCTTCCGGAGGCGCCGTTGACGAGCAGCGTGTCCCCGTTCGAGACGCCGAGCTGGTCCAGCGCGCGCGTGGCCGTCTCGATCGCGGCCGGCAGTGCGGCGACGTCGGCGAAGCCGAGCGAGGGCGGGATCGGCGCGTAGTGGGACAGCACCGCCAGCTCCGCCTGGGCGGCCCCCTCGGCGCAGAAGCCGAAGACGCGATCGCCCACGGCAACGTCGTCGACGCCCTCGCCGAGCTCGTCGACGACGCCCGCCGCCTCGTAGCCCATGGTCTGCGGGAGCTCCTGATCCATCAGCCCCCCGCGCTTCTTCCAGTCGCTCGC
Source organism: Streptomyces sp. NPDC045846 (assembly GCF_056431605.1). Classification (NCBI taxonomy): domain Bacteria; kingdom Bacillati; phylum Actinomycetota; class Actinomycetes; order Kitasatosporales; family Streptomycetaceae; genus Streptomyces; species Streptomyces sp. NPDC045846. The sequence goes on along the minus strand of NZ_JBWKKJ010000005.1, from coordinate 23,678 downwards.
GTTGACACCCGCGGCCCGCACGGCGATCCGTACGTGACCCGGGCCCGGATGCGGGTCGGGAAGCTCGACCATCTCCAGGACCTCCGGGCCCCCGAACCGGTGGAAACCGACTGCCTTCACCCCGTACTCCGATCTCGCCGACAGGCGCCCCGTGGACTGTGCGTGCGACAGTCTGCATCAGTCCTCATCCGTCCTCCCGCGTCATCGGGTCACCCAGCCGGACCGTGCCGGGTTCGAGCACCTCCAGATACACCCCGAGGCAGGCGAGCCGGCCCAGGTCGAAGACGGGTACGCGGTGTTCGCGGGCGGTCGCGCGCATGATGCGGGGGTCGGGTGGCAGCTCGTCATGGCGCAGGGTCGGGACCACGCAGCGGGGCGTGGGGACCAGCACCCTGAACAGCGCCTCCCCTACCCGCAACCGCCCGCCCTGCCAGCCGTCCTCGGCGAAGGCCGGTTCCCCTCCGGTGTCGACGACCACGTTGGGACGGAAGCGACGTGGGTCGAAATCCGCATCCGGACAGACGCTCCCGAGCCGGGCCAGTGAGGAGGTGGTAAGGAGGTGGACCCGGCCGAAGTCGAAGAACGTTCCCGCCGCGACCCTGCCCGTGGTGATCCTCTCGCCCGTGCTGTCCACGGACGCCGACGCGCGCAGCGCGTCCGGGACGCCACCTTCGTAGTCGGGCACCGCACGCTCCAGCGCGCCGCCCGCCGGAACGCAGTCCGTGAGGCGGACCTGACGACCCGACAACTTCGTCAGCCGGTCGTCCAGTTCACGATCTCCGGCCGTGAGAACGACTCCGCCGGGCAGCTCCACCTCGACGCTGCCGTCGGTCACCCGGCTGCGGCAGCCCAGCAGGGACCCCCACTTGCGCGGGTGCTTGGCACTGCCGATCGCGCCGTTCTCGTCGAGCACGGCGTGCGTGCGGTCCCCGGCCAGTCCCGCGTGGGTGACCTCCGCGGACTCCAGCGCCTCGCCGAGCATGGACTTCACCGGATACCGCCACAACGCCGTCACAGTCCCCATGACGATCAAGTATGAGGCCCGCCATGCTCTTTCGCGGCAAGTGGGGGGCCGCATCCCGTCCGCGGACCTGGGCTCCGGCGGGAGTTCCCGCGCGGGCCCTCCCCAACTCTGTAACCCCGGCCCCTACTGGTAGGTGATGGGGGCCTCGGCCCGTCGGCGAGTGAGCCGGAGCGGGGGGACATGAGAGTGCGCCGGTCGAAACAGCCCGGGCGCGGGCCGGGTGCGCGCGGAGAGCCGGGCACCTCCCGGCTCCGCCTGGTCGGCGGCGAGGTGTACGCCGACTGGGAGGCGATCTACCGGGACAACGTGGACCGGATCTACCGCGTGATGTACGCGAAGGTGGGCAACCGCGCCGACGCCGAGGACCTCACCACCGAGGTCTTCCTCGCCGCCCTGCGGCCGCTGCGCACCTCGGCGAGCGTGCCCGAGGTCCGCGCCTACCTGCTGGCCACCGCGCGCACCGTGCTCGCCACACACTGGCGCCGGGTGCTCGGCCTGGAGGTCACTCGCCTGCCCGAGGAACTGCCGCAGCACGAGGCGGACGCCGAGGAGGTGCCCTCCGACGCGCCGCGCCGGGCCCGCGCCATCCTCGATGGGCTGCCCGACCGCTACCGGCGCATCCTCGAACTGCGCTTCCTGGGCGCCAGCTCGCTCAAGGAGGCGGCCGCGGAACTCGGCGTGACCGTCGGCAACGCGAAGGTGCTCCAGTACCGCGCCCTGCGGCATGCCGCCGTGGTGGCGGCCCGGCTGGCGGAGAAGGAGGGCTGACCGTGGACGAAGAGGCCGAGAGGTACGTCGAGGCACTGCTGCGCTCGCGGCGCCCCAAACCGTTCCGGGCACGCCCCGAGGACGCAGAGGAACTCGCCACGGCGATCACCCTGCGCGCGGCCCGGCCCGGCGCCGGCGCCCCGAGCGAGGAGTTCGTGACCTCCCTGCGCGAACGGCTGGCCGCGGAACTGGACGGGCCGGCCAACGCCCCGGCGGGCGGGACGCGCAGACGGTTCGTGCAGGGTGCGTCGATCGCCGCGGCGGCCGCCGCGGCCGGGGTCCTCGCCGACCACACGATGCTCCAGGACCATCCGGACACACCGCCCCCACAGGCGTCGACGCTCCAGCCCAATCACGGGAGTTGGCACACCGTGGCCGCGCGTTCCGAGCTGCCGCACGGCGCGGTGCAGGCCTTCGACACCGGAACCGTGACCGGCTTCGTCACGCGGCTCGATGGCAGGCTGCGCGCCGTCTCGGGAGTCTGCACCCACCAGGGCTGCCGCCTCGTGCTGGACCGGTCGGCCGGGCAGTTGGACTGCCCGTGCCACAACTCGGTGTTCGCGCTCTCCGGAGAGGTGGTGCGCCACCAGTTCGACCGGCCGCTGCCGCCGCTGCCCCGGATGCCCGTGCGGGAGACGGAGGACGTAGTGCAGGTGTACGCACCTGCCACCGGCGGTGTAACCCCGCCGCCTATCCATGGGTGAGCCCCGCGAGCAGCGGGGCCGACGGACGGCCCGCACCGGAGGCGGGTCGGGATGAAGGCCCGCCTCACCGGCGGGCGGACGGGGGAACCGATGCGAGCAGTTGTGGTCCGGCGCAGGGTCGCGCGGCGGGGTGGTGGGTTGGCCGCCGCGGTGGCAGCACTGGCGCTGCTGGCCGCCTGCGGGGCGTCGACGGGCACCGGGAACGGGGGCACCAACATGCCCGGTATGCCCGCCTCGACGGCCCACGACGGTTCCCCCACGGCCGGGAGCGGTGGGGGCATGCCCTCCCCCGCCGCTCCCGCCCCGTCCTCGACGGGCACGTCCGTCGCCATCAAGAACCTGGCGTTCGCCCCGGGGACCCTCACCGTCCCGGCGGGGACCACGGTCACCTGGACCAACGCCGACGAGGAACCGCACACCGTCACCGCCGACAACGGCGGCCCCTTCCACTCCTCGCCCCTCGACACGGGCGGATTCTTCCGCTACACCTTCGCCAAGCCGGGGACCTACACGTACTACTGCACCATCCACCCCTTCATGCACGGCACCGTGGTGGTGCGGCCATGACCGTCCGGCTTCCACAGCACATGACGCGTCGTCAACTTCTGCGTCACAGCGCCTGGTTCGGCTCGGCGGTCGTGCTCAGCATCGCGGGCGGCGAGGTGTACAGCCACCTGGCCGGTTCCGGCGGGCAGCAGAAGAACGGCCCGGACACGCTGACGTTCGTTCAGCTCAGCGACAGCCATCTCGGTTTCCGCGGCGCCGCCAACACGGACGTCACCGGCTCCTTCGCCCGTGCCATCGACCACGTGAACTCCCTGCCCACGCGGCCCGACTTCGTGATGCACACCGGAGACCTGACCCATCTGGCCACACCCGGCCAGTTCGACCAGGTCAAGCAGATGATGAAGGGCCTGCACAGCGGCGGCACGCACACCGTGCCCGGGGAGCACGACGCCCTCGACGACTCGGGGCAGAAGTACCGCGCCGCGTTCGGCGCGGGCAGCCGGGGCGACGGCTGGTACAGCTTCGACGTCAAGGGTGTGCACGTCATCGCCCTGGTCAACTCGCTCAACCTGAAGAACCTCGGCCATCTCGGCACCGAGCAGCTCGACTTCGTACGCCAGGACGTGGCCGGGTTGTCCAGTGACACCCCGATCGTGGTCTTCAGCCACATCCCGCTGTTCGCGATGTACCCGGCCTGGGGCTGGGGCACCGACGACGCCGTGCAGGCGCTGTCGTACCTGCGTCGCTTCTCGTCCGTGACCTGTCTGAACGGCCATGTGCACCAGCTGTTCAGCAAGGTCGAGGGCAACGTGACCTTCCACAGCGCCACGACCACGGCCTACCCGCTGCCCCACCCCGGCGACGGACCGGCCCCCGCTCCCGTCACGCTCCCCGCCGGAAAGCTGCGCCAGGCGCTCGGCATCCGCGAGGTGCGATACCACCGGGCGGCGGACAAGGCGCCGGCCGTGAGGGACCGCCCGCTGACCTGAGGCGGGCGCCCGGCACACCGAACGGCTCGGCCCGGGAAGCGAACTCCCCGGCCGAGCCGTCATGTCAGTCCTCGAAGTAGGCGTCGAGCACCGCGTCCAGCCGCTCGCTCCACACCTTGAGATCCGCCCGGTCGGCGGCCCGCACGTCGTGGGAGAAGCGCCGGTGGTTCGGTGTGTACACCACGATCTCGAACCGGCGCGACCACCGCGGCGTGCGGTACTCGACCGCACTCACCTCGTCCCACCGGAAGTCGGCCTCTTCGTCGGCCAGCCGCAGCCTGACTCCCCGGCGGTCGAGGCGGATCGACCCCTGGTGGTCGGACATCTCGCACACGGGCCCGTCGTCCGCCCCGGATTCCGCGTCATCGGAATCGGCCTCGGGGGCTTCCGCGTCGTCGACGGCCTCGGTTTCGGCCGCATCTGCCACCTCCTCGCCCTCGTCGGGGACGGCGTCCGGCTCCGGGGCCTCGGCGGTCGACGGCTCCGCCCCTGCCGGAACCACACGCGCCGGTACCAGGCCGGGGACGTACGCGGGGTCCGTCGCAGCACCGGCCAGGGGCATGTACTGGTGTTCTGTTCGCTGCTCCACGGGCGCAGTATGGCCGATAAGCCTGTGAGCGCGCTCGCCCCGACGCCGTGAGGAGCGTGCCGAGTGGCGTGTACTACTCGGCGTCGAGCTGGTGGTCGGCCCACACGTAGGACTCGGGCAGCAGCTCCGCGACGGGGACGGTGCGCAGCCGGTCACCCGCGCCGACGATGACCTTGAGGGCGGGGAAGTAGTCGAGAAGGACCTGGCGGCAGCGGCCGCACGGCGGGACGACCCCCCGGTCACGGTCGCCGACGGCGACCATCGTCTCCAGGTCGTAGGCGCCCTGAGCGGCTGCCGTACCGATGACGACCAGCTCGGCGCAGGGCCCTCCGGTGAAGTGGTAGGCGTTCACCGCGGTGACGATCCGTCCGTCCCGGGAACGAGCGGCGGCCGCCATGGTGTGGTTGTCGCCCTGACAGCGCGTACGAGCGATCTCGGTCGCGGCCTGGATGAGTTCGAGGTCGACGGGGTGGGTCTGGGTGGTCATCTTCTCTGCCTTCACGTGGGGTCAGGTGACTTTGGCCGGTGTGGAGGGGATTCGCAAGCGGATACCTGGACGAGAGGGGATCCGATCGACCCCGCGCCCCCTCCGCGAAGGCGAAATACAGCCTCCACGCGGGTTGGGCCAGGACACGTGCTGCGGCATGATGAGCCGTCAGGAGCCATGTGGTGCACGGGGGTTGTCATGAGTCAGTGAGAACCGTGGAGCCCGGAGCGGAAGCCGGGGACGACCTCCCTGCGGCGCCCCGTTCCTGAACGGTCGACGACTCGGACAGGGGCCCGGCCGTGGTGACCGGTCCCGGACAGGAGCTCGTGGTGAACGGATCGCATCCCAGCCCGATGAACCGGCGTGGGCTGCTGGCGGCGGCGGGCGCGGCGGCCGCGAGCGGTGCGGCGGCGGGCGTGGTCGGCCCCGCGGCTTCGGCAGCGGCGGCGGAGAACGGCCCGACGCCTGCGGACGCGACGGGGTTCGGTCCGGTGACGGTCCGGCCCGGCGACGCCCGGTACGACAGCCTGTTGCGGGGCAACAACTTCCGCTTCGTCGGGCGGCCCGACGAGATCCGGGTGGTCGGCTCGACCGAGCAGGTGGTCCGGGCGGTTTCGGATGCCGTACGGTCCGGGCGCAGGGTCGCCGTCCGCAGCGGCGGTCACTGTTTCGAGAACTTCACGGCCGACCCTGGCGTGCGAATGCTCCTGGACCTGTCCCCCATGGACGCGGTGGGCTACGACGCGGCGCGCGGGGCCTTCTCGGTGCGGCCGGGCGCCACGCTCGGGCACGTGTACCGGACGCTGTTCAAGGGCTGGGGCGTGACCGTCCCCGCGGGCGGCTGCCCGGAGGTGGGAGCGGGCGGGCACTTCGCGGGTGGCGGGTACGGACCGCTGTCGCGCCGGTACGGATCGGTGGTGGACCACCTGTACGGCGTGGAGGTGGTGGTGGTCGACCGGGACGGCGCCGTACGCGCGGTGGTGGCCACGCGGGAGCCGGACGACCCGCACCGGGATCTGTTCTGGGCACACACCGGCGGAGGCGGCGGGAACTTCGGGGTGGTCACCCGGTACTGGCTGCGCTCCCCCGGGGCGAGCGGGAGCGATCCGTCCGGGCTGTTGCCCGCCGCGCCGAGCGATCAGCTGGGGTGCCTGGTCACCTGGGCCTGGGACGACAGGATGACGCCCCAGGCGTTCACCACTCTGCTGCGCAACTTCGGCACCTGGCACGAACGCAACAGCGCGCCCGGCTCCAAGTACGCGGGGCTGTACGCCATCCTCATCCCGATGCACCACAGGGCGAACGGTTTCCTGATGACCGTTCAGATCGACGCGGGCATCCCCAACGCCCGCGGTCTGGTGCGGGAGTTCCTGGACGCGGTGTACGCCGACAGCGTCGAGGGCACCGAAACCTGGCTGACGCTGCCCTGGCTGCACTCGACGACCTGGCCCGGGACGGGGGAGCCCGGTGATGTCGGCACCCGCCGGTACAAGATCAAGGCCGGTTACCTGCGCCGCTCGCTCACCGACACCCAACTCGCCGCCGTGCACCGCAACTTGACCAATGCCACGGGCACGTCCGGCGGCGGCATGCTGCTCATCGGCTACGGCGGCCAGGTCAGGTCGGTACCGCCGGGCGCCACCGCCGTCGCCCAACGCGACGTGATCATGAAGGCCGTCTACCAGACGATCTGGACCTACGAAGCCGACGACGCCACCAACCTCGCCTGGGTCCGTGACTTCTACCGCGATGTGTATGCCGACACGGGCGGGGTCCCGGTACCGGGTGCGGTCAGTGACGGCTCGTACATCAACTACCCCGACACCGACCTCGCCGACCCCGAGTGGAACACCTCCGGCGTCCCGTGGCACACCCTCTACTACAAGGGCAACTGCCCGCGCCTCCAGCAGGTCAAGGCCCGGTGGGATCCGCGCGACGTCTTCCACCACGCCTTGTCGATCCGCCCGTCCGGCTGACCGCGACGCCGGGACCGGGGTCGAGGGGACCCCCGCCCCGGCGTCGCCCCGTCAGGCGCCTCCGTCACACGTCCCAGGCGACCGGGAGGCTCTTCACCCCGTAGATGTCGGCGGCCTCCGGGCGCAGATCGACCTCCTCGGGCGGCACGGCCAGGCGCAGCGTGGGGAAGCGGTTGAGCAGCGCGCGGAACCCGACCGTCATCTCGACGCGGGCCAGCTGCTGCCCCAGGCACTGGTGGATGCCGTGGCCGAAGGCCAGGTGCCCGCTGTACTCCCTGCCGAGGTCGAGCACGTGCGGGTCACTGAAGCGCCCGGGGTCGCGGTTGGCGGTGTTGTAGGACAGGACGACCGTCGTCCCGGCCTTGATGGTCTGCCCGCCCAGCTCCACGTCCTCCAGGGCCGTCCGCATCAACGTCTTGACCACGCTGAGATACCGCAGCAGCTCCTCCACGGCACCCCCGGCGAGGGCTGGATCATCACGCAGCGCGGCGAGTTGGGCCGGGTTGCGCAGCAGCGCGAAGGTGCCGAGCGACAGCATGTTCGCCGTGGTGTCGAAGCCCGCGGCGAGCAGGATCAGGCTCATTCCCTTCAGTTCCTCGTCCGTCAGATCGCTGTCGGTGAGCTCGCTGAGCACGTCGTCGGTGGGGTGGGCGCGCTTGGCGGCCACGAGCGACGCGAGGTACTCCTGCGTCGCTGTGTAGGCGGCGATCAACTCCTCGTCGCTCGTCGCACCCCCGACGAACGTGTCGATCTGCTGCTGGAACGAAGCCCGGTCCTCGTACGGCACGCCCAGCAGTTCGCAGATCACGATGGTGGGGATGGGCTTGGCGAACGCGGTGACCAGGTCCACGGGCGGCCCGGCCTTCTCCATGGCGTCGAGGCACTCGGTGGTGATCTGCTCGATGCGCTCGGTGAGCGCCCGCATCCGCCGGACGGTGAACTTGCCCATCAGCGGCTTGCGATAGCGGCTGTGCAGCGGCTCGTCCGTCAGCAGGAATTCCCCGGGCGGTGCGGGGGGAAGCTCGAAGTCGCCCACGTTCAGGATCTCTTTGCGGGAGCTGAACCGCGGGTCCGCGAGCACCGACCGCACGAGGTCGTACCCCGTGATCAGCCAGCCGGGCTTCCCGCCGGGGTGGGTGTAGCGGCTGATGGGGCCGTGCCGCTGGGCGTCGACCAGTTCCGCGGGAGGGTCGAAGGGGCAGCCGGTCCGACGTTCCGTCGGCAGTGCGGTGACGGTGTGGAGGGTTTCAGACATGGCCACTCCTGGCTCGCGATATGGCGTGTTTGATGTATTTGGAAAGCTACGTTGCGTTCAAAATGAGGTCAATCCACGAATGCGGAAACTCCCTGGTGGGAAGCGCGAAATTGATGCAATGGCGCTGCACTCGAATGCAACGACGCGTTGCAATAAATGATTGCGAAGGCAATACTTCCGGTGCCACGAGGACGGTTGACCCAGCGGGAGCGACGACGCACCGTGGCGGAGGTCTCCGCCGGGTTCTCCTGCCCCGAGGTCGTAGCAGGAACAGGCCCCCGCGGGACCTGAGGGAGTCGGCCGGCGCGCCCTGCCGCCGTGAAGGCCCTGACGGGGACGGCCGGTTCATCGGCCCAGGTCAGCCGCTAGGGTGAGGCGACAGACCCTGCGAGAGAGGCCGCGTACCCCACAGTGACCGCGTCACGCCCCCACACCCTGTTCTCCTTCGGCACGTTGCTGGACGAGCAGGTCCAGATCGCACTCTTCGGCCGGACCGTGCCGTGCTCCCCCGCGTCGCTGACCGGGTACGCGACGAGCCCGCTGCCGATCACCGACCCGGACGTCATCGCCACCAGCGGTCTCGACGTGCACCTGACCCTGCGGCGCAAGCACGGCGCCGTCGTCGACGGCGGTGTCCTGCACCTCACCGACGAGGAGCTCGCCGCGGCCGATGCGTACGAGGTCGACGACTACGCCCGTCGACGGGTGCTGCTCTCCTGCGGAACGAGCGCCTGGGCCTACCTGGACGCGAACCCGCTGCGCTCGGCGGCGCGCATCGTGATCGTCGGCGACAGCATCGCGTACGGCCGCTGCGACCCGCGCGGCGGATGGGCGGCGCACCTGGCGGCGGAGCACATCGCGGAGAACGAGGCGGAGCACCGGGTCTTCAACCTGGCCATCCCGGGCAGCACCCTGCTCGACGTGAGTGAGCAGACCCCCGGCGTCCTGCCCCCTCGCCTGCCGGACACCCTGCTGGTGGCCGCCGGGATCAACGACTCCGCCCTGCCGGTGACGACCCCTCAGGAGGGCGCCGACCCACTGTCGGGGCTCACGGAAAGCCTCGCCTTCCTGGCCGCCACGGCCCTGGCGCACAACGCACGGCTCGTGGTCGTGGGCCCGCTCTGGCTCGACGAGACACGCACCGAGGACTACGAGGGCCTGTGCTTCACGGAGGCCCGCGCGCGGGCCCTGCGCGAGGCGACGCGGTCCTGGTGCGCGGAGAACCATGTCGACCACCTCGACCTGTGGGAGCCCCTGCACAAGCGTGCCGAGCTGCTCGTCGACGGCCTGCACCCCACTCCCGAGGGACACCTGCTGATCCATGAACACCTCAGCGCCCTGCGGCGCTGACCGGCACCCCGAGCCGGGCGCACCGCGATCCGGTGACCTGCAGCGCGGTCCCGCTTGACCTTGACACGGTGACAAGCCCTTCACTGGCGCCGAGGAGGTGGTCCCGATGACCATGACGAAGCAGGAGGCGGACGCGGTGCGAGCCCTCCAGGGGCTGGAGCACCGCGATCCCTCGGTGCGGCTGCGGGCGGCCCTGGCGGTCGGAACGGCCCCCGAGCCACGGTTCGTCCCCACGCTCATCGAGCGGTGTGCGGTCGAGCCCGATTTCTCCGTGCGGGAAATGCTGACGTGGGCGCTCACCCGACACCCCTCGTCGACCACGCTGCCCGGGCTCGTCCACGAACTCCGGTCGGAGCGAGCACAGGCCCGAAGCCAGGCGCTGCACACACTGTCCAAGATCGGCGACCGGCAGGTGTGGCCCGCGATCACACCCGCGCTGCTGTCCGACCCCGACGACGAGGTGGCACGGAGCGCCTGGCGGGCCGCGGTCGTTCTCGTACCCGAAGGTGAAGTCCCTTGGCTGGTACGGGATTTGGGGGCGCAGCTCGGGCGGGGCGGGCGTGAGACCCAGCTGAGTCTGAGCCGGGCTCTCATCGCTCTCGGCGAGGCGATCGTGGCGGCCCTGCACGCCGCGGCCGCACATCCCGACGCCCGCGTGCGTGCCCACGCGATCGCCACCGAACAGTTGCTGCGCGACCCGGAGGCCGGGTTCGACTTCGCCGTCGAGGAGGCGAAGCGCATCATGGCTCTCGGTACGACCGGCCAGGACGGGTGATGGGCAGTGTTGATCGGTGATGTCGCGCGGCGGTCCGGTGTGAGCGCCCGCATGCTCAGGCATTACGACTCGCTCGGCCTGGTGCGGCCCACGGGCCGTACGGAAGGCGGGTACCGGGAGTACTCCGGCGAGGACATCCGGCGCATCTTCCACATCGAGAGCCTGCGGTCGTTGGGGCTGTCGCTGCGCGAGGTCGGGTCCGCGCTCGACGACCCCGGCTTCGAGCCCGCCGGGCTCGTGGACGACCTCATCCGCCAGACGCGCGAGCGCATCGCGGGCGAGACGGCGCTGCTCACGCGGCTCCGGCGGATCAATGCGGCGGAACCGGCCGACTGGGAGGACGTCCTCCAGATCGTCGCGCTCCTGCACGCGTTGGGATCCGAGAGCGCGGGCCAGCGCCAGCGCGCGGCCCTGGCCTCGGCGCAGGAGGTTCCGGTGCCGGTGGAAGCCCTGGTGGAGGCGGTGTTGAGCGAAGCGGACCCGCACGTCGCCGGAGCCCTTCGATGGGCCCTGGTCCGGTCGGGCGGCGGACTGCCACTCCTGGCGGAGGGGCTCGCCTCCCCCACGGCCGCGGTCCGCGAGCGCGCCGTCCAGTCGATCGCGAAGATCCCGGACGATACGGCGACCGCCCTGCTGCGAGAAGCCCTCACGCACCCCGATCTGGTGGTCCGCCGGCACGCGGCTCTGGCGGTCGGGGCGCGCGGCGGAGCCGAGGCGGTCCCCCTGCTCCTCGACATGATCGTCGGAGAGACGAACGACGTCGACGCGGCCGACGCGCTGGGCACGCTGGCGAGTGACCCCGCCCGGGCGGACGAGATCGCCACGCAGCTCCTCGCCCGCCTCACCCGCAACTCCCTTGATGCGGCGGCCCGTCGACGCCTGACCCAGGCCCTCGCGGACATCCCGGGTGACACGGTGTCACAGGCCCTGGCGTCCCTGTCGGACGACGACGACCCCGGCGTCGCACTGACCGCAACGTACCTTCTCGGCCTGCGCGAGCCGCGGTAGCGCATCCGTCCCGGAACGCGCGGCTACCGGCCCACGGGGGCTGGCCTCGGAGGGACCTCGCGAGCCCTGCCCGTCGGGGTACGGGACGGGGGTGCGACGATTCCGGCATGCGTGAGTTGAGTCAGCTGATCGATGTCGAGGAACCCGCTTGGCCGGAGCTGAGGGACACAATCGATGCCGGGACGGGGCTCGTGGAAGTGCTCCCGCCCGACGGCGACGTGGCCGCGGCATCCCTCCTTCAGTTGCAGGTCACGGCCCGGTCCTACCTTGGCGCGGTGGTGCTGCACTGCGGGGGCCTGCTGGTGGACGGCGGGTGGGTGCGGGTCTTCGGCAGCCCGGCCAAGGGGGCGGCACACGGGTTGCCGAGCCTGGCCCGGGTCAACCGACTCCCCGCGTCGTTCGACCCGGCGTGGCGACCGGATGCGGGCCTGGTGGTGGCTCACGACGTGCTGGGTGGTGTCTTCGCTCTCAACGGTGGTTCGCCTGCCGATGCCGGCCGCCCCGGGGACCCGGGTGAGGTGGTGTACTTCGCCCCGGATTCGCTGCGCTGGGAGGCCCTGGGGGCGGGCCACTCGGCATGGCTGACCTGGCTGGTGTCGGGGGCGTCGGAGGAGTTCTACGCGGACTTCCGCTGGCCGGGGCGGCGTGACGAGGTTCAGGCGTTGAACAGCGGTCAGGGACTGTCGATATTTCCGCCGCTGTGGTCCGCCGAGGCACGGCAGGACATCGCCGCGACCAGCCGTCGTGCCGTGCCCATGGCGGAGCTGCTCGGCGTCGCCCGCGATTCGGCGCGACAGTTCGACGGGGTTGATCCGGGCTTCCTCGGAGACGTCTGAACCAGGTGGCCCGCGTCGTGTGTCTCAGCCGGGCTGCTCGGTGGTTCGGCGGTGCTTGGCTCGGTGGGCGAGGGTGGTGATGATGCGTTGCCATGCCGGTGACGCGTCGGCGATCTGGGAGGAGACCAGCTGCGCGGATCGCCTCCGGGCGCTGTCCTGCCCGTGTTTGATCTCCCAGGCGTCGAGGTCGTCGATGAGCTGGTCCAGGCGGGGATCGTCCGGAGCCCAGTCCACCGATGCGTCGCAGGCGAGATAGAGGCGTGCCGTCTCGGGGTCGTCGAGGGCGGCGTTCTTGTCCCGGACGCGCTGCGGCATGACGTCCGGGTCCAGTGCCCGCAGCAGGATCCACGAGTCCCGCTCCAGTCGGACCCGCCGTTCACCGACCCCGAGGGCGCACATCCGGTCCAGGAGCGCGACCACCTCGGGCGGCAGAACAAGCCGTTCACCGCCGGCCAGTTCGGCGATCCGGCGGCGGGACTCGCCGAGTTCGTCGATCTTGCGTTGCAACGCCGCGTCGATCTCGGTGACGGCCGAGGCGAACTCCGCGGGCCGCGCGTGCAGCAGGGCGTCGATACGGGCCAGCGGCACACCGGCGTCGGCGAGGGTCCTGATGCGGATGAGGTCCACCGCGGCCTGCGCGCCGTAGCGGCGGTAGCCCGAGGCGTCGCGTTGCGGCTCGGGCAACAGGCCGACGTGGTGGTAGTGGCGGACGGTGCGCACGGTTACGCCCGCGGCCGCTGCCAGTTGGCCGATCGTGAGCACCGTCCTCCTCGGATCTTCGGCGTGTGGCGGTGAGTCTAGGCCCGGGCCGCCCGGTCGATCACGTCCCGGACCGCCTGGACCACGGCGTCGGGGCGGTCGAAGCAGAGCCGGTGGTGCAGGGTGTCGGAGAGGACGCGCTGCTCTCCGTCCGAGACCACGCCCACCAGGGCCGCGTCCAACCGGATCCTGCCGTCCCGGATCTCCCGCGCCGTCTGATCCGGCACCGTCGCCCGCGGGACGGGATCGGTGCCCACCACCGTGAGAGCGATCACCGGAACGTCGGGGAAACCAGGCCCGGCCTTCAGTTCGGTGACGAGCGGGATCAGGGTGCCGCGCTCGGCGGCGCCCGACTCGAGCCACGCCTCGCGGTCATGAGCCTCGATCAGCGCATCCGCACGAACTCGGGGTATTCCGCGAGCAGTTCGTGCCATGTGTCCCGCAGCACCGGACGCAGCTTCCTGAGCTGTTCCGGGCCGGGCGCCAGCCGCTCGAAGGCGGCGAGCCGCATCGCGGGCGGAAGGAACGCGTCCCAGTCTCGGTGCAGGGTGTCCAGCATGACCAGCCCGGCGACGTCCCGCGGATACAGCTGGGCGAAGCGGTGCGCGTACAGGCCGCCGAGGGAGTGCGGCACGAGGACGTACGGGGCGGGGATGTGCTGGGCGCGCAGCAATGCGCGCAGTTCCGTGGCGACCTCGGTGGCGGTGCGCGGCAGGGCGACGGGGTCGCTGTAGCCCGTGCCGCCCCGGTCGTACACCACAGCGGTGGTGAAGCGCGCAACCTCGTGCTGGACCCCGAAGTAGTCAAGACCCACGGCGCCGGCGCCCGGCAGGAACACGACGGCTGGCCCGCCGCTGCCCGACCGGTGCGCGAAGAGCCGCCGTCCGTCGATCTCCTGGAAGCCTCCGACCGGTGGGGCGAGCCGCTCGGGGGATGTGATGTCGTTCGTCATGAGGCCAGGCTCCAACCCTGACGCAGGGGCAGGGTCAAGCCCTTTCTTCCGTCGCCTTCGCGCATGCGGGTCGGCGCGGTGGTGTGCGGCCTCACGGGGACGGTTCGATTCCCCAGGCCGCGGCCCGCGCCGCGGCCTTCGACTCGCGCAGCATCATGGTGGCGACTCCTGGTGCCAGTCCGGCGCTGGTCAGCCCGCCGGTCACCGCCAGGGCCGAGGCGACGGTGAACTCCGCATCCACCGCGACCACTTGACCGCCGAGGAACACCAGATCGGCATGCGTGTCCGCAGAAGGGTCCTGTCCACTGCCGGGCGCACCGGGGCCGCCCGGGAACGATCTCCTGAGGACCATGGTCGGACCTGCGGCGCATCGGTCATGGCGCCGATGGGCGCATCCGCCCTCGGCCCTGCCGTCGGCTCGCGCGCCCGGAAGGAGGCCGACTCCGGTCACGCGCCGGTGGCGGGGCGGTGGCGGTGGCGGTCCACGATCGCCTCGACGATCCGCGTCAGCCGCTCCCCTACCCGGTCGACGCTTCCGTTCTGTGTGCTGACCTGCGCTCCTTCGAGGACGAAGGTGATCTCGGCCGCGGCCTGTTCGGGGTCGGGCAGCCCTGCCTGGGCGCACAGGGCGACCAGCCTGCGCAGCTGGAGCGCCTTGTGCTGCTCGATCACCTGTCGTGCGGGATGCGAACGGTCGGGCAGTTCGGCGAGGGAGTTGATGAACGGGCAGCCCCGGTGCGAGATCGCCGGAAGCCCCTCGGCGATGAAGCGGGCCAGGCCGAGGATCTGCTCGCGGGGACGGCCGGGGTGTTCGGACTCGACCCGGTCGAAGGCGGCCTGGTAGTCGGCCGCGAGGATCCGCAGCCACTCCGCGACCAGGGCGTCCTTGGTCTCGAAGTGGCGGTAGATCGCCATCTTGGTGGTGCGGGCCCGCTCGGCGATGGCCTGGACGCCCACACGCTGGATCCCCTCGCTCTGGAACAGCTCTTCCGCCGCGTCCAGGATGCGCTCACGCGGGGGCAGTTTGGCCACCCGGTCCGGTCTGCTGACGGTCGATGCCATGCCTGCTCCGTGACGTCTGGTCCGTTGTGGGGTTTCACATCCACTGCTACGGTACCAGTCCGTTCCACGCGATACCGATCGGTATCGTCAGGGTCTCAACGGTATCTTCTTCTCTGGGAGCAGCAGTGAAAGTCGAGGAGTACGTGACCTTCGACGCGGTCGGGCTCGCGCGGCTGGTGGCGCGGGGCGAGGTGACCGCCGCCGAACTGGAAGCGGCGGCACGGGAAGCCACCCGGGCGGTCGACCCGCTGGTCAACGCCGTCGTGGAGACATGGCCGACGGATGACGCGCCCGCCCCCGGCAGCGCCCCGCTGGCCGGAGTCCCCTTCTTGATCAAGGACCTCGGCGTCTCGATGGCCGGAAGGCGGTCGGAGCTGGGCAGCCGTCTCGCCGCGGGCAACGTCGCACTCGCCGACTCCTTCCTCATGCGGCGCTTCCGCCGCGCCGGTCTTGTGACCTTCGGGCGCACCGCGACACCGGAGATGGCGTACAGCACCACGACGGAACCCGTGCTGTACGGCGCCACCCGCAATCCATGGGACCTGGGGCGGAGCGCGGGCGGGTCCAGCGGGGGCGCGGGAGCGGCGGTCGCCGCGGGCATCGTCCCGCTCGCCCACGCCACCGACGCCGCCGGATCGATCCGCATCCCCGCCGCCTACAACGGGCTGTTCGGGCTGAAGCCGACGCGCGGCCGGGTCTCCCTGGGGCCGGACCTGGACGAGATCTTCAACGGCCTCGCCGTACAGGGCAGCGTCAGCCGCACCGTACGCGACAGCGCGGTCCTGCTCGACGCGATCCGCGGACCGGAGCCGGGCGATCCCTACTTCGCCCAGGAGCCGCCCCGGCCGTACGCCCAGGAGGTCGCTCGCGATCCGGGCACGCTGAGGATCGGTGTTCTCGCCGAGGCGTGGGGCGGACGTCGCACCACCGGGCCCGTGGCCGAGGCGCTCGCGCGCACGGTGCGCCTGCTCGAATCGCTCGGTCACCGGGTGGAGGAGGCCACGGTCGAACTCGGCGCCGGATGGGAGGAGTTCGTGCTGGCCAACGCCCGTCAGTGGTCGGCGAATCTCGCGGCCTCGCTCGACGCGCTGGCGGCCGCCACCGGTCGCCCGATCGACTCCTCGACCCTGGAACCACCCATCCTCGCCAGCTACCACTACGGGCAGCGGGTCAGCGGCCCCCAGTTCGTCACCGCTCTCGATCTGCGCAACCGCGTCGCGCGCGGCCTGGCACGGTCCTTCGACGCCTACGACCTGCTGCTCACCCCGACGCTGCCGGAGCTCCCGGTGCCTCTGGGTACGCATGCGGAGGGCGCCGAGACGCTGGACGGACTCGGCTGGCTCCGACGCCTGTTCGACATGTCGCCGTTCACCGCGGCGTTCAATGTGTCAGGCACCCCCGCCATGTCCGTGCCCGTGACGGTCGACGGCGGGACGGGGGTTCCGATCGGCATGCAGTTCGCCGCGGGCTACGGCCTGGAGGGCCGCCTCTTCCGTCTGGCGGGCCAACTCGAACGCGCCCAGCCGTGGTCGAGCCGAACTCCCCCGGTGTGGGCCGGCCGCCCTGCTGGTCCGCCGCACATGTAGTGGCGGGACCCGCCCTCCCCGGGCCGGGCCCCGCCGCTCCCCTCCATGTGGCCAAAGCTCGGGGCGTCCCCCGAAGCCGTGCCCGCTCAGGCCGTCCGCGTGGTCACGACGCGATCCCGGGGGCGGCCGGTGCGGTGCCCCGTCAGGGGGTCAGGGTCCACTTCTGGTTGGCCGCTCCGTTGCAGTCCCAGATGCCCAGCTGCGTTCCGTTGGCCGTGTTGAAGCCGAGGTCGTCGAGGCACTTGCCGGTGAGGACGTTCTTGAGCGAACCGTCCGGCTGGGGGATCCACTGCTCGCCCTGGGCGCCTTGCAGACAGTCGTAGATCTCGACCTTGGTGCCGTTCTCGCTGCGTCGCCACACCACGTTCAGACACATGCCGAGCGCGCGCACGGTGTGGTCCGTACCCAGGGTCCACCACTGGGCGCCGGTGCCGTTGCAGTCGTAGACCTGCACGGGGGTGGCGACGGTCGTCCTGCCGCTGCGGATGTCCACGCACTTGCCGCCGTAGCCGACGAGCCGCCCCTGGCTGCCGGTGACGCCGACGACGACGGCCTCGATGTGCTTGGTCGCCCAGGAGGCGCCCGTGCACCCGCCGACCGAGGTGCCGTCGCCGGTGACGATGTTGCCGACCACCTGGAACG
Source organism: Streptomyces sp. NPDC045846 (assembly GCF_056431605.1). Taxonomy (NCBI): domain Bacteria; kingdom Bacillati; phylum Actinomycetota; class Actinomycetes; order Kitasatosporales; family Streptomycetaceae; genus Streptomyces; species Streptomyces sp. NPDC045846. Next base: position 6,409 of record NZ_JBWKKJ010000005.1, on the reverse strand, counting down.
GGACCGGCTGGCCGCTCACGAGGTAGAAGCAGCCGACCACGGCTCGCCACTGCGTGCCCGGGGCCACGCCCGAGCACGAGGCGCTGCCGTAGGGCCCCTCGTAGTGGGTGGTGCAGGAACCGGGGCTCTCGGCGTGCGCCGTGGCGGGCAGCGCGATGGCGGCGCAGATCGCCAGCAGCGCCGTCAATAACGCGGCGGCAGTGCGTCTCATGGGTGTGCTCCTTCGTTCGGCCAGGACTGTTCGGACGGGCTCTCCCATCCGTCCGAAGCTTGATCGAGGGCGCGGCGGGGTGTCAACTGGTGTGGATACATTGGGCCATTCATTCACCTCAGCTGAGATCACACGTTGCCCGCCCCACCCTGCGGCGGGTCGTTTACTATGCCGTTACTGAACGGAGGTGGGACGGTGCCGGAGGCCGGGGCCCAGTCATTGGCGGAGCGCATAGAGGCCCTCTTCCAGGCGGTACGCCGCCCGGACCGCTCGCCCTACAGCAACGAGGAAGTGGCCAGGGCCTGCCGCGAGTCGAGCGGAGAGACGTTTTCCGCCACCTATCTGTGGCAGCTGCGCACCGGTCGCCGCGACAACCCCACCAAGCGCCATCTGGAAGCGCTGGCCGCGTTCTTCGAGGTGCCGGTCGCGTACTTCTTCGACGACGCGGAGGGCGCGCGGGTCGGCGAGGAGGTCGCGCTGCTCTCCGCCATGCGCGACGCGGGCGTACGCGATGTCGCGCTGCGCGCGGTCCACCTCTCCCCCGACGGCCTGGGGACCGTACGCGACCTGATCGATTCCATCGCCCGCCGCGAGGCCGACCGACGCAGATCAACGGGCCGATGAAAACGGGCCGTTGGGGCCCGGTGAGCCGCGCGTCCAGGGCCCGGCTGCGGCGCTGCCGGACCATCGCCGCCACCCTGGACCTGCCCGTTCCCTTCGACGCGGCCCAGCTCATCGCCACGGTGGCACAGCAGCGGGGCAGACCGATCGAGCTGATGCCGACGCGGTGGCAGCCAGGCGTGCCGTGCGGTCTGCTCGTCAGCGCCGAGCAGGCCGACTACATCGCGTACGCGGCGGACACGGCCCCGCTGCACCGCCAGCACATCCTCGTCCACGAGCTGTCCCACCTCCTGTGCGGACACGACGGCACGCTCTCGCCGGAGCTCACCCCGCACCTCTCCGCGGGTCTTGTGCGCAGCGTGCTCGGCCGGACCGTCTACAGCGATCCACAGGAACAGGAAGCCGAGTTACTGGCCTCACTGATCCTCCAGCGCGCGGTCTGGGCCCCGCCGAACCGTCCGGCCGACCCCTTCGCCGACTCCGCCCTGTGGCCGGACGACCGTGACTGACGCCCTCCAGTGTCTCGCCGGTCTCGCGCTGTGCGTGTTCGGCCTCTACCGATGGGGCGGCCGCCGGAACACCACCCAGCCGCACGTCCACCGTTTCGCGTTCTGCCTGGGCGCGGCCCTCATCGTTCTCACCCCTGCCACGGCCCTGGCGGTCGAGGAGACCGTCGGCCTGCCGGGCCTGCCCACGCTGGCGGGCGACCTCCTGCGCATGGCGGCGGTCACCTGCATCGGCCTGATGACCACCAGATCGGCCCGACGCCGGCTGATCGCGGCCGGGTTGACGCTCGTCGCGCTGGTGCTGCTGTTCTCGGCCGCCCACATCCAGCACACGGCCGGAGAGCTCTTCGTCGACGCCCGCCACCGCCCCTTCCTGGCCGCCTACAACACGGCCATCACGCTCTACCCGGCCTGGCACGCGGCGGTCCTGTGCCGGGCGGCGCTGCACAGGTCCCGGCGGGCCACGGGGGCCCTGCGCGTGGGGCTCCGACTGCTCTGCTGCGGCGCGGCCGCGGGCCTGGTGTGGACCGCCTGGGGCGTCGACGACATCCGGCTCGCCCTCTTCACCGGCCGCCAGACGGACGGCGAGGACGCCGTCTCCTCGGTCCTGGGCATGCTCTGCGCGGGCCTGCTCATCGCGGGCGGCAGCACCGCCGCATGGGTCGCGCTGCGGCACTGGTGGTGGTCGTACCGCACCTACCGCGCCCTCGGCCCGCTGTGGTCCGCCCTGCACCACGCCTTCCCGGAGATCGCCCTGCTCCAGCCCCGTCGCGGACCAGGTGAACTCGCCCCTCGTGCGCTGGGGTTGGCGCTCTACCGCCGGGTCATCGAGATCCACGACGGCCTGCTGCTCCTCCGCCCCCACCTGACGGACCCGGAACCGGCGGGCCCGGACACCGCGGCCACCACCCGGGCGGCGTCCATCCTGGCGGCACTGGACCGTACGGCGCTCGGACAGCCCGCCCGGGCCCCGGCCACCGGCCTGGCCCCGATCACTCCGGAAAACGGCATCGGGACGGACGCGGAAGCGGCTCAACTGGCCGACGTCTCCCAGGCGTTGGCGCGCCTGACCGGATCCGGCCGACGCACCGCCTCCGTGTGACGGGGCAGCCCTCCCGCCCTCCCGGGATCATTGCCCGGAAAGCAACTATTGCTTGCCGAACCGCGCATTGCCGCCCCGCCCCGCGATGTCAAGACTCCAGGTATCCGCGGACCACGGGCACCGCGGGCACCGAGGTGCGGGTCGAGGCACTGGGAGAGCGCATGGGAAACACGAGTGTTCTGATCTCCGGAGCGAGCGTGGCGGGTCTCGCGCTGGGGCACTGGTTGCAGCGCGCGGGGTTTCGGCCGACCGTCGTGGAGCAGGCGCCCGGCCTGCGCGGAGGCGGGCAGGCCATCGACGTCCGGGGCGCCGCGCTGCCAGTGGTGGAGCGGATGGGGCTGCGCGACAAGCTCCGGGCCACTTCGACCCGCATGCGCGGGATGTCGTTCGTGGACAGCCGGGGCGAGGAGCTCTCCCGGTCCACGGAGGCCACCTTGACCGGCGGACTGATCGGCAACGGCGACATCGAGGTGATGCGGGACGACCTGACACACCTGCTCTTCGACGTGACCCGCTACGGGAACGAGTTCCTGTTCGGGGACGTCATCACGTCCCTCGCGCAGGAGGACGACGGCGTGCGCGTGGGCTTCCGGCACGAACGCCCGCGCCGCTTCGACCTGGTGATCGGCGCGGACGGCCTGCACTCCGGTGTACGACAGCTGGCCTTCGGCCCGAAGTCGCGGTTCCTCCACTTCCTCGGCAGCCACCTCGCGGTGTTCAGCGTGCCCAACTTCCTGGGCCTCGACCACTGGCAGACGTACCACCGGGAGGGCGACGCGCTGGTCGGCGTCTACAGCGCCCGGCAGAACACCGAGGCGCGGGCGCTGCTCCTGTTCCGGTCCGGGCGACTCGACTTCGACCACCGGGATCTCGACCAGCAGAGGACCATCCTCGCCGAGCGCTTCGCCGACGTCGGCTGGGAGGCCCCCCGGCTCCTGTCGCACCTGTGGGACGCGCCGGACTTCTACTTCGACTCGATGAGCCAGGTCCGGCTCGACCACTGGTCCACGGGGCGCGTCGCGCTCGTCGGCGACGCCGGTTACTGCGCTTCGCCGCGATCGGGTCAGGGCACCAGCCTGGCCCTCGTCGGAGCGTACGTGCTCGCGGGTGAACTCGCGCACCACCGCGACGACCACCGCGCCGCCTTCGCCGGATACGAGCGGACGATGCGCGGCTTCGTCGGCCGCAACCAGCGGCTCGCGCAGGTCAAGGCCGACGGCGCCACGGTCGCGCCCGCCGACCTCGCCCGGGCGGCCGGCGCCATCACCCTGACCCCCTTCCCCGACGCCGCCCGACCCTGACGGTTCCGCCGGTCCCGACACCTCACGGGCGCGGTGGACAGGTCCCCGGCACGAGGGCCGGGGACCTGGGCGCGCCGGGCAGGCCGGGCCCGGGGAAGGCTACGGCGCCATCTCGTACGCCCCGGCCAGCGCCTCGACGCGGTCCCACACACGCGCCGAGCGGGCCTCGTCCACGATCGGACGCCGGACCGCGCCCAGCGCCCAGCTCTGCTGCGCCTCGGTCGCGGAGTCCTTGCCGTGCAGCTCGACGGCGTGTGCCGAGAAGTCGCGGACGAGGACGGCGAAGAGCTCGTCGAGCACGTCCTGCTCCAGGCCGGTCAGGCGCGCCTGCTCCAGGATCAGCTGCCCGTGCACCACCAGGGCGAACAGCTGGCCCACGGCGAGCAGCAGGTCGAGGTCGCGGCTCTGCTCCTCGTCGGGGGCGGCGGTGGCGACGAACTCGCAGAGCGCGTCGGCCTGTTCGCGGAAGCGGCCCACGTTGGGGACCTCCGCGTACGCGTCGAACGCGGTGCGCCAGTCGTGGAAGCGGATGGCGCCCAGGCCGCGCGCCGGTCCCTGCTGGAAGAGGAAGGCGTCGTCGGCCGCGTCGAGCCGGGTCGGTACGGACGCGTACTCGGCGGGGTTCAGCAGGTGGTTGCCCATGAACTTGAGGATCAGGGCGAGGTTGACGTGGACCGTGCCCTCCAGCTTGGGCAGGCCGCGGATCTCGACGGCCGCCTGCGCGAAGTAGTTGTCCTTCTCGAAGCCCTTGGCGGCGATGACGTCCCACATCAGGTCGATGACCTTCTCGCCCTCCGTGGTCACCTTCATCTTCGTCATGGGGTTGAAGAGGAGGTAACGGCGGTCGTCGGGCCCGGCGGAGCGGAAGTAGTCCACGGCGCGGTCGCTGAACAGCTTCATCCCGACGAGGCGCACATACGCGTCGGTCAACTCCCGGCGCACGTGCGGGAAGGCGGTGACGGGGCGGCCGTAGAGGACGCGGTGGTGCGCGTGGGTGACCGCCTCGTACATCGCGTGCTCGCAGATGCCGATGGAGGCGGTGCACAGGTTGAACTTGCCCACGTTGACGGTGTTGAGCGCGGCGTCGAACGCGGCACGGCCGGTGTGCAGGACGTCCTCGGCACCGACCGGGTAGTCCTCCAGGCGGAACTCGCTGACGTACTTCGAGGAGTCGACGACGTTCTTCACCAGGTGGTACGCCTCGTGGCGGCTGTCGGCGGCGAAGAAGACGTAGCCGTCGGGGCCCTCGACGTCGGTGCGGCGGCCGAAGACGGAGACGAGACCGGCGGCGTTGCCGTTGCCGATGTAGTACTTGCTGCCGGTGGCCCGGAACCCGCCGTCGCCGTCGGGCTCCAGGAGCATGTCGGTGGAGTAGATGTCCGCGCCGTGGCTCTTCTCGGACAGGCCGAAGGCGAACACCTCGCCCTGGTCGAGGAGTTCGGCCGCGCGGCTGCGGGCGGCGGCGTTGTCGCTCTGCCAGACCGGCCCGAGGCCCAGGATGGTCACCTGCCAGGCGTACCAGTAGTCGAGCCCGTAGAAGCCGAAGATCTCGTTCAGCGCGGCGATCCGGGCGGTGTCCCAGCGCTTGTCCGCCTGGTCGGGACCGGCGGCCGAGGCGGGGGTGAGGAAGGTCGCGAAGAGCCCTTCCTTCGCGGAGAAGGCGAGGAAGTCCGCGAGCCAGGCGCGGGAGCGGTAGTCCTCGATCAGGCGGCGCTTGCCGCGCTGCTCGAACCAGTCGACGGTGGCGCGCAGCAGCCTGCGGGTCTCGGGGTCGAAGTGGGTCGGGTCGTAGGTGTGCGGGTTGAACAGCAGCGGGTCGGCCATGGCCATTCGCCTTTCCGGCTCGGGAGGTGGGGAGGGGTGCGGGAGGTCGTCGGATGCGTACGGGCGGCGAGCGGCCGGAGCCGCACGGGCCCGTCGGCGCGGTTCAGTGCTCGGAACCGAGCCGGTGGAGGGTGGCGATCACGTCGTCGAGCCAGGCGAGGGTCATCCGCTCGTAGGCGATGCCGCCGCGCAGCACGACGTGCTGGAGCTCTCGCCCGGCGTCGGTCTCCGGGGCTTCGGGGCCCGTGAAGTCGCGCCGCTCCCCCGCGAGGTAGTGGGCGAGCCGGTCGGTGTGTGCCTGGCGGTGCCGCTCCACCTCGCGGAGCAGCGCGGCCGGGTCGTCGAAGGCCGCTCCGCGGATCTTCACGGCGAGTTCGTGCCGGACGCTCTCCGGTTCGATCGGCTCGTGCAGCCACTGGGAGAGCGCGGCCCGGCCGGGTGCGGAGACGGAGTACTCCTTCTTGTCCGGCCGGTTCTGTTGCGCCACCTCGCGGGCGTCGATCCAGCCGTCGTTCTCCATGCGCTTGAGGATGCGGTAGATCTGCTGGTGCGTGGCGGCCCAGAAGTAGCCGATGGAGCGGTCGAAGCGCCGGGCCAGCTCATAACCGGAGCCCGGCTTCTCCAACAGCGAGACGAGGATCGCGTGCTCAAGCGCCATGCCCGAATCCTTCTATGCAACTCGTTGCATAGACAAGCGCAGCCGTGCAGGTGAGACGCGGCTCACCCGGAGTTCCTGCCCCTGACATGGCGGCGGGGGGGGGGGGGGGGGGGGGGGGGGGGGGGGGGGGGGGGGGGGGGGGGGGGGGGGGGGGGGGGGGGGGGGGGGGGGGGGGGGGGGGGGGGG